>JAAESJ010000256.1 GCA_024229495.1 Verrucomicrobiaceae bacterium | reverse complement strand
GTCGCGACAACCATCGGCCTTATGTCATAGATCGATGAGAGCTCATAGCGGGAAATATCAAACTCCTCACCCTGGCGCAATACACAGTCCAACATGCCACGCACGGCATTTTCTGTCGGAGTGTCCCCGTAAATGAAATTCTCCAGCACAATACGGTCATCCAGGCAGGCGAAAAGTTCACAGGAAGACTGCCCGCCATCCCGACCGGCACGGCCGACCTCCTGAACATAATTTTCCAGGCTCTTCGGAAGATTATAGTGATAGACCCTGCGGATATCAGCCTTGTCGATGCCCATGCCGAAGGCAATGGTGGCCACCACGACATCAATTTTTCCCCTCATGAACTGATCCTGAACCTCGGCACGATACTCGTCACGCAAACCGGCATGGTATGCCTTTGCATTAATGCCGTTCGCGGACAGGAATGTCGCCACCCTCTCGGCGGTGAACTGAAGGGTAACGTAAACCACTCCGACCCCGGCCTCCGATTTGACCCGCTCCAGCAGCAGGTTGTCACGCTCACGTTCTGCACAGGGCAGCACCCTCAGGGCCAGATTTTCACGTCGGAAGCTAAGTTGCACATGATCCTGCTGATCAATCCCGAAGTTGCTGCGGATATCGCCACTGACTTTCGGCGTAGCCGTAGCTGTAAGTGCCAGCACCCTGCCAACCCGCAACTCCCTGGAGAAATCGGCTAACTTGAGATAATCAGGACGGAAATTATGTCCCCACTCCGAGATACAGTGCGCCTCATCGACGGCAAGCATCGCGATCTTTAATCCCTTGATCCTGTCACGGAAATTGATATTGGCCAACCTCTCGGGCGCAACATACAGCAACTTGATATCCCCTGAGCGAAGCCCTTCCCAGGTATCCTCCACTTCCTGTGCTGAGAGACTTGAATCAAGGCGGGCGGCACCGATACCCTTGCCCTTCAGGAAATCCACCTGGTCCTTCATCAGGGCAATGAGGGGTGAAATCACCAGAGTCACACCATCAAGCAGCAAAGCCGGCAATTGGTAACAAAGGGATTTACCGCCACCAGTAGGAAAAACGGCCAGGGCACTACGCCCCTCTAGCAGGATATCAATCACCTCCTGCTGACCGGCTCGGAAAGCCTTTAAACCAAAACGGGATAATTCCTCAAGGACAGTTGATGGCACTGCTAAAAAAGTTACCCCTCCCAACGCCGTGAACGCCTGACTGTCACGGTATCTCCAAGGGCAGGCTTACGGTTTGCACCCACATAGATGGTGACACGGGTGGGCTCGCCGCTTGCCGCGGCAACATCAGCACATTCCAGGGTCACTTCATGGAAATCACCGCGGAAATTGGAAGCGATCACCTTGCCGACAATATGCCCGCCGCCGGATACCTCCTGGGTAATCTCAAGATCAGCCGGCCTCACAAGTATGTCCGGCGCACCCTGCGGGGCGTCCTTTCCCTCAAGCAATTGGCAGGGAATGCGGTTTACCTTGCCGAACAGGCTTGCTGTATACTCGCTGGTAGAATGGAAATACACGCGCTCCGGACTACCGACCTGCTGCAGTTTTCCCTCCTTTAGAACTGCCAGCGTGTCGGCAACGGCAAGTGCATCGCGCGTGTCATGGGTAACGATCAATGCCGAGGTGCCGCTGCTCTTAACAATTCGCCGCAATTCATCACGCAGGGTATCCTTGCGCATCGGATCAAGGTTGCTGAAGGGTTCGTCAAGCAGGATGAAGGATGGCCGTGGTGCCAACGCCCGAGCCAGGGCAACACGTTGTTGCTGTCCTCCGGAAAGCTCATGCGGAAAACGTTTCTCCAATCCGTCCAGGCCGGCAAGAGTGACAATCTCAGCCACACGCTTCTCGCGTTCAGAGCGGTGAGCAATCTGGTGCAGTCCGTAGAGAAGGTTTTTGCGCACATTGAGATGGGGAAAAAGGGCATAGTCCTGGAAAACGAAGCCGATATGCCGCTGCTCCGGCGGCACCGAGTAACCCCCAGAGCAGACAAGTTCCCCGCCAATGGCAACGGTCCCCGTGTCAGGTTGCTCAAGCCCGGCAATAATTCGCAGCAATGTCGTCTTGCCACTTCCGCTCTCGCCGACGAGCGCGAGGATATCAGCATCCCCAAGGACAATCGATACCGCATCGAGTGCCGGACGGGCAGCTCGCGGAAAAGATTTTGATATTCCCTCTATTTCCAGTGAGTCGGGCATATGATCACTTGCATCGTTCTTACGCCTGGTGTGACCGGCGAATCAAGCGGTGTAAGATAATCACTCCCACGCATCCTGAAAGTACCAATATCAAGGCCGGCAAGGACCCCTCGGCAAACCGTTCCTCCTTGTGCATCAAGCCGAAAGTCTGGGTGGCCAGTGTCTCCACATTTGGAGGGCTCAATACCAGTGTCAGGGGTAATTCCTTGAGAATATCAACAAAAAGCACAATCAAGGCACCCAGCAACGGCATGCTGAGCAATGGCAAATGAATGCGAAAGAAGCTGCCCCAGGACGAACGCCCCAGGATACGTGATGCCTCGTCCATACTGTGGCGTATGCCTGTCATTCCCGCCTCGAGCGGAGCCAGGGCCGGAGTCATGAAACGCACCGCATAGGCCATAACGAGCCCGATCGGGGTGGCCGTAAACAGGGTCGTTGTCAGTGAATCGACCGAAACCAGACCGGAAATAAAAGCGGTAGCACTCAGCATTGCGATCACCACCACTGCCCCGGGTAGGGCATAGCCAAGCATGCACATCTTGGAAAGCAGGCGCATGGTCAGCCCAGGAAAAAGACGCGCCGCATATGCCAGGAACAAAGCGGCGGCAAGAATGACCAAGCCGGCAAGCAGTGCCATCGAGAGACTACCGAAAACCGGACGCATCAGCTCGCCAACCTGAACCTTTTCAACACCATGCCAAGCCAGTTTCAAAAGCTCCCACAGTGGCAAAAGAAAAGCGAAGAACAGGAGTATAGAACAGAACCCACAAGCCAGCGCGGCTCCAAGTAATGTCTTCGGTTTTTCTGCAAGGTTGCGCCGTAGACCGTGATGGGCATGAAACCGTGAACGCCCCCGCAGCACCATCTCCGCAATGATAATGGCAAATACCACCAGCATCGCCACTCCGGCAAGCCGGATTGCCGAGTCGGTGTCCTCCCAGTCATACCACTGGTTAAAGATTCCGATAGTCAGCGTCTCGATACCGTAGTGGAGCATTGCCCCGTATTCATTCATCACCTCAAGGAGGACAAGCAGAAGGCCGCCTATAATCGCGGGCCGAGCTAGGGGTAATCCCACGGAAAAGAGGCTGCGCCAAAGACTGCGCCCGAGTAACCGTGAATTCTCGATATAAGCGCCGGAAATTTCGGAAAATCCAATACGGGCGGCAATATACACATAGGGATAGAGGACCAGTGCCAGGACAAGAACAGCCAGGGCATGGTTGAAAACAATGTTGGCATCCATCATGGCGCCCGCCCCGAATTTCTCCCGCACCCAGAGCATCATGGGATCACGAAGCTCGTATTTGGCAAAGTCATAGGCATAGGCAGCCACATAGGTGGGAATGGCCATCGGGAACATCAGTGCCAGTGAGAAAAACCGTCTCCCGGGAAATTCCCATACAGTAACAGCCCATGCTGCCCCAATGCCAAAGATCGAGGCCAGTAACCCGGTTCCCAGCAGCATGATCATTGTTCCCTTCACATAACCGCCCAGAACCCCATAGCCGACAACCTCCCGCCATGCTTCGCTCGGGGAGTCAAACAAGGTGGCCACCACAACCGCCAGCGGCACCGCAATCAATAGCGCGATTAAAGCGGTCCCTGTCCACCAAACCGAGGTGGACAAAACATGCAGCCGGCTGCTCGTTGTAAACAGGCGGCTCAATTTCCACCCCCCTTGCCTGCTATTTCCAGCGCGCCCTGGCAAAAATCTTCACCGCATCCGCGTTCTTCTCCCCAAGAGTCTGTAAGGGCAAATTGTCCGCCTTGAATGCTCCCCATGATTTTAGAAGCTTTGATTGGGTGCCGGAAATATCAAGCGGATACTCGTAAGTCGTCTCGGGAAAACTCGCCTGGGCCTGCGAACCGGTCAAAAACTCGAGCAACTTGATCGCGTTATTCCTGTTCGGCGCACTCTTGACAACCCCGCCACCACTGATATTGACATGCGCTCCGCGTCCGTTCTGGTTAGGGAAAAACACCCCGATTTTGCCGGCGACCTCACGATCTTTCGGGTCCGGGGAATTCGCCAGCAACCCAACATAGTAAGTATTTGCAATAGCAACATCGGCAATGCCCGCAGCAACAGCGCGGATCTGGTCCCGGTCACTACCCTCAGGCGCACGAGCCATGTTACCTCTCACTGCTGTTGCCCAGGCGGTTGCCTGGTCCGGGCCGGCTGCGGCAACAATCGAGGCCAGCAGGGACTGGTTATAGATATTGGTGGAGGAACGGGCAACAACACGCCCTTTCCACTTGGCCCCGGCAAGATCTTCATAGGAACTCAAGTCGGAAGGCTTCACCCGCTCTTTTGAATAAATAAGAACCCGGGCACGTACCGTGAAGGCATGCCAGTGATTATCGGCATCGCGCATATTCTGTGGAACCTGTGCCGCAAGTTTTGCACTGGTGGCAGGCTGCAAAACACCGGCGGCACGGGCACGCACCAGACGACCGGCATCGGCAGTAATCAATACATCAGCAGGTGAATTATTTCCCTCAGCCTTGATCCTCTCCAGCAAGGCATCGGCAGAAGCCTTGACAATATTAACCTTGATGCCGGTCTGCTTGGTGAATTTGGCATACAAGGCGTCATCGGCCTCATAGTGGCGATGAGAGTAAACGGTCACCTCCTTGGCACCACCAGAGCTGGGCAGCAGAAAAGATACGATAATGGCAATAAATGAGATACGGAACATCGGGTTCATCGAATAAATACAAGTTGAGAGGGTAGAAAAAATCGTCTCAACGTTATTGAGACTCATTATCATTTAACATGGACATACCTGTAGCGCAAGAGGTTATTAAGCAAGATGTCGGCCCGGCCGGGTGACTGATCATGGTTGCGCATTTGCAGTTGCCAAGGCATCGGAAATTGAAGGAAGCTAAGCTAGGAACCGGATGGAAATTTTTCTTCATATCGACGGCCAGAAAATCGGCCCTCTCACCATTTACGATGTTCGCGAAAAATTACGTCGTGGAGATATCACGCCTGATACAAAGGCATGGCTAAAGGGCATGGAGCAATGGCACCCCCTGCGTGAGTTGGGACCGCTGAAAGAAAGCATCGAGGTTCAACTTGCTGATGCCGGCGGTGATGAAATCACCATAAGCGAGGCAGAGCGCAGGATGCTTTCTAAGCAAACCAGTGCCCAAAGCACAGAGAAACCCCGCCCGTGGCTGCGCTTCTGGGCCAGGTCCACGGATTCCCCCATTCTGCTGGCACCGAACGCATTAATCATGTATTATGCCATGGGTCCGGAAAAGCTCAAAGCTATCCTGCTGAACACAGGCCCCAGTCCCGACTTGATCCATGTGGTCTTTTTGTTCCTGGGAATGGCTGCCTCATGGGTGCTGACCGAATCCCTCTTATTGACTTTCGTGGGTACCACCCCGGGAAAATGGTGCATGAATATCAGGATCACCAAGGACAACGGCGAGAGGCTCAACTTCACGGAGGCGCTGCACCGATCACTTCTTGTCTTTGTCCTTGGTATGGGGCTCAACGTAATATACACCCAGATAATCTGTAATATTCACGCCTACTTTACACTCACCAACCATGGCAAGACATACTGGGACAAAAAGCAAAACCTGAAGGTTACTCATCATCCAGTCAGCCCCATGGGAATCATCGGCTCCATACTTATCCTGTTTGCCAGCTGGCTGGCTCTCATTACATTACTTGGAGAACCGCAATGGCTTTCCCTTGAGCAGAATCAACCAGCCCTGACACCGTAAACCCCAAGAACCGCTCTACCAGCAATGGCGAAAGACTACGTCTACTTTGACCTGGAAACGATTCACTCAGCCAATGACGTTGGCGGCTGGAACAACAAGGGAGACATGAAAATGTCCGTTGGAGTGACCTACAGCACGGTAACGGGAAAGTATATTGCCTATCCGGAGCACCGGGTCGATGAACTGATCAAGCAACTCATGAAGGCGGACCTGGTAATCGGCTTCAATCACATTAATTTTGATTATGCCGTCCTTGAGGGATACCAGCCAATCTGCCTCGCCGACCAGTGTATCAGCCTCGACCTGATGGTTAGCGTCGAGCAAGAAGTTGGGCACCGCTTGAAACTTGATGCCATTGCCTCCGCATCGCTTGGTGCCGGCAAGACGGCCCAGGGACTTGATGCCATCAAGTGGTGGCGTGAAGGCAAATACCGGGAGGTGGCCGAATACTGCTGCTTCGACGTCAAGGTCACCCGACTCGTTCACGAATTCGGGGCAAAAAACGGCTTCATTCGCTACGACGACAAGTTCGGCAACGTGAAGGAAGCCAAGGTCGACTGGACGCTCCCCTGAGGAGATTCCCTCCTCCAGGGCTGCGCAAGGGCGGTTACTCAAGGAAAACCGAATACTCCAGTGGTTCATCGACGAGAGAATTCCCTGCAAAACTAGCTGACCGGAAAAACAAACCGTGTCATAGTCAGTGAAGGGAAACCCTACCCAAAACCCTTTCTCCCCTCACCCCAAAAAAACAGATATGCCTGTATTCAGAGCGACATCTCTGCTTATCGCTACCATCCTGGCAACAGTCTGTTTTAGCCGGGCCGACCCTGCCTACATCTCGGAACTTGTCGCCAGCAACTCCGGCCATTTCCTCGACGGAGACGGCAATGCCAGTGACTGGATCGAAATTCACAATCCCAACCCTTCCCCACTCGACATCTCGGGATATCACCTGACAGACGATCCGCTTCAACCCGGAAAGTGGCCATTCCCACAGGGCACAGTAATGCAGGCCGGGGAATACCTGGTCCTCATTGCCTCCGGGCAGCAGGAGGCAGACCACCTCGATGATGAGGACTACCTGCATACCAACTTTTCCCTCAACGACAGTGGAGAATACCTCGCACTGGTTGCCGCTGATGCCATCACTGTCATTGATGAATTTGCTCCCCGGTTTCCGCCCATCCCCGAGGACGTCTCCTACGGACGCGAGGGGTATTTTACCGAGCCGAGCCCGGGGGCAATGAATGGTTCCAACGCCGTGTCTGGATTCGTTAAGGATACAAAATTCAACATTAACCGCGGTTTTTACTCAGCGCCCTTCTCTCTCCTTATTACCACTGCAACAGAGGGAGCCGATATCTTCTATACCACCGACGGCACCATTCCCTCCCCCGGCAACGGGACACGCTACACCAGTCCTTTGCCGATCGCCTCCACCACCATTGTCCGAGCCGCCGCCTACAAGGATGACTTTGTCGCGACCAACGCCGACACCCATACCTACCTGTTCCTCTCCGATGTCCTGACTCAGGAAAACAACCCGCCAGAACTGCCCCGCACCTGGGCCGGCAGGCCGGCTGACTACGAGATGGATCCGGAAATTGTCAATCATGCCGATTACTCCAAAGATTTAATCCCCGCCCTGCAGGCTTTCCCTACGCTCTCGGTTGCCATTGACCCGGAGGATTTTTACGGCGGACAAGGCATCTATCAAAACCCGCAAAGCCAGGGGGATGAGTGGGAACGTGCCGTCTCGGCGGAACTGATGGTCAATGATGAGAGCGAGACAGGCTTCCAGATCAACGCCGGGCTACGCATCCAGGGCGGCAGCAGTCGCAACCCGGACACTCCCAAGCACAGCATGAGCCTGCGCTTTCGTAAACAATACGGATCAGGCAAGCTCAACTACGATATATTCAGGGATGCCCCGTTCGGGGACACCGCAACCGATGAGTTCGATTTCCTGCAACTGCGCTCGGGGTACAACTTTGGCTGGGTTCACCGTCATTACTTCCAGTCACGCCATGCGCAGTATAATCGTGACCAGTTCGCCAACGACCTGTATCTGGCGATGGGAAATCCCGGTTCACGCGGACGCTGGGTACATCTCTACATCAATGGCCTCTACTGGGGAATCTATCACCTGCACGAACGTCCCGATGCCGATTACATGGCTTCGTATTTCGGGAATTCTCCCGGGGACTACGATGCCATCAACTCCGGGAAAGCCACCAATGGCAGTATAACCGCCTACAACAGGATGGCCACCCTGGCTGCCGGCAATATTTCCGATCCCGAAAACTACAGGGAAATGGGCAGGCACCTGGACATCAACGCCTTCATTGACTACATGCTGATGAATTTCTATACCGGAAACCGGGACTGGGACGGCCACAACTGGCGTGCCGCCGGGCAGGGACCGGACGGTGAACCGTTCCGGTTTTTCCCATGGGATTCCGAATTCGCCATTTCGCCCAATGGCGCAGGAGCCATCCAGAATCCTGCACCGTTGTCGGCAGCCTTAACCGCCAATGTCACCTCAAAAAACGGCAACAATCGCCCAAGCGGTATCCATCAGGACCTCAGTGGCAATGAGGATTATCGGCTGCAGTTTGCCGATCACGTGCGGCGACACATGTTCAATGGCGGACCACTCAGCCCTGAGGGCGCAACGGCGATCTGGCGGCGCCGGTCGGCTAAGATGTTTTTGCCGGTCATTGCCGAGTCCGCACGATGGGGAGATTTTCGCAGGGATGTCCAAGCCGGATCACAGTGGAATTCCTCTCAATACGACCTGTATACCAGGAATGACCATTATGTTCCCGATCAGCAGTGGATTATCGGCACTTACCTGCAGCAACGACGCGACATCGTTGTGAATCAACTGCGCAGCCGTGGACTTTATCCGGACATTGCTCCACCGGATTACGAACAACACGGCGGACTGGTGCCAGCCGGGTTCATTCTCTCGATGGTAAATCCCAACAACCGCGGCATCATTTATTTCACCATCGATGGATCCGATCCGCGGACCACCGCAGGTCCTCCCGAGGAAATTGTCCTACTGGATGAAAATGCGCCTGCTACCGCGCTCGTGCAGGACAGTGACGGCAATCTGGGGACAAACTGGACCAGGAACAACTTTGATGACTCGGGATGGAAA
This sequence comes from Verrucomicrobiaceae bacterium, assembly GCA_024229495.1. Taxonomy (GTDB): domain Bacteria; phylum Verrucomicrobiota; class Verrucomicrobiia; order Verrucomicrobiales; family DEV007; genus CACIUL01. Next base: position 15,996 of record JAAESJ010000256.1, on the reverse strand, counting down.
GCCGGAAAAACCGGAATCGGCTTTGAAATCACGGCGGCCCATTACGATCCACTGACCAATCTTTATGTCCCTGAAATGAAGGGGCTCAATGCCTCCTGCCTGATCAGGGTTCCCTTTTCGGTTCCTGATCAGGCAACCCTCGAAAAAATCACCAAGCTCAACCTGAACATGAAGTTTGATGACGGCTACAGCGCTTTCATCAACGGCAAGTATGTCGGCGGCAGGAACACCCCCACCCTCGCGGGCATTTCAAACCTTTCCTGGAACTCACGCGCAACGACATCCCACCCTGATGTGCAGGCCCTTGTCTATGATCAACTGGACATCTCCGCAGCAATTCCCGAACTGACGGTCGGCAGCAATATGCTGGCAATACAAGGACTGAACGTCTCGGTCGGCAGTAGCGACTTCCTGATCGTTCCACAGATCACCTATTCCAGTATTTCACCCGATGGGGTTTCACCTTCCGCTAGGATCTACAATAACCCGGTGGAACTGACTTCAAGCGGACCGGTAAATGCCCGCATCCTTGAGAACGGGACATGGTCTGCGCTGAACGGTGCCACATTTATCGTCGGGACTCCGGCAAATACCAGCAACCTAGTCATCTCGGAACTTCATTACAACCCGTCCGGACCGGAGGAATCCGGGGAATTCATCGAGTTAATGAACATCTCGAGCGAACCGGTGCAACTTGCCGGCGTTAAATTTTCCGCCGGAGTATCCTACACTTTCCCTCCCGCAAGCGCTCTTGAAGGAGGCACCCGCATGATCCTTACACCCAACGAATACAATGGGAACCTTGACAATGGCGGCGAAAAAATCACCCTGATCGATGCCTCAGGATCCACCATCGAGAGCTTCTCCTACAATGACGATTCCCCCTGGCCGGAGGCACCTGACGGTCAAGGCCCTAGCCTAGTAAGGATCGCCCCCCTTGAAAAACTCGACCCGGGCCTGCCATCAAGCTGGCGATCAAGCAGCCGCACCGGGGGAAATCCCGCTACATCAGATGCCACAAGCTTTAACGGCGGAGACATTATCGCATATGCAATGGGATCTGATGCTTCATTGAATACCGGCATTGAAAACGGACAGCTCAGCCTCGATTACTCACGAAACCTCTCTGCCGACGATATCATCTACACCGTTGAGATATCCACGGATCTGGTTACATGGCGGAGCGGGGATTCTTTAACCAGCACAATTGAGGCGCACGCACCCCTTCCTGGCGGCACCGCGCTCATCGTGGCTCGCTCATTGATTCCCCTTACAAATTCCCCCAGACAGTATCTACGCCTGAGGGTGACCCTCCGCTAAACAAAGCCGGATAACTCAACGGTTCAATCCCTCAGTGCCCTGGCCGGATCAAGACGGGCGACCATGTAAGCAGGAGGTAAAGCCGCCAGCGTGCAAAGCACAAAGGCACCCATGCAGATAATCGCAAGGTCACCGGATACAATCTGCGCAGGAATCTCTGATACCCCATACATCTCCTCGGGAAAAATACTCAGGCCCATCCGCTCTGCCAGGAAATCCCTTAAGCTGTTGCGATAATGCAGCACCAAAGAGGCAATCCCCAATCCCGACACCGAGCCGATGCAACCCACAATCATTCCCTGCACGATAAAAACCCCTACAATCTGCCAGACCCTTGCCCCCAGAGCTTTCATGACACCTATCTCCTGGCGCTTTTGAACAGTCACCGTAATCATGGTGTTCATCGTGCTAAAAGCAGCCACAAGGATAATAAAGAACAGCACGAAATACATCATGCCACGCTCATTGCGCACGGTATCAAAAAGCTGTTTGTGTCGTTGAATCCAACTCACTGCGATCCAATTGCCCGGGAGCACCTGACGGACTTGATCCCGGTTTACCAGATCCGCCATGAAAGGATCCTTTAATTCCAGGGCAATCCCGTGCACATCGGTATCCAGCTCATACAAATCCTGCCCGGTTTCAAGCGGCACCAGGATCGTGTCCCCATAGCGTGCGGAGTCAAAAATCCCTTTCACCACCAGGTCCTTGGGTGTCTGGATACTATCGGTAAGTTGCTTTACCCTCTCCCTGAGATCCTCATCACTCAGCTTATCGTTATCGGCAGCTGCCAATAGGTCACCAACAATAGGTGCCACATCTACGGTCGAGAAGGCTTCAATATGCGCGCCCAGGCCAATACCGGGATTATTGCGCGCAAACTGCAGGGAAACCAGGCAGCCGAATTTCCCCTCTTCCGCGCTGTATCCAAGGTCGAACTCTCCCTCCTGCAGGATTTCACCTATTCGCTTTTTCAGTGACGCCGAGTCCTCTGCCGCTCCCATCATCGTAAGTGCTGCCTGACGCCTTGCATCCTCCGGGCCGAACTGGAGCAAAACCTGGCCCATCACGTAAGGATCCGCGCTGAGAACCTCGGGGATTGCCTTGAGCCTTTCCCTTACAACATCCCATCTTCCATCCTCCCTGCCGACATCACTTATCTCCACCCTGCGATCCGGATACAACGTCCTTTGCTGCTCAACGCGCAGGTGAGGCTCAAAGCCGAGGATTACCTGCTCAAGCTTTTTCTCAAACCCTGTCATCACCGCAATCACCACGATCAGGACTGTTACGCCAAGAGTGACCCCGACAATCGAGATCAGGGTAATGATCGAGACATAGGTCCTCTTGGGCTTGAGATACCGTAAAGCTATAAAAAGGCTGAAGTTCTTAAGCACTTGGGTACGGGAAATTCTAGGGATGTCACAAGGGATAAATTCAGGTCAGTCTTCCCCCGTGGATCGCTTCAACTGCGGGAAAAGCACCACGTCTCTTATCGATTCGGCCCCGGTTAGCATCATGATCAGGCGATCAATGCCAACCCCAATCCCTCCAGCCGGTGGCATGCCATGTTCAAGGGCAAGCAGGAACTCCTCATCGACTTTCTGCGTTTCCCCACCCGCCTGCTGTTCCAGGCGCTGGCGCTGCACATCCGGATCATTGAGCTCGGAATACCCGGGTGATATCTCCTGGCCGTTGATGATCAACTCATAAACATCAACGAGCGAATCATCAGCAGTGTTCTGCTTGGCAAGCGGCACCAGTTCCTTTGGCACATGAGTCACATAAAGCGGATCAAAGGTGTGCTCCTCTACCAGTTTCTCGAAGACCTGCTGGGTAATCTCATAATCCTCCATATCAGCAGATACCTCAACACCCAGCCCTTCACATTTCCCTCGGCGCTCATCCGGGGAAATTTCAAACCAGTCATCACCGGCAACTCCCTTGATGAGATCACGGTAAGGCGCACGTTTCCATGGCCTCTGGAGGTTGATCGTCCTCGTTAATTCGCCCTCAGCATTGCGATGCTCAATCTCAAGACCGCCGCAAAATTTTTCAGCCATGCTGCAAACCATTTCCTCAACCAGGTCCGCCATGGCTTCAAAATCGGCATACGCCCAATACGCCTCGAGCATCGTGAACTCGGGGTTATGACGCCGGCTGATTCCCTCATTGCGAAAATTGCGATTGAGCTCAAAGACCTTCGTAATGCCACCGACCAGTAGGCGTTTCAGGAACAACTCGGGAGCAATACGCATATAAAGCGGCATTCCCAGCGCATTATGAAAGGTCTCAAAGGGCTGGGCTGCGGCTCCCCCGGGGACATCCTGCAACATGGGTGTCTCTACCTCTAGAAATCCGCGTTGCTGAAGGAAAACCCTAATCTCATTAACCATCAGTGAACGCTTCAGGAAAACATCCCGGCTGGCCTCATTGGACATCAGGTCAAGGTAACGCTGCCGATACCTGGTCTCCTTGTCCGCCAGGCCATGATACTTGTCAGGCATCGGTCGCAATGACTTCGACAGCACCTTGAAAACCTCCGCCTTCACGGTAGGCTCTCCCACCTTGGTATTGAAAGTCTCCCCCTCAATGCCGATCCAGTCACCAAGGTCGAGTTGACTGAAAACCTCAAACTGCTCATCGCCGATTGCCTTGGCGTTCAGGTAACACTGGATACGCCCGCGGAAATCGGAAATATCAAAGAAATGACTCTTTCCCATGTCCCGGTGCGCCGTAATCCTGCCGGCGACCTTTACCTTGACCCCCTCTTCAAAATTGGCACGCAACTCACTAATCTCGTGATCAACCTCAAAGCGTCCACCGAAAGGATCGACCCCGAGTTCACGAAGGCGTTCCAGCTTCTCGCGGCGAACGGCAATCAACTCGGCTTCTGTACTCTTGGGCGCTGTATCAGGTTCATCAGACATTCGCTGCATACAAAACATCGCTTACCCGGCGGGACAAGGAGGAATCATCATCCATCTCGCTTTAAACAATGTGATTAATTGCGCTGCACCCGGTAAAAACCCGTGGAAGAACCCGGATTAATGACGTTAAAGGGACCAAAAGAGGTTACCTCACCCCCGGACAAAATACTATCATCCACATCAAGTTCCCAATTCGTAAGGTCTGGAGAATAAAATAGGGTATATGTCTGCCCGGGCTCTGACGCCCAGGAAAGGGTAATCGTCTTAGCAACACGGTCATAAAGGACAGAGTTTATCTCCAGTCCTGTGCCGGATGCCTCGTTGCCTTCAAACTGAATCTCTGAGAACTGCACGGCAACCACGGCGGCACCTGACTTTACCGCCCGGACAAGAAATTTATATGAAGCATAGCTCGTCGAGTTATTGAAGGTTACCGGATCCCCCTTGGCAAAACGTGTAGAGGGAAGCGTCAGGCTTCCGGAAGCAACAGGAACCCACTGTTCGGATTTACCTTCTGAATGCTCCACGCTGCGTATGCGGTCATTAGTGGCAAATAATTCCCAACTAACCGGGTCACGGCCGGAGAAGTCATTGGCAGTGGTGATGGTGAAACCACTCACCGCTGATCGACCTATGCCTGGCGTCACGATAAAGCCGGAATTTTCACGTCCCAGATTGAGGTATTTGGTCCCGGTATTGCCGTCAATACATCGAAAAGCCTCCTCACCCACCGGGGAACTGCTCTCGGGAGACCCCCGATGAACGGCAATAATCCGGTCACCGGGAGCAAGAACCGATTGCCCCTGACCATCAGGTTGGGTGAAAAATTCAATTTCCGAGAACTGCATGGAATTCGCACGGGCTTCATCCTTGAGCCCTGTCACCAAAAAACAATAGGAGGAATAACTCACATTGTTGCCAAAGCTCACGATGGGCGCAGTGGAAAAGCGGGCATCGGGAAGTGATCGCTCCCCGCTTGCCACCAATGTCCATGTCTCGGCATTACCTGCACTGTGGTTGGTGCTGGTAATCTGATCATTGGTTCCATAAATGGCAAAAGCTGCCGGGTCGCGGGGAGGTTCATCGTTGGCAGTGGTGAGCCGGAAACTCTGAACTGCCGCCGCACCCGATGCAGGTGTGACAATGACCCCTGAATTCTGGCGACCAAAGTTCAGGTATTTTGTATTCACGTTGCCATCAATGGCATTGGCGACTTCCTCGCTGACCGGGGAACTGCTGCGTGAGGAAAAATCCTCATCAATGGCAATAATGAAATCACCGGGAGAAAGCAATGGCTTGCCCTCGATCTGGAAACAGGCGCAGGAAAGACATAAAAAAAGATGCAGAAGAGTCCTGCAATAGAGTGATTGTGGCGTTATCATAACCCGCGAACAGTTAAAGGAATATATACTAACACTTTAATGAAGGATTCTCAGCTTACATCCGATTTTTTTTCACTAAGATGAAATTTTCAAAACCCACACTCCTCACCGCCCTCCTCTGCTTGCTATTTACTGGAGTGCTTCCAGCTAAACCTTTTGACCAGGACCTATACCAGCAGAAGGCACGCACCTACCCGCCTGAGGAAAGCATGGCGATGATTGAGATGGCAGAGGGCTATCATCTGGAACTGGTGGCCGCCGAGCCAATGATCGAGGAGCCCGCAGCGATTGCTTGGGATGGAGACGGAAAGCTCTACGTGGCAGAGCTGAATACCTACATGCAGGACATTGATGGTAAAAACCAGCATTCCCCAACAAGCAGGGTAATCTTGCTGGAGGACACCAATGATGACGGCAAAATGGACAAACGCACCATTTTTGTCGACAACCTGATCCTGCCACGCATGATCCAGCCAATCGATGACCGGGTGATCATCCGTGAGACGAACACGTTTGACCTCCATTCCTACCGTGACACCGACGGTGATGGGGTGGCTGATGAGAAGAAACTCGTCTACAAGGGGGGCCGGCGTGGCGGCAACCTGGAGCACCAACCCAGTGGACTGGAATGGAACATCGATAACTGGATGTATGTAACCTACACCAACAAACGCTACCGGTGGACAGGTGATCATATTGTGGCTGAGCAACTGCCATCGGGATCAGGCCAGTGGGGCGTCACCCATGATGACGTCGGTCGCAACTTTTTCTGCACCGGTGGTGGAGAAAACCCTGCCATGAGTTTCCAGAGACCCATGGTCTACGGGAAAATATCACTCCCCGGCGAACAGGCTCCGGGTTTCCGTGAAGTGTTCCCGCTGGTACAGATTCCCGATGTCCAGGGCGGCGGTGGACGATTTCGCAGGGACAGCCTTACCCTGAACAACTTCACCGGCTGCGCTGGGCAGCACATCTTCCGTGGCGACCGGCTTCCCTCTGACATGTATGGCGATTACTTCATTCCCGAGCCGGTCGGCCGCCTGGTGCGCAGAGCCAAGGTGATTAATGAGAATGGCAAGATTATCGTCAAGAATGCGACACCCGGCACCGAGTTCATGCGCTCACGCGACGCCAATTTCCGGCCCCTGAATGCAGGAACAGGCCCTGACGGCTGCCTTTACATCGTCGATATGTACCGGGGGATTATCCAGGAGGGTAATTGGGTCCGGCCAGGATCATACCTTCGCGGGGTCGTGGAAAACTATGGTCTCGACAAGAACATCAAGCGCGGACGCATCTACCGGGTTGTCCACAAGACAACCAAGAAAGACAAAAAGCCGCAAATGCTCAAAGCGACAACTGCGGATCTGGTAAAACACCTCTCCCACCCCAACGGCTGGTGGCGCGACACTGCACAGAAGCTCATCGTGGTGCGTGGTGACAAGTCGGTCATTGCAGGGTTGAAATCACTGGCAATTCAGGGCAAGGCCCCACTCGGGCGCTTGCATGCTCTATGGACCCTTGATGGCCTTGGTGAATTCGACGCCACTGTCATTACCAAAGCAATGGCCGATAAAGACCAACGGGTCAGGTCTGCCGCAATCCGCCTCTGTGAAGGCGAACTAATGGCGGGTAACAATGAGCTCATGAGCACTCTCTCAAGAATGAGCGATGACCCTGACATCGAGGTTGCCATCCAGTTGGTATTATCCCTTGGTCGAAGTGGCGCGGAAGGCGGAGCCGAGATCATTGGCCGGGTATTGGAGAAACATCCGGGTAACGAGACGTTATCTGCAATCACCAGAAACTATAAGGCACAGATCGAGGCAGCCAAGAAGCACAGGCAGGAAAATCAGTTCCTCACCATGGGGAGAACAAATTACAAGACGATTTGTATCGCATGCCATGCCGAGAACGGCAAGGGGACGGCGGTAGCCGGCACAAACATGACCCTTGGCGCACCCCTGGTGGGATCACACCGCGTTGTAGGCAAAAAGAACATTCCAATCAAGGTCATGCTTAAGGGCATGATTGGCGAACTTGATGGCAGGAAGTTTCCCGGCCCCATGCTGCCATTGGAGTCCTATGATGATGAATGGATTGCCTCGGTGCTCACCTATGTCCGGAAATCCTGGGGAAACAACGGTTCACTGGTAACGCCGGCGGAGGTCGCCGCTGTCCGCGCACAGGTAAAGAACCGAAAGGAAATGTGGAAGTCCTCGGAAATACTCGCCATGGCGCCAATCCCCGGCAGGGAAATGAAAAAATGGAAATACACCGCCAGCCACCACGCCGAGGGATGCAATGCAGCCATCGACAGTGATATTAAATCACGTTGGTCAAGCGGCACGCCCCAACGCCCCGGCATGTGGTTCGCCTTCGACATGGGGAGTGAACGTGAACTCACATCCCTGGTCCTCGACTCCAGTGGTTCAGCCTTTGACTACCCGAGAGAATACAGTGTGGAAATATCAAGGGATGGTAAGCAGTGGAGCAAACCGGTTGCCCAGGGAAAGGGTGAACTGCCGGTCCTTGAAATCGTCCTACCACCGACAAAGACCCGCCATGTGCGTATCAGTCAACACGGGCATTCACGCGGTAAACACTGGTCAATCCACCAGCTGGAAGTCTATACGCAATAGATTCAAGGCTGTCCGCTCCATTCCCGAAACCTAGGCAATCACCTGGTGAACCACTTTTCCGAACACGTCAGTTAGCCGGAAGTCACGCCCCGCATAGCGGTAAGTGAGTTGCTCATGATCAATCCCGAGCAGGTAAAGAATCGTCGCATGCAGGTCATGCACATGCACCGGGTCAACAACCGCATGCATGCCGAATTCATCGGATTGCCCATGGGCAAAACCACCCTTTATCCCACCTCCGGCCAACATCATTGAAAACGCCGTGTGATGGTGATCTCTCCCGGGGTTTCCTTTGTCCTGTTTCTGCATATAGGGAGTCCGTCCAAATTCGCCTCCAAACACAACCAACGTTTCCTCAAGCATTCCGCGCCTCTTTAAGTCCGAGATCAGTGCCGCAGCCGCCCGTTCGGCATCAGCGCACAGCACTGCATGCCGCTTGTAATGATCCTTGTGTGAATCCCACGGCTGATTATTACCATCCTCCGTGTAATACACTGTCGTGAAGCGAACTCCGCGCTCAGCGAGGCGTCGGGCAAGAAGACAGGACTTTGCAAACTTCGAACTGCCATATGCCTCATGGGTCCGGACGGATTCGCCGGAAACATCAAAGGCATCAGTTGCCTCAATCTGCATACGGTATGCTGTCTCCATGGCGGCAACATGAGCTTCCAGATCCGAATCCTCACCTCCACGTCGAGCCTGGTGCGAATGGTTGATCTTGGATAACAGGTCAAGCTGTTTGCGCTGTTCCCCCAGCGTTGATGTGCCGTTCTTTATGTTGGCTAGCAGCTTATCAACAGCCATATCGCGCGTAATCACGCTTGCCGCCTGGTATTTTGCGGGCAGGAACCCCGAACTCCAAAGGGCCGGACCAACGACAGTCTTCGGGCTCGGTCGTAGCACCACGTAACCCGGCAGGTTCTCATTCTCGGAACCAAGTCCGTAAAGTGCCCATGATCCAAGGGAAGGACGAGTCGGCTGCAAAATACCTGTATGCATCTGCAGGAGTGCCGGCTCATGGTTGGGCACGTCACAATGCATTGAACGAATCACGCATAGATCGTCGGCGACACGAGCCAGATTGGGCAGGGACTCACTAAGCTGGAGACCTGAATTTCCATGCCGCCTGAACTCCAACGGGGATGGCATATAACCGGCGTTAGCAGCCTTGTAGAGCTTGCCACCCGGTTTCTTGCCCTCGTGATCGGCAAGAGCGGGTTTCGGGTCGAAGGTATCAATGTGTGAAGGCGCCCCGTTGAGAAACAGAAAGATGACCCGCTTTGCCCGCGCCGGAATGTTGCCAAGCCCGGCATTTGCCGGGTTTGCCGCAAACCCCGGGGTCCTGCTGAGCATTCCGCTTAATCCCACCATGCCGAGACCACCAGCCATACGCATAAGCATGGAACGCCGGGAGACAGGTAATGGATAGCGGGCCTTAATCACGGAAAAGGAACTCGTTCGACATCATAAGCGTCTGAACGAAACGCGTCCAGTCTGCATGATCAGGATTTTCCTTCTCACCAAGAAAGCGCAATGCGACTTCAAGCTCGTTATCCCGTGTCCCGCGCGAGAGAACCCGCCGATAAATCCGCTCAATCCCCTCAGCGGCTTTAACGCCGGGAACAGTTTCTGCAACCTTCCCGGCACGAGCTATTACGAACGGACTATTGAGCAAAAAAAGCTTCTGGGCCGGTGTTACCGTATGGTCACGATGAGATACATGGACATTCGGATCAGGGTAATCAAACATGGCAAGGAATGAATCAAGTTCCTTACGACTGATCCTTGCATAGACTGTTCTCCGGCGGTTCGATGAATCTTCAAGATCCTTTGAAGCCTCTCCAGTATCACCGTGTTCGAGTTCACCGGAAGCCATCAGCAGCGAATCCCTCAACATCTCAACACTCAGGCGCCGTCGCCCCATATATGACAACCACTGATTCTGCTCATCAAGAGATCGCCTCTTCCCGCTAATGAAGGAACTCTGACGATACGTTGACGAGAGCACCATTTCCCTGAGAAAATCCTTGATGGACCAACCATCCTCCACAAAACGCAGGGCAAGGTAATCCAGCAATTCCGGATGAGTTGGACGCTCACCGAGCTTCCCGAAATTACTGGTCGTTGCAACCAGCCCGGCACCAAAGATCATTTGCCAAAGTCGGTTAACCATCACGCGTGCAGTCAGTGGATTTTTGGGGTCAGCGATCACTTCAGCAAGTTCACCCCTGCCGCTGCCGCCACCAAAGGGCTGCGTAGCGGGGCCGGAAAGGATCTCAAGGAATCTCCTCGGCACCTCCTTACCCTTATCCTCAACATTCCCCCTGCGGAAAACGGGCAGGTTTTTTACTTTGCCCTCCTTTACCAGATGAGCATTCACCTTTGAGCCATCAGCAAACTCAATCTCCCGCTTATCCACCTCAGTGCTGGCAAAGACACCGGCCAAAGCGTAGTAATCGCGCATTGTAAACGGGTCATGCTTATGCTGATGACACCGCGCGCAGGCCACGGTAAGCGCCAGGAATCCACGTGTAACGACATCAACGGCGTCCTCCCACTCCTCGGCCATGACATCAAGGCGCCCGCGATTGTAATACTGCGGTCCAAGCCCCAGGAATCCTAAAGCAGCAAGGTCCCCCCTGCCCTGATCTCCCATCCTGTCAGCCGCCAACTGAAGGCGGATAAACTGGTCATAAGGCAAGTCCCTGTTAAATGCCTCTATCACCCATTGACGATAACGATGCGCATGCGGATAGAAGAACTTTTTATCGTTACCCACTTGATGCGCCTGATCTTCCGCATAACGCGCAATATTCAACCAAATGCTGGCTAAACGCTCCCCATACGCGGGATCGGAAAGCAGTCTGTCGACCAGATGTTTGAATGCGTCACTGCGGGTGTCCGCAACAAAGCCCTCAACCTCCTCCGCAGTGGGCGGAAGCCCTGACAGGTCATAAAACACACGACGGGCAAGGACTTGCCGATCCGCCTCACCCGCCGGCACCAACCCGGCATCCTCCATTCCCGCCAGAACAAAGCGATCAATATCGCCGCGCGCCCAGTCCTTCATGCCCACCTCCGGAACTGCGAGTTTAACGGGTTGCCTGAACGCCCAGAATTCCCTCGACTTGTCCCAGTCGAGATCATCAGCAGAACATACTGCCGACATCACCACCAATACTATCAATAGTAATAGTAATTTCGGTCGTTCACAGGACATGATAAGCCATCCTATAACGGCACCTCGCCAGATGCAATTGCTCTCAATTGCCCTCGAGAACGAATTACCTACGCAGCCAAGTTACTCCCGCCAGGGTTCACCCAAATAAGGTTTACCTTCCAGATACAGTTTCAGGCGTTCCCGCACCTTGTTGGCCTCGGGATCTTCACCAAGCAGTTCAACTGCAGCGCGCGCGCTCTTGTCGGCCAGGGCATAATCACCCGATGCAGCCTGTGCCGCGCCAAGAAGATCAAGATGTGAGGGATTCCCATTCCTGCTTATACTCACAAGGCGCTTTGCCAAAGCCAGAGCTTCGGCAGGGCGACGCACTGACTTATCGGGATGAACCGCCAGAAGCCATGCAAGATGCTCGGCAGCACTGATAGTTTTTGGTGACCGGCGAAGGGTTTCCCGGTATGCAGCTATCGCTGCGCCGGGATTACCAGCATCCCGTATTGCATCAGCCTTCGCCAGTAATGCCCTGCCGGGGTTCGCAAGGCGCGACAACTCGTTGCGTAACACACCAATCACCTCATCAACGTCAGCATCAACCGGGTTAACCGCGGCAAAATCCTCGAGGTAACGCAAGGCAACACGTGGTTGCGCGGCATCAACCAATTGCGAACTCACATTGAGCGGTTGCGGCTTCGGAAGTGATGAAATAAAACGTCCGGGAAATGCAAGTGCCGCCCTTCGCCATGCCTGTGGCTCCGCACCAAGAAGCTTGTAATCCTCCAGAAGTTGGTCAACGCCGACCCTTCCCTTGTAGATAAGCGCAACCCTCCCCTCGCCATCAATCAAGAAACTGCTGGGTACCGGCAATGGATTCCAACGATCGAGAACAGCTCGCTGGAAAAGGTCAAGCCCACGCACTGCGGAAGGACCCACGGCAGCACTTCTAAATGGATAGCTTCCCCCGGCCTCGGAATCACCGTCAGCATTAAGGATAAACACCTTTAATCCCGATGACCTCAAACGATCATACCCTGCAGACCACTCGGAGAGTTCCTCCGTGCAGGACAGACATGTCTTCGACCACAGGTTCAATAGCATTGGTCCCTTCAACTCCCCAATACCCTCCAATACCGGCAAGGGGAGCCTGGCCGGCAAAACCACCCTCGCCGCCTGCTCATCAGGCAATGGATCCTGAGCAGCGGCAACCAGTGGTTTCTGCCCGGAGGGGTGATCCCAACGCACGGCAACAGGGTTGCCGAATCGCACCATGTAAAACCCTCCAGGTTCTATCCCTGAAAATTCCCCAATGCCCCCACCCGGCCAACGTATAACAACCCGTGAAACTTTTGCCTTGTCTCCCAAGCCGAAATGAAGCCATGAGCTGCCCTGAGAGAGAAAGGCATCGCCACCGTGCACGGTTCTCAGCAATGGCACCTGCTCTCCCTCAAGCCATACCTCTGCGCGGGCTCCCAGCGCATCTCGACTGACCTTTCCCCCATCCCCCTCAAGCTTGATGGCAAGCCACTTTTCCGGGGCAATGCGGGAACGGTTTTCCAGAAACCTCACGCGAGGCGCCGTGCGACAGGTCAGCCAAAGATCAAGATCCCCGTCAAAGTCCCAGTCAGTTGCCACTACAGCACGTGCGTCATCGGGAAAATCAAAACCACTGACAGCTGAGATATCAGTAAACCCTTTCCCTCCCCGGTTCAGGAAAGCGCAATTGCGTTCGTTCCCGCTGAATGACCGGTCCTCATGAAGCAGTCGGTTCAAAGCTCTCCAACCCTGTTGATAACGCACTGTTTCGGCCCGGGGAGCATCAGCGCTCAAGGGTGATTGCGACACGACCTGCCGCCAGTAAACACTTCACAAGTCACCGGTATCAGGAGCACTGATAAAGCCATTGGCAACTACCAGATCCTGCCAACCATCATTATTAATATCCGCAAACCGTGAGCCCCAGGCCCATCGACCCATCGTCACACCCGCAGAGACGCTGGCATCGCGGAATTGCCCCCCGTCCAACCTCCCCTCAAAGAGAGAGTTCCCGCGGGCATGACGCCGGTATCCGGCGATAAGCTTATCCCCGGCACCGGGCTTGAACTGCCGCTGATAGGTGATGCGATTACCCGCAGAGGAAAACATGTTGCTGATATATAGATCAAGTGCCCCGTCACGATTGAAGTCAGCCCAATTAGCCGACATTCCTGCTGACATGTCCTCTACACCGAGTTTCGCAGCAACATCGATAAACATCCCTCCGTCATTCCTGTAGAGATTATTGCGCCCATAATCATTGGACACATAAAGGTCAGGATCACCGTCATTATCGTAATCCTCCCAACTGGCGGCGAAACTGAAACGGTTATTGTTCTGGTCAAGACCAACAGCCGCAGTAACCTCCACAAACTCCCAGTCACCGTCATTGCGCAGCAGCATATTGCGTCCCCCGTTCTGTGCATCATGATAAGGAAGCGGTTCACCCAGTGCACCGCTCTCTGAGCGATCCGCGGCAGGATTATAACCGCACAGGAAAAGATCAAGATCACCATCTAGATCAAAATCGGCAGCAGATATCGAGAAAGTCTGGGCATGCGTACTCAGGCCAAGGGCAAGCTCAAATCTTGCCTCTCCAAGATTGTCCATGAACAAAATCTTGAAGTCCTGAGAGACAGCGAGGTCACAATCACCATCATTATCAAAATCAAGGATCAGGGCACTCGCACAATAATCCAGCCATCCTGCAGAGCTCGTTTCGGTCATGTCACGTAAAGTTCCATCCGTATTGCGAACAAAGAGCCGGTTTGGCAACCCTCCCTGCTGGCACAAGTAGATATCCTCGAGCCCATCCCCGTTCACATCCCCGATTGCCAATCCGTGATTAGCAACCACATCCAGACCGAAATCACGTGCCACCCTGCTCCTCCAGTAGTCTGTTGAGCGCAACAACTGTCTTTTGTAGGCCTCGGTATTACCAAGAATCGATGCTGTTGCATCGACAAATAACGTCTCACTCCCGTCACCACTCCCGTCACTTAAGTAACGCACCTCTGTGTAATTACTCACCTTGATTCCAAGTAACTTCGGCTCTTCGGATTGCGCCTTCCATAAAGTATCCCACTCGGAATTTATCTGCAGGCCCCCTCTTCTAGTCATTCCGGAAAGTTGAAAGAGCACCCTGGCATTGGCCAGGCCTTCACTTGCATCGATACGGTAAATCTTGAATGCCGCATGCAACGGTTCTGGGCGATCAAATACCGCCAATAAATGCCTAACCTTTTCAATCATTCCATCACTCGGAGAATCTTCCGTAATTCCCCGGTGGACCGTAAATGCACTATCCTCATGAATTGTTTCCAAACGCAAGGCACGCAGTGAACCTGCCTTGAAATCCCCGTCAACCAACTCCTCAATGTCAGCATTACCAATTACAGAAGGATTTTCCATCAACCCGGCGAGTTTCTTTAGCTTCACACCTACTGCCGCACTGAGTGCCTCTGAATCCCAGCCATCTTTCTTCGGATCAATCCTGGACCAGGCGTCAGCAAGGGGACCAATCACAGGAGCATTCTCAAGTCCTGGTGCCGGAATAATCTCCATGACGGGAACATCAGGGGAAGATGTTCCACTAGGCGGATGCTCCTCCCGGGGATTACATCCCGGGGATAGCCAAGTAAGCAGGCAAAGCACAACCATGCTCTGCAACACCCGCAGACAAAACCAAGCATTTTCCATTCGCTATATCCTGATGCCAGTAACCGAAAAAAACAAGCAAGTCACTGCACCCTTATCCTGATTAATACAACAGGCCGGGCATGGATTACACCCTCTTGAGTTCTTGGAGAAGGAAATAGCGCTCATTAAATGAAATCAATAAACAAGGCACATATCATACTTGCAGCGATAAAAACCTCCCCTTCCATATCGACATTTTTAATAGTGATGGTCGGTTCAACACAAAAACATGGACGGCATGCAATAATTTTCTTAATTCTCAATCCCTGAGAGGATCATTTAATGAAAGCTAATTCCCTCCTCCTATCGTAAATTCATTCCAGGCATTTAATGGACCGATCAAGCAACACCTCATTAAAAGCGTATCATTCATACTGAATCCTTCATTACATAACCATTCCCCTCATCCATCAACCACTCTACCCATGTTTACCATGCCTACTCTAAGGGTTCTCTTTTCGGCAACACTCTTACTGATTGCCACCGGCTTCTCCAAAGACTACCTGCCGCCCGGAGGTGGTTGGGATTATCTCTTTGATGGCGGCTCCTCGGCAGGCAGCGCCGACGCGGCACTGGACGGCACCTGGGACCACAACAACAACTCCGATCAGTGGGACGGCACTGCACCGGGCACCGGCAACCCCGGCGGCATCACCGTGGTTCCCGTTGCCGGTGAACCCGGCAACAGTGCCCTGCTCATGGTGGATGCGATCACCACTTCCGGCACCAACAACAATCGGCGCTTCGCCCTCACTCACGACCTTGCCTCCGGCGAGGGTGTCCCCGATGACTTCCTGGATGACGGGGCAACGATC
>JAAESJ010000255.1 GCA_024229495.1 Verrucomicrobiaceae bacterium | reverse complement strand
CTCCACCAAGAGAGCCTCCACCAAGAGAGCCTCCACCAAGAGAGCCTCCACCAAGAGAGCCTCCACCAAGAGAGCCTCCACCAAGAGAGCTTCCACCAAGAAAGCTTCCACCAAGAGAGCTTCCACCAAGAGAGCTTCCACCAAGAGGGCTTCCACCAAGAGAGCCTCCACCAAGAGAGCCAAATCGGCGCGTTCCACAAAAAAACGCTGTCTACTGGCTGCAATTAAGCTCGGAACCGCAGCGGCACTGGTCGCAACAATTGGCCTTACGCTAATGCTCTTGGTGTATTCCTCACTCGCCAATAAATATGACCTGACCAAGCTTGGTCGCATGCCGGCACGCTCAGTCGTTTTCGATCGCAATGGTGAGCAAATCGGGCTGCTGCACGGCTCAAACCGTATTGCCGTGCCCCTCAGTGAAATTCCACAGAGCTTTATTGACGCTTTGCTCTCCCGCGAGGATGCCCGGTTCTACGGCCACGGGGGCGTCGACCCAATCGGCGTTCTGCGGGCAGTTTACCGCACGGCCATAAAAGGTAAAACTGAAGGGGCAAGCACCATCACCATGCAGCTGGCACGCAACAGCTTTGATGAGTTGATGACCCAGAAAACGCTGCATCGCAAACTTGTTGAAGTCATGCTGGCAAGGCGTATCGAGCAGGCCTATACCAAGGAGGAAATTCTGGAGTTCTACGTGAACCGGATATTTTTCGGATCCGGCATCTACGGCATCGAGCTGGCAAGCCAATCCTATTTTGGGAAGCCGGCAAAAAAAATGTCGCTCTCCGAATCCGCGATGCTCGCGGGAATTATCCGCGGTCCCAACCGCTTTTCCCCATTTCGCCATTACAAGGCCGCGGTCGCGGAACGGGACACCGTCCTCAATAGCATGCGTTCACGCGGCATTATCAGCCCGCAGCAACACGCCCTGGCAAAGGCGAATACTGTTGTTGTGCTGACCCAGCGTCCAGCAAGAAAAAAACAGGAGAATAGCTACGCCCTTGATGCCATCCGTCAGGATCTGCAGCACGCACTTTCCCAGTCCGATGCCGAGGACGGAGGCTTGAAAATATACACAAGTATCGACCTGCGCCTCCAGCGTTACGCCGAGGCTGCTATTGAACGCGGGCTTGCGGCGATTGAAAACCAATCCTCCTACCAGCACCCCACCCGCGCAGATTTCCAGAGCAGCGGAGCCAGGGGGGAACCGCAATACCTGCAGGGGGCAATGGTCTTGATGGACAACTCAACAGGGGCAACGCTGGCTATCGTCGGGGGTCGTGACATCACCCATTCCCAATTCAATCGTGCCACTTCGGCAAAGCGCCAAGTGGGTTCTGCATTCAAGCCATTTGTCTATGTTGCCGCTTTTGAAAATGGCATGATGCCAGGTGCCCTGATCGATGACGGCCCATTGCGCAACGGAGAAATTGCCGGCGCGCAGGCACACTGGAAACCGAAAAACGCAGACGGCAAGTCACTCGGTCTGCAGGGTGCTGATTTCGGCCTGATCAAGTCTCGCAATACGATAGCCGTGCGTGTTGGGAACCGTGCCGGTATCCGTGACGTCTGCAAGCTGGCCAGACACGCAGGAATCAGCATTCCGGAAAATACTGAGAATCCACAGCTCTTTCTTGGCAACCTGAACTGTGACCTGAAATCCCTGACCAGTGCCTACACCATCTTCCCCAATACCGGTGCGCGCGTTCCCGCATACACAATACGCAGTATCGTCAACGCACGCGGGGAAACCTTTTACCGTGCAGCAGCACAGGGATATCCTGCCGCGCCGGCCGGTGCATGCGCACTGACGGCTGGAATCCTGCAAGGTGTGCTGGCACCGGGAGGCTCCGGCTACAATGCACGTCGGCTTGGCTACAAAAAATCCGCGGGGGGGAAAACCGGTACCACCAACGATTCCAAGGATGCCTGGTTCATTGGCTTCACTGAAAAACTCACCTGCGGGGTATGGGCCGGACTTGACCGGCCGAAAACCATCATGCCGGGCGCCTACGGCAGCAATGTCGCCCTGCCGATATGGACGGACATCATGCTTGCCTGTGAACGGCTCGGGTATCCCTCCGGCAAGCTGCAACCAAGTATCCCCATGACCAACACCACTCTATGCCGCATCAGCGGACGCGTGGCCGGCACAGGTTGTCAAAGAGCCGGTGTAGCCTACAGGACAAGCATCCCTCAGGCTCTTGCCCCAAGACACAATTGTCGGCACCATGGGAGTAAAAACACAGCCACTGCAAAGACTTTCCCCCCCCTTAAGGCCGGAGGATAGGAGAAGCTTATCCTTCCGCTGATGGGTCGACTGGCTCAAGGTTGCCGGCAGAGGCCATGATCGCCTCAGCGGCCACGCCGACATCATCTGCCCTCATTAGCGACTCCCCCACAAGCACGGCATCAACCCCCCATCCGGAAACCAGCTCAGCATCCTGCGCAGTCCGGATGCCGCTCTCACTGACGAGGGTTATATGATCGGGAACCTCCTCACTGACAATTTCGGTATTCTTCAGGTCAACCTCAAAGGTCTTCAGGTTACGGTTATTGATGCCAATGATATGCGCCTCCGTTTCCAGTGCCCGTTCAAGCTCAGCAAGATCATGAACCTCAACCAGCACTTCAAGCTGGCAGGAGTGAGCGCATTCGAGCAAATCGATCAATTCTTCCTGACCAAGAGCGGCCACGATAAGCAGAATGGCATCCGCCCCGGCAACGCAAGCCTCATAAATCTGCGCCCTGTGGACAATAAAATCCTTACGTAAAACAGGCAGTGCAAAATCCGCCCTGATCCTGGAGAGATATTCAAGGCGACCCTGGAAATATTTCTCGTCTGTTAATACCGAAATGGCACTTACCCCGGCAGCAGCATATTTCCCGGCCTGGGCCACAGGATCAAAATCCTTGGATATCGTCCCCGCTGAAGGTGATGCTTTTTTCACCTCGGCAATCAATCCGAGACGTTGCGGTCCGACGTCAAGGGCCCCGGCCAGCGAACGAAAATCATTCCTCTCAAGGGCAGCATAACGCAATTTCTCCTCCCTCGGAATGAGGGGTTCAATCTCGCGGCGCTTGTGGTCAACGATCTCGGCAAGTCTGTCAGACATGATGGAGCGTGAGATTAAACCGACAGCGACAATGTTCAAGCAGGGGAAATCACCATTCTTATTACCGAAAGCACGATTCTTTTTTATTTTCTCTCGCCCAGCACCGAGTTTCTGCCAAAATCAATCTATGCCAGCAAGTCCAGCTACCCGACGCCTTTTCCTGAAAATCGCACCGGCAGGGCCCTTTATCCTCCCCGGTCTGCTCTCCGGCGCATCCCCGAATGGCAAGCTCAACCATGCCGTTGTCGGCTGTGACGGCCAGGGCTGGAGCGACCTGAGTAATATTGCCTCACACCCGCAGCTGCACGTTGCTGCCATTTGTGATGTCGATACGGCAAGGATGGGAAAAGCAGCAGCAAAATTCCCCCAGGCCCGGAAATATCAGGATTGGCGTGAAATGCTGGACAAGGAAGGCGACAAGATTGACTCCGTGCAGGTCTCAATCCCCGACCACATGCATGCCTCTGTGGCCATTGCTGCCATGAAGATGGGCAAGCATGTTTATTGCGAAAAACCACTCGCCCATGAAGTTGCTGAAGCAAGGGCAATGGCAGTCGCCGCAGGCAAGGCGGGCGTGGTCACCCAAATGGGCAACCAGATTCAATCGAGTATCGAATACCGCTCAGCGGTCATTCTCATCCAGCAGGGCGTCATCGGCAAAGTCAAGCAGGTGCATGCATGGGCCGGGGCATCATTTCCAAGGCAGGGCCGACCTGCGGGCGCTGACCCGGTGCCGGCAACACTTGACTGGGACAAGTGGCTTGGTGTTGCTCCGCAAAGGCCCTTCAAGAACGGCATTTACCATCCCTTCAACTGGCGGGGTTGGCAGGACTTCGGCACCGGACCGATCGGGGATTTCATGTGTCACATCATGGACACTCCATTCAAGGCACTTGAATTAACTGCCCCAACGAGGATCAAGGCCACCTCGGTACCCGGTGACTGGGCTGCCAAACCGGCATGGAACAGCGAGAACTGGCCGGCATGGGCCACTTACGAATACCTCTTTCCCGGCACCAAGTGGACAGCCGGCGACACCATCCCGGTGCACTGGTATGATGGCGGTAAGAAACCGGCTCGGGAACTCGCCGGTTTTGCAGACAAGAACCGGAACCTCCCCGGCGGCGGCAGCCTGTTCGTCGGCGAGAAGGGCAACCTGCTGCTACCGCATGTCGGTGGTCCGCAACTGCTGCCCTACTCAAGGAACAAGGGCCTGAAGCGGCCCAAGCTGAAAGGTCGCAGCCATTACCACTCATTTGTTGATGCCTGCCTTGGCAAGGATCAGACAACCTCGCACTTCGGATTCGCGGCACCGCTTGCCGAAGCCACCCTCCTCGGCAATATCGCCAATCGGTTCCATGGGAGGCAATTGCATTGGGATGCCAAGAAATTGACGATCACCAACCACACGGATGCCAATAAGATGGTCAGCAGGGCTCATCGCAAATTTGCCTGAAGAGGCCTCCAGCCAGCCCGGAAAGGGCAACCTGTGAATTTTAAAAACTTGAATTTCATCCCCCACACGCCTATTAATGTCGCTCTCAATTGAGGAAAAGCGGGTGTAGCTCAGGGGTAGAGCGCAACCTTGCCAAGGTTGAAGTCGTGAGTTCGAATCTCATCACCCGCTCCATTTCCTCCGGTAACTCCAACCCGTAAGCCAGGTCAGAATCGCCATTTAAATCTGCCCATGGCAGCAAATTGGTAGGATTTTTTCACGATCTAGGCGATACTCCAGCCAGAATAGGCTGATGCACGTCTGGTCCAAACTGTCCTCGACCAAGTGGCGCGATGCCTGGGAAGAACGCTTCCTGGGCCTGGGTCAAACCAATGCCGTGATCCAGGAGCTGCCAGGAGGCAAGAGCATAAGGGTTGATGTCTACTGCAAACACGAGAAGGAAGCCCTTGCCATTGCTGAACAATTTGGCGGCAGGATCCGCAAGGTAAAGAATGAAAACTGGGCGGCCATGGCTCCGCCAATTCGCAAGCCGATCATCATCCGCGACTCCCTGCTGGTAACAGGAGAAGCCGATCCAAAGAAAATAACGCAATTAGCCAAATTGCACCCTTCCCGCCAAATTCTTTCAATCCCGGCTGAGCTGGCCTTTGGCACCGGCGACCACGCAACCACCACAACCTGCCTTCGCATCCTCGCTGATCTTGCAAAATCCCATCGCCAGAACAATCATGAATGGTCACTGCTGGATGCCGGGACTGGAACCGGGCTGCTCGCAATCGCTGCCTCCAGGCTTGGTGCCCTTGCCGTAGAGGGCTTCGATTTCGATCCCACTGCAGTCCGTGTCGCCCGGCGCAACATTAAGCGCAACAAGGTGCAATCAATAGACATCTATGAAGCCGACCTCTTCAAGTGGAGCCCCTCCAAAAAAACGCACTGGGACGTGATTACCGCCAATCTCTTCGCTGATGTCCTCATCCCGAACCTGGGAAAACTCCATGATGTTCTCTCTCCCGGAGGACATCTCGTCCTCTCCGGGATCCTCTCGGAGCACAAGGAAGGGGTCCTGTCCGCAGCTGAAAAAACCGGGATGCAACAGCTCGCCAACATGCGGAAGGGAAAATGGGTGACGCTGCATTACCAGAAGGCGGGATAATCGCCCGCCGCCACCGGATCGCCCCGGCGCTCTGGAAAACAACCGGCTTCTGCCACGCTCAGTCAGTGCTCACCAGGCCGCGTAAACGCAGGTCTTTGCCGATGCGCTTCACGGAAGGCTGGAGTAATTCCCGGGAAGCCGGCAGGGCGGCGCCAACCAGCGGCACGCCTTTTACGCCGCAGAGTATCGGGGCAATATAAAGGCAAACCTCATCAACGAGCTTTTTTGCAAACGCATCCCCCAACAGCTTCCCTCCCCCTTCAATCATGACACTCGCACAATCGTGCCTGGCCCCCAGATCCTTCAAGACGGCTCGCAAGCTGCGGTTGCTGTAAACCAGCGTTGAATCACGATGATCATCGGTGAAAACCTGCGCTTTCTTAGGCAAGCGCCCACTCCTGCTTAAGATCACCCGCAGGGGTTGCCCCTTGCCGCGCCTCAATGCAGCACGATCACGCAGGGTAAGTGCAGGGTCATCCTTGCGCAGGGTGCCGGCCCCGATAAGAATGGCATCAACTTCCCCGCGAAGCTTTCCGGCATCAGCACGTGAAGCTTCCGAAGTAAGCCATTGGCCTTCATTTCCGGGCCGGGTCAGGGCGCCGTCCAGACTTGTTGCGGCCTTGGCAATCACCCACGGCATTCCGGTCGAGATAAATTTGCTCCAGGGACGAATCAACGCATCACAATGCTCCTCCAACACCCCGCCCTCAACCTTGATCCCCTGCCGACACAAAATCCTGCCGGCCCTGCCTTTATTCTCCGGGTTCGGGTCCCTGCTGCCGTAAACAACACGACTAATTCCGGACCGCTTGATCGCAGTGACACAAGGCGGCGTCCTGCCCTGGCTGGAACAGGGCTCCAGTGTTACATAAATCGTCGATCCTTTCAGAGCGTGTGCCTTTAGATCTTTCATGGCCTCAATCTCCGCATGAGGGCCGCCGGCACGCCGGTGATGACCCCGCGACATGATCTTCCCTCTCTTGACAATCACGCAGCCAACCGGTGGATTGGGACTTGTCAGCCCGACAGCCTTGCCGGCTTCGCGCAGAGCAACCCTCATATGGGCGCAATCAATTTCCTTTTGGCAGACAGACACCCCGTAGCATACGCTTAAAAGACAATTTGCAATCCTTCCCTCGCGCAATCCACGCAGATTAATGGAACCTGCGCTTCCAAACCGCATCCGGAATGCAAAACCACAGGCAAAAGCCAAGGAATAACTGGCAGGCACGGCGCTATTGCTGAACAGTGAAACAATCCGCTAACTCATCCAAAATGCCGCTTAAAGACTGCCACAAGGCCATGCTCTATCACGAGCTCTCTAAGCTTTCAAAGGCCGGATTTACCATTACCGCTGCCACTGCAGCGGCACGTGATTCAAAGCCTCCCGCCAGTCAACGCCGATTCCTCGAAGAACTTCAAGACGGAGTAGAAGCGGGAAAAACCCTCTCCGAGGCTGCCGATGCAACCTCCGCCAACCTGACCCCGCTTGAGATTTCGGTGCTGAAGGCAGCTGAGGAAGGAGGCAAGATCGCCGAGGGGTTTGCCCATCTGGCCCGCTATTATGAAATGCGCGAAAAAGCAGCGAGGCAAATCCGTGCGGGCCTGCTTTACCCTGCCCTGCTGCTCCATCTCGCAGTGATCCTGCCTGCACTGCCAAAAGCCGTGCTAAGTCGCGATTTTCAAGGTCAGGCCATTTGCGTGGCAGCCATTCTGGCAGGAATCTACCTGCTCCTGGGAATCGGTTACATCATGATACGCGCGCTCAGTAAAAAGGCTGCCCGATTGGCAGTTATCGATGGCATTTTGCGCGCCACCCCCTTTGTCGGCAGGGTTCGCCACGCCTTTGCTCTGACCCGCTTCTGCGAGGTGCTGCACATGCACCTGCTGTCCGGAAGCGGTCCGGTCAAGGCCATCGGTTCCGCTGCGCAGGCCTCGGCCAGCGGGCGCATTCTGGCATCCTGCCAGCAACACGTCCTGCCCGCGGTCAAAACCGGTAATCCTGCCGGCCCGGTATTGGTTGCCAACGGAGGGCGTGATTTTCCTCCCGCCTTTGCGCGCGGCTACTCCACCGGCGAGGAATCCGGTGGCCTTGACGAGGAAATACAACGCTGGTCCATCACCTTTGCAGATCAGGCTGAGAGGGCAATCCAGCGGATGTCTGCAGGATTACCAAGACTGATCTATTTACTCGTTCTCATCCTCGTCATCTGGCAGATTTTCAACATGGCCAACATGTTTTATTTCGAGCCCATCCAGAACTTAATCGATAAGCTATAAGCCCCATAAAGGAGAATCACAGCCCTCTGAAAGGTAGAATTCAATGCGATCTTGACCCCGCTTTGAAAACATCGAAAACTAACTCTTCTTAAATTTCTGCAAAAAAAACTTGTCGTAACTGTATTTTTGAACACTGTATAAGTGTTCACCTAATTAATACATTACGATTATGCCTGCAATAGCAATGCCCATCAAGCCCGCCGACACAAAGCCCAAAGCTGCTGAATCCAAGAAACCCGGGAAAACAAAGCCCGCGGCGGAAGACCCCGCGGCGGCCAAAATTGCGGCTGCACGGAGCAAAAACCTGGATCTGGCCATTCAGCAGATTCAAAAAGACTACGGCGAAGGCTCCATCATCCGCATGGGGGATGGCTACCGAGTGGATGTCGATGTGATTCCAACGGGAAACCTCTTGATTGACCGCGCCCTTGGTGTCGGTGGCTTCCCGCGAGGGCGCATCATCGAGGTTTATGGCCCGGAATCCTCAGGAAAAACCACACTCACCCTGACTGCCATCGCCCAGGCTCAGAAAAAAGGCGGCCTTGCCGGCTTTGTCGATGTCGAGCATGCCCTTGATCCTCAATATGCAAAGAAGCTTGGGGTCAACATGGAAGATCTCCTCGTTTCGCAACCAAGTTCCGGCGAAGAGGCGCTACGCATTGTCGAGACGCTGGTACGATCCAATGCCCTCGATGTCATCGTTCTGGACTCGGTGGCCGCACTGGTAACCAAGCAGGAACTTGATGGAGAAATCGGAGATTCCACCGTGGGCGCCCAGGCAAGACTGATGAGCGCAGCAATGCGAAAATTGACCTCCTTGATTTCAAAAGCCCGCACAACCTGCATATTCACCAATCAAATCCGGGAAAAAATCGGGGTAATGTTTGGCAATCCGGAAACAACGCCAGGTGGACGTGCATTGAAATTCTACAGTTCAATGCGTGTGGATATCCGCCGTATCGGCGCGATTAAGCACACTCACGGCGGTGTCAGTGGTAACCGCACAAGGCTCAAAGTCGTAAAGAACAAAGTAGCTCCCCCATTCCCGGAAGCAGAATTCGATATCATGTATAATGAGGGTATCTCTGCAGTAGGCTCATAGCTCGATCTCGCCCTTGAACACGAT
>JAAESJ010000254.1 GCA_024229495.1 Verrucomicrobiaceae bacterium | reverse complement strand
GCTGCTGAGGAGGCACCCGCTGCTGAGGAGGCAGCACCCGCTGCTGAGGAAGCACCCACTGCTGAGGAAGCACCCACTGCTGAGGAGGCACCCGCTGCTGAGGAGGCACCCGCTGCTGAGGAGGCACCCGCTGCTGAGGAGGCACCCGCTGCTGAGGAGGCACCCGCTGCTGAGGAGGCACCCGCTGCTGAGGAAGCACCCGCTGCTGAGGAAGCACCCGCTGCTGAGGAAGCACCCGCTGCTGAGGAGGCACCCGCTGCTGAGGAAGCACCCGCTGCTGAGGAGGCACCCGCTGCTGAGGAAAAAAAGGAAGACTGATTTCCCGGAGAGGACAATTCATTTCCCTGGCTCTGGGAATTAATGCTGCCACCAAGTGTGGAGAAAGAGGGAATTTTTCTCTCGGTCAAGCTGTGTATGATGGCTGTGAATCGGTGAAAATTTAAAGCTATCATCCGATATAGCAGGTGTAGCTTATATATATGTTCTATCGATTTTTATTGTTGCCTTTATTGGCGGGGTCACTTTTCGCGGAGGATGACCGTCAGGCGGTACTTCTGAGCGGTCGACGAATGGTGGAAGCGTTGGAGGTTCTTGGTCGACCTTTGTCGGCTGAGGCAGCCTCGAAATTGGCAAAGGTGGACTCTGTTGAGAGTCTGGCGGAAATACTTGATCCGCTTTGTCTTGTTGAAGTGACGATTAACCCGGAATCAAGGGTCAAGGTGGTTGCCGGTCGTGCGAAGAGTGAATTGGTTGAGGGGGGGTGGACATCATTTCTGGTTAAGATAAATAATGAGGCAGGAGTTACCGCACCTCTTGAGGTGAGTAGTCCCCAGGCTTTGCCTGTTGCCAATGCTCCGCAAAAGGAGGTGGTTGACAGATGGTTGGAATTGTCGGTCTTCCGTGGACGGCCATTAGCACCAACACTCAGTGGGGCTTCGGTCGATTACCGGATAGTTCAGTTTTATGCCCGTGATGCGGGCAGGCGGGCGGCGATCCTGCATGTTGATGTGGGGCAAGGCACTCAGGATCTCGGGTTTCGCAGTGAGGCTTTGGTGAACTTCAATTGTTTGCCCACCAGCAAGCTGACTTTCAGGGTGTTTGACGAGAACGGGAAGGCGACGACGGCTGGCTTTGAGATTCGCGATACTGCGGGGCGAGTCTATCCCTCTCAGGCGAAACGCCTGGCCCCTGATTTTCACTTTCACCCGCAAATTTACCGTTCATCAGGAGAGTCGATCAAGTTGCCGCCTGGTGATTATGAGGTGCGGTGCAGTCGCGGTCCGGAATACCAAGGGACACGGCGCAGGATTGTCGTGGGAGATTCCGCCTCTGAAATCGAGTTCAGGCTGAAGCGCTGGATTGATCCGGCTTCACGCGGGTGGTGGTCCGGTGATCATCATATTCATGCGGCCGGCTGTTCCCATTACAGCAATCCTACGCAGGGTGTGCACGCTCCGGACATGATGAGGCATTGCCTGGGTGAGGATTTGAAGGTTGGCTCCAACCTAACCTGGGGGCCATGCTTTGATTATCAAAAGCAATTCTTTACCGGGAAGGATGATAAGGTCTCGCAGTATCCCTATATACTTCGCTACGATATCGAGGTATCGGGATTCGGGTCGCATCAGTCCGGTCATCTTTGCCTGTTGCGGCTCAAGCAGCAGATGTTTCCGGGAGGGGAATCCAAGCACCACTGGCCAACTCTTTGCCTTAATACGTTGCGCTGGGCGAAGAGGCAGGGGGCAGTTGTCGGGCCTGCGCATTCTGGATGGGGCCTGGCAACTAAAAGCGATGAATTGCCGAACTTTGAAATACCACCCTTTGATGGCATAGGGGCCAATGAATATATCGTGGATGTCACGCATATGGTTACTGGTCCTGCCGGGGAATCTGTGCCCGCGGTTGATTTCATCTCGACTGTGGACACCCCGATTCACTGGGAGTTGAACATCTGGTATCATACTTTGAATGTCGGTTACCGTACCCGCATCAGCGGGGAAACGGATTTTCCCTGCATTTACGGAGAGCGTGTAGGCCTGGGGCGCAGTTACGTGAAACTTGACGGTGACCTTAGCTACAACAAGTGGTGCCAGGGGATTCGTCTAGGACGTAATTATACCGGGGATGGTCGCAGCCACCTGATGGACTTCACTGTGGGAGGTGTTGAAGTCGGCACAAGAAACAGTGAGGTGAAATTGGCTGAACCGGGGGCCGTTCCTGTTGCGCTTGATGTTGCTGCCCTTCTTGCAGAGAAGCCTGAGAGAGCGATCCGTGACCGGCCGTTGACGCATAAGCCATACTGGCATATTGAGCGTGCGCGTGTGGGGGATTCCCGTGAAGTGGAGATTGAATTGCTCCTTAACGGCTGGCCCGTCCAGAGAAAAAGAGTGATGGCTGACGGGAGCACGAAGCGCCTTGAGTTCTCCTTGAAAGTGGACCGAAGTTCATGGGTGGCGGCCAGGGTCTTTGGCTCCTCACATACGAATCCGATCTGGGTTATTGTGGGGGACGCTCCGGTAAGGGCCTCAAGACGCAGTGCGAAATGGTGCCTTGATTCTGTTGAGCAGTGCTGGAAACAGAAGCAGCGATTCATCGCCAAGGGGGAGATGGAGGATGCGATTGCTGCCTATGCCCACGCGCGTGAGGCTTACCGTAAGCGTCTTGATGAGAGCCTGTTTGAATGATTTTTTGACCGAAAGGGGGCGCGCAGGTTTTTCTGTCGCATTCCTTGATGGCTCGCAGTATTACTATAGAAAATGATGATGGCAATACCTGTAGAGCAAGGCGGAAAGGCAGATCAGCTTAACTGAAGTGATGTATAAGCTGGGACTGCGGCTATGGAAAAGACCCCAATGAGGAGAACCAAGATTATTACAACGCTGGGGCCTGCTACTGACTCAAGGGAGGTTATCGGCCGGATGGTTAGTGCGGGGGTCGATATTTTCCGCCTTAACATGACCCATGCCAAAGAGGAATGGGTTAGGGAGGTGGTGCCGATGATTCGTGATGCATCGGCGGAAAGGGAGCGTTCAGTGGCAGTCCTTGTTGATTTGCAGGGTCCGTCAATCAGGACCGGGGACTTGGATCAGCCCCTGGAGCTCCATGAGGGAGGAACGGTCGAACTGGTAACGGGGAACGCCGTGAGTGAAGATAAGGCTTCAATTTTTGTTAACTACGGGGGACTGGTTGATGACCTTGATGTTGGGGATCTTGTGCTGGTGGATAACGGGGTCATCCAGCTTAGGGTTACCTCAAAGCCGGATGGAGAGAGATTGAAATGTGAGGTATTGACCCCGGGTGTTATTGGATCAAGAAGACACATTAATCTTCCGGGTGTGCGTGTAAGGCTGCCGGGGCTCACAGAGGCTGACATGAGCTGCGCCAGCCTGGCTGCCGAGGTGGGAGTTGATTTTGTGGCCCTGAGCTTTGTGAGGGAGGCGGTGCATATTGATCAGCTCAGGGAGTTGTTGGGATCCGAAGGGTCAAGGGCTCAGGTGGTTGCCAAGATCGAGGATCAGGAGGCAATGCGCAATCTTGATGAGATCATCGTTGCCTCCGATGCCGTGATGGTGGCTCGCGGTGACCTTGGTATAGAAGTACACGTTGAGGAGTTGCCCCTTGTGCAGCGGAGGATTGTGCGCAATTGCATTAAGTTGGGCAAGAGGGTGATTGTTGCTACGCATATGCTGGAATCCATGATTGAAAACCCTCTTCCGACGAGAGCCGAGGTTAGTGATGTGGCAAATGCTGTCTATGAACAGGCGGATGCCGTCATGCTCAGCGGCGAGACGAGTGTGGGTGCTCACCCGGTCAAGTGCGTTGAAATTCTTAACAGCATAGCTGCCAGGAATGAACTCGGGGGTGCAGGCTTTGCCAGCCATGCAGACATCAAGTCCCACAAGCAGAAAACGGTGAAGGCTGCAGTCGGCCTTGCCGATTCAATTCCCGGTTGCGTGATTGTTGTCTTTACCAAGAGGGGGCTCATGGCTGATTATGTGGCCAATCTCCGTCCTGAATCGGCTCTCGTCTATGCCTTTACCCCTGACGAACAGGTGATTCGCTATTTGTGTCTGAGCCGTGGAGTTACGGCATTCCTGTCGCCTATGTCAGGTTCTCCGGAAGCTATCGTTGAAGGAGCTCTTGATGAACTCAAGGGAAGGGGGCTTGTTGATTCAGGGGATTCGGTTGTTGTCCTCAGTGATGTCCTTGGAGAGGAATTTGCTCAGGATTCCATTCATCTTAAGAGGATTGAATAAGTGTCGACAGGGAATCCTGTAGCCGGTAAACTTGGAGTTTGAGTGTCTCTCTGACCTGTAATAGAGTCTAAATTCAAACATGAAGAACGTGATGAAGGAATATTTGTTAAAGGATGGGTTCATTATTGCTGCTGTGATTGCGGTAATTTCATTAACCGGGTGCAATAAGGATCAACCTGCGCAAGCTGGGGCTACCAAGGAAGCCGAGCCTGCCAAGGAATCGGAGCCTGCTGAAGATAAGGTGTCTGCTGCATTGGAGGGAAAGCTGATTGGCTTGAAAGATGGAGGTATTGCCGAGGCTAAACTCACGGGGCGCCCGGAATATTATGTCCTTTACCACTCTGCTTCCTGGTGAGGAGCCTGCAAATCAGTAACGAAGCAGTTGGCTTCGATTAACGAAAAGAACATTAAGCACGGGGATAAGAAGAAGTTTCAGATTGTGTTGGTTGACTATGACCGTTCCGCGAAGGGGCTTGAGGACTACGTGAAGGGTAGTGAGATGAGCTGGCCGGCTATCAAGCTTGACCAGAAGGACTCCGTTTCTCAACTGACCTCGCTTGGTGAAACCGGCTTTATCCCTAACATCGTGTTGCTGAATGCGAGCGGGGAGATGGTTTCCAATAAGCGCGATGAGGTGCTGAAGAAGCTTGCGGAGCTTGCTGAGTCCTAATAAATGGCCGTAAGGCCTTCAAGATAAGCCAGTAACAGCACATTTGCCCCGTCGTATTGTTCCCTTGGATTAAGGGGAAGTGACTGTTATGGTTTGGTAATCCGATCACTCCATGACGCCACACATCTTTCGCTTTCAATTTGTTGCAGTAATTGTTCTTTTCTTCGCTCATTCCTCGAGGCTCATTGCAGAGCCCGTAGCAATTCCCGATGAATATGATACTCTCGAGGATGAGGTTCTCCAAATAGGGGCTGACTTTGGCCTTCTCTTCAATGATGTCAGCGATGGTGGGCAAATTGCAGCGGTTGAGGTGACTTCACCTGCCCACGGGACTCTGGACTTAAACAGTGACGGTTCGTTTACATACATTCCAGATCCGGACTTCAGTGGGGAGGATTCCTTCACCTACTCAGTGCAAAGCGTTCCCGGGGGAGTCAATTTCATCGTTGACCGTTCTCGCTCCGAGGTCGATTTCGAGGCTAGGCTGATTGCCGGCGTTATTGATCAAACCCGCGATGACAAGTCTGCGCTGACGGGAAATATACAGGCGGTTTTGTCGCCGCCGGGAGCTCCTTTTGACCTGATTCATATCCAGGATGCACTGCTTGTCCTGGATGATGATGTTGAGCTAAGCTACGGCATTGCTTTTCTGGCAACGGTTGATGTTTCCGCTGAGGGGGGAGACATGCAGCTTGACATGAACCGCCCTGGCGCAGCTACCAATGCGGACGGTTCCGGCGCCTTCAATCAAACGGGAAATGATTTTTCCCTGCGTGGCACCGTATCACTGGATACCTCCGGCATTGTTGATATAGGGGTTCCTGATGGTGATCAGAGCTTTGACACTGAGGTTGCCGATATCGAGCTTGGCGGCACTATAACTGAGTCTGATGGAGTGATCACTCTAGATTTGCCCGTGTCTTTTACCGGGGACTTTGACCTCAGCGGCAATGCAATCACTGCAACGATTGATGGCAGGATAGTAGCCACTGCCACTGTTCCTGAACTCGTCCAGAGTGAACCGGTGACGGTGACCATTGAAGTCGATCCGACCAATGATGCGCCATTGTTGCGGGAAGAGCGGTACTTTGCCTATGATGGGGCGCTTACAGTGCAGGTGGACTCTGCAGGAGAAGAGGAACTGGTGGCGGCGGGTTCGATTTGGAAATATCTCGATGACGGTAGTGACCTTGGATCTGCCTGGCAGGAGGTGGGATTGGATGATTCCACCTGGTCTGAGGGGGCGGCTGAGCTGGGCTATGGCGATGGAGATGAGGTAACCCAGGTTGGCTTTGGTGATAATGCGGACAACAAGCATGTGACGACTTATTTCCGTCATAGGTTTGATGTGCCTGATCCGGAAAAGTCTTCCTCAATGGCGGTTAAAATTCGGAGAGATGATGGAGTTGCGGTTTATCTTAATGGTAAGCAGATTGTCCGTGACAATCTCCCCGATGAAGCAGCCTTTGATGCCTTTGCCAGTTCTGTGGTGGACAGCGATGATGAGGGTAGATTTTTTGAGTTCAGTGTCAGCCCGGCTTTTCTTGTGGCGGGCGAGAATGTTTTGGCCGTTGAGATTCACCAGGCAAGCGCCACCAGCAGTGATATTTCCTTCGATCTTGAGCTAACGCGCACATTGGCAGCAGGAGTGCTGGCCAATGACAGTGATCCTGATGGTGAGTCGATTGTTGCTACAATCGCAACTTCTGTTGCAAACGGCACCCTTGATTTTCTGCCTGACGGCTCCTTTTCCTATCGGTCTGATGCGGGATTCATTGGAGAGGATTCCTTTATCTATTCTGTATCCAATGCCGGCGGCAATGTTTCGCGAGACCTGTTGAGTTTCGGATCGGAGTGGAAATACCTGGATAATGGCAGTGATCAGGGCACGCAGTGGAGTCAGTCGGACTTTGATGATTCGGCTTGGTCTTCAGGAAGCGGGAAGCTTGGTTATGGTAATGGGGATGAGGAGACGGTGTTAAGCTTTGGGGAGGATGCAAATAATAAGCATGTCACCACCTACTTCCGGAGTGAATTAACGATTGGGGATCCTGGTTCGATTACGTCTCTGGTATTGCATTTGTTGAGAGATGATGCGGCGGCGATTTATTTGAATGGCGCTGAGGTGTTTCGCGATATAAATCTGGAGGATGGTGCAGCCCATGACCGGTTTGCGACGTTCGCTGTGAATGAGGAGCAGGAGGAGGCTGTTATTGCGGTTCCTGTCGCTTCCCTTGTCCAGGGGCGGAACGTGATTGCCGTTGAAGTGCACCAGAGCACGGCCAACAGTTCGGATCTCAGTTTTGACCTTAGGTTAAGGGCAAGCGTCCCGCCATTCTCGGCAGTTGATCCGAGGGCTTCAGAGTGGCGATACCTTGATGACGGGAGTAATCAGGGTAACTCGTGGACGGAGGCAGTTTTCGATGATTCCGGCTGGGCTTCAGGAAGCGCTCCTCTTGGCTATGGGGATACCTCCATTGCCACAGTCATTGACGATGGAGGAAATAGTGATGACAGGCATGTCACTTCATACCTTAGGAGGAGGTTTAACCTTGTAGGAGCCTCTGATGTGATTGCTGCGAAGGTAAGAGTGAGGCGTGACGATGGGGTCGCTCTCTACCTTAACGGAACAGAAATCCTCAGAGATAACCTGGCCGAGGCGGCGGGTTTCGCGGATTTTTCCCTAACGACTGTGAGCGGTAGCGATGAGTTGGGGTATCTCGAGTTTGTCTTTGATGCCGCCTTGCTTGAGGAAGGTGAAAATGTGCTTGCTGCAGAGATCCATCAGGGAAGCGCCGGCAGCAGCGACTTGATATTTGATGCGGAGGTGTTAGTCAGCACTGCTACTCTCCTTAAACTGGCGACTATTGAAGTTGTCAGTCCGGGGGCGGCGTCGATTGACTCTGATAACGATGGAATGCCTGATGCATTCGAGATTGCCCATGGACTAAATGTCGGTGTTGATGATTCCGCAGAAGATCCCGACGGTGATGGATTGAGCAACCTTCAGGAGTCGATGACATTAACCGACCCGAACGATGCGGGATCTGCGTTCTACTTACAGTCGATCAGTCGTCCGACGCCGGCCAATCCTGACGGGTACATGCTGCGCATGAATACGGTCATTGGAGTCAGTTATGAGATCGAGACTTCCTCTGATGGCGTTACTTGGCAGCAGATTGAGGGGAGTCGGTGGACTGCTGTTGAGCCAATAAAGGAGCTGGTTATAACTCCCGCTGGCAAGGTGCGCTTTTGGCGGGCTGTTGTCATTCCTTAGGAAATCAGGCGAGTAGATTGCATTTGCTGCAGGAGGTTATTCTGTAACTTCTGAGTCTATTTCAGGTGTGAGTATCACGCTGGAGAGCTCCATGATGCCCTGCGATCGTGAGTTCAGGATGGAAAGGGTGAATGCTCCGGATGGGGTGGGAACATTTATCTCGCCGATGGGCATTTCTTTTTTTTCCTTCCACTTTCCTGATCCCTTGATAGTAAAAACATCAATGGTTTCCCCCGCTTTCACTTGGAGCCTGCCGCCTGCAAATGGGCCGGAATGGAAATGGAGAGTAGCGTGATAGATCCCGGGCGGGAGATTATCTAGTTTCCATTTCGCGCTACCGGTATCCTTCCAGCCGATTAATTTCTTTGATGGACCGTCATGGTGAACGCTTCCGGTAAGCGCTGCATTTGATGGCAGAAGCAGATATGTTCCGTTTTCTCCAGGAATCGCAACCGGCGTGATTTGCTTCACTGCATGGGCTGAGTGCGCGATTTCGAGGCGTTCAATTTCCATTTTTACTGCCAGTGCCTGGTTGAGTTTTCCGGATTTAATTTGCTTGTCGTAAAGTTTTCGGAGTGCGTCATGGTAGGGTTCGTAGAGGGTCGCAATCGTTGCGCTGAGATCCTTCTTGAAATCATCTTCCAGTGTCTGAAGGGCCGCGGGCTTGTCCCTTGAAAATACGCAAGGGCAGAGCAGAGAAAGTGTTAGAGCAAGGATGGAGACCCTCCTGATTCCTTGATTGTGGGAGGTGTTCATTTAGCTGGAATGAGTTGTACCTCAGTAAGCAGGAAGACTCCCTTGGCGTTGATTGTGCGGGGTTTTATCTCCAGGTTTATCGATTGTCGTAGGTTGAATGTTCCGATTCGCACTGTTTGCTTGAATCGTTTTTCCTGAGTGGCTCCTGGAATTTTTGCATTAACGAGTTGATCAAGTTCGCGCACTTGAATTTCTCCCCCGCCTCCAAAAACCGGAATATAGGTAATCTGAATATGGTAACGACCCGGGGTAATTCCACTGATTGGCCAATTGGCATAGCAATCTGGCGATCTCCAGTTCTGGATGTTACGGAATGCAACCTGCAAGTTTCCATGTAGTCTTGCCTGCGTTGCCTTGAGGTAAAGTGTGGAGCTTTTGCTTTTGTTTTTATTGGTCTTTTGGCGTGAAGCCTTGGCGGCTGTCCTGACTAGCAGATCAAGTGCCTGTTTCTTTTTGGCGATGACTGAGTTCACAAGCGCGGCGTCCTCCTTGTAGTCAGCTTTGTTGAGCGTGGCTTCGAGTCGTTCTAGTTTTTCAATGTGCTTACTATGGGCAGTGATTTCCAGTGAGCGTTTTTGGCGCTCATAGATATTGATGAGATCAATTAATTCAGGTGGCTTCTGTGGGCGTGGAGGAGCGCAGTCAGCGGAACTTGCCGCGATGAACAGCATGGCTGCTATTGGCGCGGCAAATGACCTGACGGTTATTGCCCTTGCGTGCAGGCTCTTTCCCATTGCAACCTAGATGTGAACCCGTCCTGCCGGGCTAGCCGGTAATCTCTTCGCGCACTTTTTCGAGGAGGTTTTTGGTTGCTTTAATGCCGTGAGCTTCGCTTATTTTCCCACCTTCATATTCGATGCCGACATAGCCACGGTAACCGGCGGCTATGACGATTTTCATCATTTTCCGGTAATCGGTATGGATTTCATTACCCTTGTCATCAAAGTCGTGGGACTTGGCGCTTACAGCCTTGGCAAAGGGCATGAGCTCGGTGACTCCCTTGTAACGATCGTATGTTTCTTCCGGACTAACACGAAAATTCCCGAAGTCAGGTAGTGTTCCGCAGTTCTTTCGGGCAACACGTTTCATGACGCCCGCCAGCCAAGCGCCATTTGATGAAAGTCCACCGTGGTTCTCAACAATGACATTGAGTTCATGAGTGGATGCGAATTCACTGAGGTTGTCGAGTCCGTCTGCTGCAAGTTTTTGCTGTTCCTTGTAGGAGCCTCCGGATGAAGCGTTGACCCGGATGGAGTGGCAGCCGAGAAACTTCGCTGCCGTCACCCACCGCTTGTGGTTGTTGACTGCGGTTTCCCGCTTTGTGGTATCCGGATCCCCGAGTTTGCCCTCGCCGTCGCACATGATGAGAAGGCTTTTTACTCCCTCTCCGGCACAGCGTTTTTTTAACTCGTTAAGATATTTTTCATCATTTGCCTTGTCCTTGAAGAACTGGTTAACAAACTCAACTGCTGTGATTCCAAATTCCTTTTTTGCAATGAGAGGAAAATCCAGGTTGGTCATCTTCTTTGAAAATAATGCCTTGTGGAGTGACCATTCAGCCAGTGAAACTTCATAAAGGCTCTTCTTCTTTGCTGCGTGAAGCGGAGTCGCTGAGCCGACCAGTGCCACGGAGCTAGCAGCTAGAAATTTCCGGCGTGTAAGTGTTTGGGAGGAGGTCATTTTAAATCAGCTGGGTTTATGGGGTTATTAAATGGATATGCAATATGCATCCATTACTGGGAAATGCCACTTTCTGAGCTTTGGCTCGGGTTGGTTATTTTTTTAAAAGTGTGTCGGGTTGACCTTGAGTGTCAATTCCTGTATGTGATCAAATATAATGACCAAGATAACTAAGATTTCGATTATCACCGGACTTGTTCTTATAGCGCTGGGGGTGGGTTTTTTTGTCGCCACGGGCATGGATTCCAAAAAATGGACCTCGCTTATTCCTGCTTTATTTTTTGGTCTTCCTATTCTGATTTGCGGATGGTTGGCGCGTGAGGAAAAGAGGCGAATGATGGTGGCGCACATTGCGGTGCTTTTCGCTGTCCTTGGTATACTGGGCGGGCTGGGCATGGGGATACCAAAAGTGGCAAAGGGTGGACTGAGTCCCGCACCGGTCGAGCAGTTAATTATGGCTGCAATCTGCCTGGTTTATGTGGTGGCCTGTGTGCGGTCCTTTATTGCGGCACGTAAGGGCTAGTCTTGCTTAACTGAATCCTGGCTTTCGGGGGCAGCGCTGTCAGGATCGGGCAGTAGTTCAAGGCTTTCCTTTGCCCATTTGTTGCCTTCTATGGCATAGGAGTCTTTGGAGTTGATCTCCAGAAGCCCCTGATAATGTCGCTGCGATTTCTCAATGCAGTGTCGGGCTTCATTAATGTCCCCTGCGTTCTGGGCGTGATAACCGAGTTTGGCATAAAGCCCGGCTAGGGCACGGCGGTACTTGGGGCGTTTTGCTTTATTGGTTTCGACGTCAAGATCGACAGTCAGTAAAGTCTGCATGAGGTCGACTGCCTGCCTGCACGATTTAGTTGCCTCGTCATGTTTTTGTAGTTCACCGAGAAGATCTGATTGTTCGCCTGTAATGGTGGCAAGGTCATACCGATAAACCGGGATATGCGGATGTTTCATGGCCAGATCCTCCAGGAGAATGATAGTGTCCTGCAGTTCCTTTAATGCAGTTTGAATGGAGTTTGAGGCTTTCAGGAACCGCACGTTCATACGCAAGCGACGCGCCAACTCATGGCGGTAGTCTGGAATTTCCGGATTCGATCCTGCAAGTTCCCTCAGTATAGCGGAAGCCTCAGAGTTTGCCTCGGAGGCCTCAGCTGTTTCTGCAAGCAACGCAGCAAGGTCTGCGGCTTCACCGTATGCCCGTGCCAGTTGAAATCGGTAATCTGTGGCTTCGGGTCTGGAACTGGCAAGGTCAAGGTATCGGTCAATGGCCTCGATTTGGAACTTAATTGCGTTTTCAAGCTCTCCGAGCGAACGCTGGATGCGACCAATTTCAAAGGTTGCGGAGGCCAGTAGGGAAAGGTCGGGTTCGTTGACTGTGTTTTCAGATTCCAGTTTGCCGATCAGATTGGCTGTTTCCAGAGCGAGAGGTATCGCTTCCTCTGATTTACCGATAGCCTGGAGCTTCTGAGCAAGTTGCAAAGAACTGGCGGCAAGTAAACGGTTGGTTGCAAGGGAGTCCGGATTGCCCTCAGCCAGAGTTCGGTGAATTTTATTGGATTGAAGGGCTTCGTGGATTGCAGCACTCGGCATGCCTTGGGCGCTTCTTGCTTCGGAGAGGTTATGATGGATGCGCGCTTTTCTGGTAAGGGTGTTTCCCTGGTCATCGCCCCCGGTCTCTACGTTTTCCAGCAAGGCTAATGCCCGATCAAGTTTCTCGACCGCCACTGGGTAATCGCCAAGCAATAGACTTAATTCGCCTCCATTGTTTAATGCAGTGGCCACTGATGCCTGCAGTTCGAGATCGCCAGTATGTCTTTTGGCAAACTCATCATAATAATTGAGCATCGTGCCAAGGGTGCCGTCAGGTATGCTATAGAGCGGCTTGCCTTCACCGTTACGTGCAGAGAGCATCGTGAATACGGTATCAAGTGTGGCCTGAGAGTGTTGGAAGTTATCGGTGATTCTAGCCAGTTGGGTTTCGGCCTCCTTTAGTTTCGTGGACGGAGCAGTGTCCGTGG
>JAAESJ010000253.1 GCA_024229495.1 Verrucomicrobiaceae bacterium | reverse complement strand
GTGTGAGTGATCGAATCCCCGACCAAGACCACATCATAACTCCCGCCTCTTACCGCCTTCACTTTCTGATCGTGGCGCGCACTTGGCGAGGGACGAGGAAAGTCCGCATCACCGGGTTCAGGCATTCGGTATTTCACCTTAACCTCATCACCGGAAGCAGAAACGTTCAGGAACACAGGCAGGAGAGATAAGGCAATAATCCACTTGGCTGTGGTTGGCATCAGGATCGATTTTCTCATGATAAAAACTGTTAGCAAACAGCCTGTAAGCTACGGCTTAATGGAAAATCACACCCCTTTTATGCATTTTAATCCCCAATGCTTTGACTACCTTGACTTCGCCCCGGGATTTACAGTGATTTCAGGAACCTGATCAGTGTCGCCCGGTCAACGGCAGACATTTTCCGAAACAATTCTCTGGCAGCCTTGGCCTCACCGCCATGCCAGAGGATTGCCTCAGCCAGTGATCTGGCTCGACCATCGTGCAGGTAAGCCTCACCGCCACTGACACCATCCGT
Source organism: Verrucomicrobiaceae bacterium (assembly GCA_024229495.1). Lineage (GTDB taxonomy): Bacteria > Verrucomicrobiota > Verrucomicrobiia > Verrucomicrobiales > DEV007 > CACIUL01. The sequence continues at coordinate 7,227 of JAAESJ010000253.1, read as the reverse complement.
TAAACCGATGCTCCAGAGCGGCGCGGTGCGCCATTCCGAACCACTGGCGGCATGTTCGCCGAGGGTGTCAGCAAGCCCCGGACCGAGGTCGTGTAACAACAGGTCCGTGAACGGCTCGATTGCCTGGCTACGCAGCTCGGCCAGCGGGTGAAACGCGCTGGTCCGCACCCGCCGCACGTGGCACTTGTCACAGCTGGCAAGTGAAAACAACTTTTCACCCCGCAGTGCCTCGGGATCCTCGAGATTGCGCCGGGCACTGACACCAAGGGTGGAGATGTATCGCGTGAGCACTCGCAGGTCAGGGTCGGCAAGCTCAGGAGCTTGCGCCTTTGCACTCCCATCAGGCTTGGGCAGCACAGCCGTGGTCACGCCCATATCACTGTTCAGCGCCACGGCAATCTGATGGCGTAAATGCGCCTGCCCGGCCTTGTGCCCAAAACGTCCCAGCCGAGGCTGGCCGGTTTCGGGATCGGGCACGATTTGCGGCCGGCCGGAAATACCATCACCATCATCATCATCCACGTCAGCCCGTGCCAGGATCACACTTTCGGGTATTGCCTCAAGCAGGCCGAGCCCCACGAGCTGCGGGGTAAGGCGCACCGAGAATTGCCCCGGTTGCTCCCCATCAAAGGCATACCTCGGCTTGCGCAGCGTGTAAGGGGAGCCGTCTGCATACTTGCCCATGATCATGTCCCAGCCTGCAAGGCTGGCAGTGGCCTCAGGCGGGCTTTTAACCGACTGGGGCTGTAACGCAACGCCCAGCCCGGCCTTGGGAGCAAGCTTGATAACGCTCTGGTGCATTGGCGAACCAATCTCCGTTGGCAGGGCACGGCCATTGTTGACGTGGCAGGCGATGCAGCTTCGAGCAACGTATTGCGGACCAAGTTTTCCGGCCTGCTCGTTATAGGGCGGGTTAGGCTGCTCGGAATGCTTGCCATTGCCGAAGTCAGTATGGTGCAGCCGCCTGCCAAGCACGAAAGGTTGTGCGCTGACCGGAGAAATGTTGCCGGCCATTTGCTTGAAACGGTGGGCTGGCTCGTTGGAATACTGAACAGGCAGCGTGGTGCCGCCACCCAGCAGGGCAGAGGCGGGAAGTGGAACTGATTCCAGCCGCTCGCCTTCACCGTGCCACGGCACGATGCCGGTTCCGATGACATAAAGAAATGTAGTGCCGTAATAGGCAGTGCGCCCATTGCGGGGATCGGCAAGAAAAGGGCTGAGTTCAAACTCCATCCGGTCGCCCATCCGCAATGCCCGGCCCTCGGCAGAATTGTGGCGAATCGTAGCAGTGTATTGGTTGTCGCCAACGGGCTTGGCAATGCCGTTATGGTGATACTCCGCCACGGTGTTAATCCCGCGGAAGAAGCAGCGGAAGTTAGGATCGTCCAACTCCGTGAGTGCGGTGATGTTCACTGTAATATCCTTGCCTCCCCTGGCAACACGATCGATGATCTCGATCCCTAAAGTTCGCTCCTCCCAATAAAAGCTCAGAAAGTGATCATAGGCCTTGAATTGCTTTTCACGCGCGTGCCGGTCTCGCACACGGTCGCCGATGCGCGTAATCAGCGCCTCCCCGGTGACGACCGTGGTGTCCGCTTCCAGCTTGGTGGCTTTATCAAATAATGGCTTTATTGTCGGCGCAGCCGGCAAGCCTATGGCGAAGGCAAGTGACAAGAGCTGCACACTGTGGGGGATCAGTGATTTCATTGGAAACACATTACCTCCATATCGAAGGGGCGACAACTCACAGCCGCCAGGCATCACCCGTCGCTCCCGCTGCATCTTTATTTTTTCTCTATTTTTTTAATGTCACCGCGTTAGGGTGTAACGCAAACCGTGAAAAACATTTTACCCTCTCTTTTCTCTCTAGGATTCTTATTTTCGTCCACTTTGCTCATCGCAAAGCCGCCATTCCAATATGTCCGGGGAACGGCTCATCATGTCTTGCCGGACACCCATTCCGAGGAATCGGGTTATTTCTCGCTCTGCGAGGGAAATGACGGGCGCATCTACATCGGGACCTCCAAGTATAACCACAATGCCTACTTGGTGGAATTCGACCCGGTCACTGAAAAGCAGCACATCGTGGTGGACGCCCACAAAGTCTGCAAATTGAATGCCAAGGGCTACGCCGCCCAGGCGAAGTTCCATACCCGAAACTATGTCGGGCCCAGCGGAATCATTTATGCCGGGACCAAGCAGGGTTACCGGAAGAAAGGGGATACTTCCGAATACCCGGGAGGTTACTTCATCACTTACGATCCGCGTAACGACACCGCCCGCAATCTTGGCATGCCCTATAAGAAACAGGGCATTGCTGATGTCGTGGCAGACGAGTCACGCGGATTGGCCTACATCGTCACCTGTGAGGATCAGCACTGGATGCTCTATGATTTTAATACAAAAAAGTTCAGTGAACTGGGCCCCATGCTTACCCCCTACGCCACCACTTTAGTGGACGGCGAGGGACAAGCCCACTCCCTGACCAAGAATTTCGAGCTGGCGACCTACAATCCCAAAACCAGGAACGTAACGCAGCGCCCCATAGAAATCGATGGAAAACCTTTCACGCGTCAAAACAACCGAGCGATTCCCACCTGGAACCTGTCGGCCGATGGCCGCACCGCCTGGCTGATCCTGATGAACGATGCCGGCCTGCTTTCCATCGACCTTTCTTCCAAGGGAGCCAAGGTGAAGGGTGTCAACCACGGGATCATGCTCAAGGGGGAGAACCCTGATTCACGTAGCGCACTGACGATTGCCCCGGATGGAAACATCTACACCCTGATCAGCGTCAAGAACACAACCGGTTTCGGCAAAGGCAAGTTGCACCATCTTTGCCGCTACAATCCAAAGAAGCGCCGACATGAGGACCTCGGTGTGCTCGCGGTCAAGAATCCCGACTTCTTCGACTTCAAGCCAGACAACGGCAAGAAGCCACCCTGGAGTCACGGTTACCATACCTTGCCCGACGGCACCATGACCCCCTTGCATAACCACATGGCATTGATTGCAACCCGCGATAACACCCTCTACGCCACGATCATCTATCCCTTTACCTTGCTCAAGATCGATACATTCCGCAAGGAACCGCCCGCTGCCGGCCCTGCCGAAAAATACCTGCGCTCCATTCACCAACACCTCGATCGCATCGAGGAGAACCTTCCCCAGTTGACCAAGTTGGGTGAAATGAGCGCTGACCGCTACGAGCGCGGCGGCTTGGTCGGCTTCCATTGGCTGGGAGCCACCCTGGAGCAGGAGTTGATCGGACGTAGTGGCGGTCTCATGCACATCGGGTTCGATCGCCCCTGGAAAGACAAGAAACTGCGAACCGAGGCAGAAAAGGCGCAGGATTTGGCGGTAGTAGCATGGGATGCCGACCCCAAACCCAACGACTTGCAGCGTCTGCAACAATTCAAGGCCACGGGCCAATTCGTCCTCGGATTCGGCTCCAGAAACAATCCCCTCCTGACCGAGCATGCCAAGGCCTGTGATGACTGGATCGACTTGGGCACCGAGCCAAAAGACAGTGACCCCGGCAAGTTAAACCACATCGTCGGAGCCGTTTCGGGCTGGGTCTGGATGGCCGAAACCATTGCCGCCCACACCCGTAAGGGACGCATGCCCACGATGTGGAAAAGTTGGGCCATGGAGGACGGGCGCGGTTGGTCGGACCGCTTTTTCCGCAAGGTGAAATACCACAAGGACTTTGCCGTTGACCCCATTCCAAAGGGAGTATTGGGCAAAGCTTTCCTTAACCGGATGCGCTCCCAGTTGCTTGCCTTGGAAAACACCCAGTTGCCCACTCTCCGCGGCTTCGCCGGCTCCATCGCAAAGGAATCCAAGGCCGGACGCCGCACCGTGGTGGCTTCCAGCGGGCACATGGTGATGCATTACGTGGGCAAATATTCCGATTCCGCCTGGGCCGACAACATCGAGGTGCATGAAAACGTGGAATCCCAACTGAACAACTTCAAGACGAAGGCACCCCAAGGCGGGCTCGTTCTCCGCCTCGGGTATTTTGGGCTCAGTCCCAAGGTGAACGATCTCTTCAAGGCAAAGAAGAGCCGGGTTCTTCTCATGACCGCGGAAAATCCGCGGATAGATTTCGCCGCTCACCTGAACTATCCCGACCGGGTCGACCTCGGCCTCGCCTTTGGTGATGCCTGCGTACCAATCGAGGGTTACCCTATTCCCCTGTTCCCCCCCAGCGGTATCGTCAAGGCCGCTGCCTACGAGTTACTCAACCTGGAAGTGCTCGATTTGCTCGGCAAATAAACCAACCAAGGTTAACCGGGGGCGTCACCGGGGTTTTTGCCAAAGAGCGAATTAATTGCCTTAATTTTCCTGATGACCAGCGTGTCGGCAGTCCCCTGCCCCTCGGCCTTAAGGGTAATGGCCGTGCCCACATGGTAAGCCACATTGTGGCGGTGAAAATCGCTGAAACCCAACTCCATGCGAATAGGAGAGCGCCCGGCGACATCGATAAAGAACACCCGGGTCTCGTCCAGCTTGTCGGACATTCGCAACCGCCCCTGGACATCAATGACCTTACCCTCCTGCTTCACCCAGCTCTCAAAGGGACGTTCCTTGTAGGGATCAAAATCCGATCCATCCAGGCCAGGCAACACGGACTTATTGCCCGCAAAACTCCCGGCATCGACTCCGAACTTCTGCAGTAAAGCCAGATGCAGTCGGGAGAGTTTCTGGTTCTCGGCATAACGCACGTAGCGCCCGGTCTTGAGCATGCCTCCCCCCTTACCCGCCAGCACAATCGGGATACGGGTTGCCGTGTGGTTATCACTATGCCCCATGCCCGATCCAAAAAGAACGACACTGTTATCAAGAAGCGTCCCATGATGATCCCTGTAGGATTTCATCCTGGTCAGCAACCGGTCGAACTTTTGCATGTGCCACTCGGTAACCTTAAGCAGTAACTCAAGGTTCCCTTTTCCGTTGTTGCGGAAAAAGTGCGAGAGGTAATGATGCTGCTTCTGGATGCCCAGAAAATCAAACACCATGCGGCTGTTACTGTTGCCCAGCATATAGCTGATACAGCGGGTTGAGTCCGTCCACAGGGCCAATGCAATCGTGTCGATCATCGCGTTGACCTGCTCATCCATGTTCACGGAGCGTCCCGGACGTTTCATGCTGGCGGGCACATCCCTAAGTTCCTGGCCCGGCTTCATGTTTTCCAGCCTCTGCTCCGTCTCGCGAATGGCAGTCAGATACTGATCAAGGGTCTCCCGGTCCTCTTTTCCTGCGCGACGGGCAAGGGACTTGGCATCATCATTGACTCGGTCCAGAAGGCTTCGTAATTCCCTGCGCTTTCCTGGCCGGCGCAACGGGTTGTTAAAAACCCGATCAAACACCAGTTGCGGGTCACTCTCGCGCGGAATCGCTTGCCCCTTGGCGTCATAGGAAATGTAACTGCAGCCGATCTGGTTGACGAACAGACCCTCGGTCGTCAACTCAAGCGAGCGGATCGAGGTATCCCCGCCAATCTTATCAGCAATCATCTGGTCAACAGAAGCCGTCCGGGTATTGGTATGGTGCCCGGACAAAAAACGGCGCGTTGAATGGCTGTGGGAAGAAAACCCGAAGTCACCCATGTTATCAAGGAAGAGCAAATCCTCTTTATGCTGCGCGAAGGGTCCCATCATGGGAGACAGTCGAAAATCATGCTCAGTCCCGTTATTGATATTCCAGGAAGGAGGGTGAACCCCATTGGGCTTGAACAGCGTCATGAAGCGCACGGGGGGCTTCTCGCCAATCAGGTTTGCAGCCGGTGCCGACATCATGTTGAGCAGGGGTAATGGTATACTCGCTGCTGCTCCCCGCAGGAACGTCCGTCGATCAATCAGCCAGCTCTTTGAACAACTCATGATGCTTTCTCCTTAATCGTCATCGTGAAAGGCATGCTCACTGAAATCATCCGTATCAGGTCACCATACCCGCCATTGGTTTGCTCCATCTCATCGGTAATGCGTTCGATTGTCGACTGGTCATACACCGTCAATTTGCGTGCCAGCCCATAAGATAACATGCGCTCAACGGTGTTTCGAATTATCACCCGCCTCTGCGAAGTGAGCAAGATTTTCTTCAATTCGGAAAAATCCTTGAAGCTCTCCCCTGAGGGCAATTGGCCTGAGGTGTCAATCGGGTCCTGACTGTTACGAATCAAATCACCATTGCTCCTGTAGGCATCGAGAGCGAAGCCGAGCGGGTCAATCCTGTCATGGCACACCGCGCATGATGCATTGTCGCGATGAACCGCAAAACGCTCACGGAAACTCAACTGCTGGCCTTTCTTGTTGTTGGGAACCGGCTTGATATCATCCGGAGGGTCCGGCAAATGCACCCCCATGATCCGCTCAAGCATCCAATGCCCCCGGGTAACCGGTCCTTTGTTCATCATCAGTATTCCTGGCATGGTAAGAATCCCGCCACGCACCCTGCTATCGGCCAGGGTAATGCGCTGCAGGGGAACGTATGCCCTTTCAATCCCGCTTGCGCGCGCAACGTTCTTAATCTTCGCGTGGTCTTCCTTCTCGTAGAAACGCCGCATCTGCGGATTTGCATAGGTTACCCGAGAATCAATGAGCTCGAGAAGTGGTCGGTTCTCACTGAAAAGGTAATGCATGAATTCCAACGGTTGATCCGTAATTCCTTTTTTATGGACCGGATTACGCCCGGTCACTTTATCAATCTCACCAAGCGTTAACCACTCTTTGGCAAACACCCTTGCCAGCATACGAGCCTTGGGAGAGGCAAGCATCCGTGTTACCTGTTCATGAATCCGGACTTTTGTTTGAAGCCCGCCGGCGGCAGCTTTCATGAGGAGCACATCCGGCATATCCGCCCAGATAAAGTAAGACAAACGCTCAGCCAACTCGTAAGAGTCGACAAACTGAGGCCCATCTTCTTGTGGTTGCATGAGGAACCCGCGATACAGGAATTTCGGTGACATCAACGCCACCTTCATCTCAAAGCGCAGGGCTTGTTCAATGTCCTTGGACTCCTTGACGTTGTTGATGACCGCCTCCATTACCGACTGCTCAACGGGACGTCGATATGCGCGGGACAGGAACCGACTCAACAATGCTCTCGCATGATCGAGACCAAGCATATCCTGGATCGAACCGGTATACGCCACCAACTGCTCCCGCCGGCTCCGACTGAACAACTCCGCAATTCCAGCGTCGATGATCTGGCCATACTTTTCCC
>JAAESJ010000252.1 GCA_024229495.1 Verrucomicrobiaceae bacterium | reverse complement strand
TGGCAAGGTCGTCGGCTTCGCGTGCGCCGCAGGCGGCAAGAGCAGCTATATGTCAGTGATGGGAGTGGCAAACAGCCTGATGCTCGACTTCCGAGCTCACATTATTCCCCGATTTGTCTATGCCACCGGAGAGTCCTTTGACCAAGGTTCAGTCAGCGACCCGGACCTTCAATCGCGCCTCAAGGAATTCTCAGATGAAATGACCCGTGTCACTCGGGCACTCTCCACCTGACCAGGAGGAACGCCTCAGAACAGGGATTGGGATTGGGATTGAGCGTCATGGTGTCCATAAGGCTCCGGAGGGGATAACGAGCACTTCCCACCGGGCACCATTAACGGTTCTTCCATGAGTTGCTTTTCCTGCTCTCCCCTCTTTGGCCCACAGGGCTGGAACGCCCCTTGCCATAGAAAATTCACCTACCCTTAAAAAACGAATCCGCCCCACCGGGATTACCGATGGGGCGGAACAGCCTTGCTCTCTTACGAGGGCTTAATTCGTTATTATGAACTTAGTCTATTAGATATCCAAGTCACCGGGAAGCGCGATAGTTACTGAGCTATTAGCACTTCTCTTTTGAATAGCGAAGCCTGAAGTCAGCTCTTGACCAGCTTGATCGGTGCCGTCGCCACCTCGCTTTGTCCACTGGGCATCACCAAATATGCCTCCTTCTGAAAAATAGAATTGGTCATATCCACCGGCACCATTAGTAACCCAGATCATGTCAGCAGTGTCTGCATCGCCATCTGCCCATGTTCCAGCTGCAATAGCAGCTTCGATGTTTGTATCGGCAAGAGTGATACCAACCGGAAGGACACGGTTCACAAAGTTGAACTGGCCAGCAAGAAGGCCGTAGGTTGTCGCTGAGGTGCGAACGTGACCAACAAAGACGATGTCAAGCGGATCTGCCTGCTTACGCTGAATAAAGATTGAGGAAGTGAAGGCAATTACCTGACCAGATTGATCTGTCTGAGCATCACCAATTTGACGCCATCCTGCATCTCCAAAGAGACCACCAGTGGAGCGGTAAATCTGAATAAAGCTTCCGTCTGTCTGGGGAACCCAAATGGTATCGGCACTATTTTCATCTCCTTCACCAAGACCGGCCTCGTTGTTTGCACCAAAAATGGATGCGACCGTTGAGTCTTGACGAATTTCATACGTATCGCCATCGCTAACAGCAAGGGTAGTGGTCAGTGTATTTGCATTAAATCCTGTAACGGAAGCAGCAGCGCCAGTAGCAAGGTTTTGCACTGTGTATGGAGTACCTGCCGTAAGCAATGTTGTGAAATCAACATCGTCATCCTGGGCGGAATCAGCATCAAAATCGCCGGCTGCAGCGACGGGGCCACTGACGTTGATACCAAGCAAGGTGAACGCATCACCTAAAACTGTTTCTGTGTGATAACCGACAGGCTTAGTGACGGCTGTGTTCTGAGCACTGACAGTTACGACTGCGCTCAAGGAGGCGATTATTCCCAAAAGGGAGAGTTTTGTTTTCATGGCTGTAGTTGTGGGTGTCTGTCGGGGTTTGTTTAAATATCCCTATTTTCATCAGAATAGCGGATACGCTGGAAGC
>JAAESJ010000251.1 GCA_024229495.1 Verrucomicrobiaceae bacterium | reverse complement strand
GGTCCCCATGCCACCGGGTAAAATCGAGGGAGGCAGTGCCATCTTCGATTCCATCGACCTGCTAAGCTGCGGGGAAAAGGCGCTGCGCCAGGTCCGCGGTAAGCGCATCAGCATGATCTTCCAGGACCCGATGACCTCGCTCAACCCCTACCTGCGCATCGCAACCCAGATCACCGAGCCGTTATCCCTGCACATGGGGATGGGCAAGAAAATAGCCCTTGAACACGCCATCAGGGCACTGGGTGAAGTGGGTATTCCTGAGCCTGAAAAACGCATCCAGATGTATCCGCATGAATTTTCAGGCGGCATGCGCCAAAGGGTGATGATTGCCATGGCGCTGATCACAAAGCCTGAAATCCTGATAGCGGATGAACCCACCACCGCACTGGATGTCACCGTGCAGAAACAAATCCTCGACCTCATCAAGGATCGCCAGCGCGAACTGGGCACCGCGGTGATCTTCATCACCCACGACCTGGCGGTCATTTCCGAGATCTGTGACGAAATCAATGTCATGTATGCCGGGAGAATCGTGGAACGCGCCGGGGCCAATGAACTCTTTAGCAACCCGCGCCACGCCTACACGCGCGCCCTGTTGAAATCGATCCCGGCAATGCACGCCAAGGGTGAGGAACTCTATACCATTCCGGGATTGCCTCCGGATGTCTCGCAACCCATTAAAGGCTGCGCATTCCGCCCGCGCAACGAACTGGGTGAGCGCAGCAAATGCTTAACCGATGAGCATCCGAAACTCAAAGATACCGGAGCTGATCACTGGGTGCAGGACTGCCCCGGTTGCCTCGCCTAATACCTAAAACAGCATGTCCTACCTGCAACTCATCGACCTTAAGACTCATTTTCCCGTCAAGAACTCTGAGCCTATCAGGGCAGTTGACGGCGTCACCCTGGACATCCACAAGGGCGAGATCCTCGGCCTGGTGGGAGAATCCGGATGCGGCAAGTCCACACTGTCGCGCACGGTAATGCAGCTCATTGCCCCCACCCATGGAAGGGTCATCCTCAACGGCGAGGAACTCACTTTACTAAACCCCTCGGAAGTGCGCCACCGCCGCCTTGACTTCCAGATGATCTTCCAGGATCCCTACGCCTCCCTCAACCCACGCATGACAGTATTCTCAACGCTCGCGGAAGCATTACGCACCCGGCAGCCGCACCTGGCAGGGGGCGAACTCAACCAGGCCATCGCTGAATTAATGGAGCGCGTCGGCCTTGACTGGCGCTATATCCGCAACTATCCACACGAGTTCTCAGGCGGGCAACGGCAGCGTATCGCCATTGCACGTGCCCTGGCACCGCAACCCAAACTCATCATTGCCGATGAACCTGTATCCGCCCTCGACGTCTCAATCCAGTCGCAGATCCTCAACCTGCTCAAGGGGCTGGTGACCGACCTTGACCTGACCATGATGTTTATCTCCCATGACCTCAGCGTAGTGCGTTACATTGCAGACCGCATTGCTGTGATGCATTTCGGGAAAATCGTCGAGCTCGGGGAAAGCGAGGAACTCATGGAAAACCCGCGTCATGATTACACCAGGGAACTGCTTGCCGCCATCCCGAGAATCCGAGTCACGGCCTGATCATGCGGTATCCATCAACTCTCCTGCTTGCAACCGCTGCCCTGGTTCTCTGCTGTGCCGCAGATCCTGTAAATGCCGCAGACCCTGCAACCGAAAAGCTTGGCAATGAGCTGCAGACCGTGTTCAGGCAATGGTCACAATCCATGCAGGAGGAAAACCGTGAACTCTGGGAGAACACCACGGCAAGATACCGCCAGATCGGCATCCGTAACATGATTGTCTCGCAGAAGAAAAGTTGGCCTGATGCCTTGTTTGAAAGCCCGGTCAGTCCACCTGATGTCAGTGCCATGCACCTTGCCCGTACGATGGTCAAGGGCGTTACTGCCCAGCTTGTCTATTTCGGAAAACCGGATTTCGGGGTGGAGGAGGAGGATGCCGATATCCCCGACGGACTTCTGTTTCTGATGTTTATCAAGGAAAAGAGCGGCTGGAAATTTAGCACCTCACGCTTTATGGGACTCGACGGAGCCGAGGAAATAACGACCGCGGCGGGAAAAGGGGATTACTCCTTCCTCGACACCATGCAGTTCGCCCCCCCGGGCAAGGTTCCACCGCTACCCAAGCTCTGTCCCAGACCGGAAATCGTAGGCTATATTGAGATCGTGTCCATCGGCTACCAAACGCAGGCCAATATCGCTGAGCGCTCACATCATGCGGTCATCGACAACGTTCACAAGGCCTTGATTATCGGCGGCCTCAAAGCAGGAATTAACCCGATCTTCGTCGAGGCCAAGCCACTGCCAAAGCCACCGGTAAGTCCTGACGAGGCACCCCGGGAGCGGCATTTTGAATTCAGTATCTACCGCCAAACCACACAACCTGATCAGCCGTTGAAGCGCATCTACCACTCGGGGGCAAAGACGGAACCCGGTCGGTTTAAGGTGATTGTCCGCGGGGACGGGTGAATCAACCCTCAAGGGTTAACCAAAGCCTTAACAGCACCGGCTAGCCCCTTCACCACCAAGCTATAACGGGGAAAATCAACCTTGTCCGGGGTATCGGAAGGCTTGTGATAATGCGGATACCGGTAAGGTGCCGTGTCCGTAACCATCAGCGCCGGGTAACCACACTGCCAGAATGACCAGTGGTCTGACCAACCAATACCGGGCAGGTCAGCGGGTAAAGCAGCCTTCTGAACCGGAAAATCTGAAACGCGACGGAAACTCCGGTAAAAAGTCTCGACCAGCGGCCTCGAGTTCTCATCACCCACAATGCCGACAAAGTTTCCGGTATCGGGGTAGAACTTCCGCAAGCCCGGGGGGAAACGCTGGCTGTTCGGCTCATCCGAATAATAACCCAGAGATTCCAGGCTAATCATGGCTACAATTTTCTCCCCACGCCGCTTACAGGCCCTCGCGTAAACAAGGCTGCCCATCGCGTCGGTCCGGAAAAAAGGAGGCTCTTCATTGGCAAAGGCGACAAAGCGCAACGTGCGCACGTTCTCTGTACCAGTGAAGGCCTGCGCGATAGCAAGCATTGCGGCCACCCCGGTGGCATTGTCGTTTGCTCCCGGGCAACCGGACACGGAGTCATAATGGGCACCAACAACAACAATTTCTCCGGGCTTGGTCGCACCCGGCAATTCCGCCTCAACATTTCGATATTCCGCCTCACTCTCTTCAAAGATTCTTACCTTGGGCCGATACCCCATGTTTACCTCACTCAGCTCAGATTCAATCCACTTGGCAGCAATTCGCGACTTGGTAACGTCGCCACCCGGTCGGGCAGCAATATCAACAGACAGGCGGTTAACCCAGCGACGCAGGTCAACCTCGTTAACAGGAGCTCGCAACGACCCGCCCACGCGATCTGCCTGGGGCGTCTCTGGCTGGGAAATATCGCTGAATAAAAAAAGGGATCCCATACCGATGATCATTATCCCGGCAGGAACCCCGACCACGATTCCCTTTATCAAGGTTGGCTGGTACATACCCTTTAGGGGAGTTTCCCTGATGACGCCCCCTCCTCCAGGGTTGCGGCAGCGGCACGCTTATATACCCCAAGCTCAGCCAGTGGTGCTGTCACCTCCTGCAATTCACGGGCCAGCAACTCACGCTCTTCCCTTGATTGATTCAAGCGGAGCAATTCCGCCGCCACCGTTGTCGCAACGGCATCCCCCTGCAGGAACTCACGGACCAACTCGCGCCCTGCAAGCAGGTTGGCCATTCCCAGGTAATCCACTGCCATCAACGCACGGGCCAGATAGTAGGTTGGCCAGGCCACCCTGTAGACAATGCAATAGGGCAAGCCGAGAAACGCCGACTCCAGGGTTGCCGTTCCTGAAGCCACGGCCGCGCAGCAGGCAGTAGCCATCAGCTCATGGGCATTGCCCACATCAATCCTGCACTCGACCCCGCGCTCAGATGCCATCTCCCGCATCCTCTCCGCCAATTTCTCGCCTGAGGCCGCTGAGGCAAAGCGCAGCCCGGGCTTAAGTTTGGTCATCTCCGCTGCGGCTCCCAGCATCACCGGGAATATTTTCTCTATTTCTCTTTGCCTGCTTCCCGGGAGAAGCGCCACCAGTTGCTCATCCCGCAGGCTATTGCCGCGCAGCTCAGCGAGCTTCTCCGCGACAGGATGACCTACAAAACGCGCATCAAGCCCGGAGCCTCGATAAAGGTCAACCTCGAAGGGAAAAAGACAGAGTATGCGGTCAAGAATTCTCGCCATGCGGGCAATTCTTCCGCGTTTCCAGGCCCAGACCTGCGGACTGATGTATTGGACAATCCTGGTATTAATCCCCCGCTTCCTCACCTCGGCCGCCAAGCGCAGGTTAAACCCCGGGTAATCAACCAACACCACGACATCAGGGGAAAAGTCCTCAAGCTCTTGAATTGCCTGTTCAAACTCTCCCCTGAAATAACGATATTTTTTCAGCACCTCCCAGAACCCGACCACCGCCGACTCACCAATCCAGTCCCGCACTCCCCCGGCAATCCTGTTCATGACAGGACCTCCCAACCCTGAAAACACAATCTCCGGGTCACGCTCAAGAAGTGCCGACATCAAGCCCGAACCGTGGGCATCCCCACTGACCTCTCCGGCTACGATATAAATCCTCTGCGCCATCACGTGGGAAGATTTCCCGGCGTCCCCCCGGACTCGATCAATTGCGTGATTTCAATTGCCAACTCCAGAGCAGCCGTTGCCTCGCGTCCCGACACTGCCGGCTGGCGCCCTGCAATGGCACAATCAATGAAGGCTTCCAGCTCTTTTTTCAATGGCTCTTCCTTCTCGACGGAGACCGGCAGCTTTTTAATCTCCATTCCATCTTTCCAGTATAACTCACCTTCCTGCTGCTGATAATCCAGGGACAGGTAACTATCCCCCTGGAAAACGCGCAACTTGCGCATCTTCTCGGGGGAAATACGACTTGAAGTGATATTGGCCACACACCCAGATTTGAAACGGATCCTTGCATTTGCAATGTCCTCACGAGCGGTCAGCACCGGCACACCAACGGCATCAATACGCTCCACCTCAGACTTAACCAGATGAAGCACGATCTCAAGATCATGGATCATGAGGTCAAGGACTACCCCAATATCCATTGACCGGTTGGGGAATGGTGAAAGCCGGTGAACTTCAATGAACCTCGGGTCAGTCAAGCGCTGTTCGATCTCCCCAAGCACCGGGTTGAAACGCTCTATGTGTCCCACCTGCAGGATGCAGTTACTCTCTGCAGCCATTCTCACCAAGGCCTTGGCGTCATCCGCGCTATCAGCTATGGGCTTCTCAATCAACACATGCTTACCGGCTCCAAGGAGAGTTTCTCCCACAAGGCGATGCGTCTTGGTCGGGGTTGCAATCGATGCCGCATCAACGAGTTGGCAGAATTGCTCAAGGCTATCAACCACCTGCCCCCCATACTGTCCGGCTACTTCCCGCGCCGCCTCACTGTTACTATCAAAAATGGCGGCCAGTTGCGCCGAATCGCTCTCCGCATAAATGCGAGCATGATTCTTGCCGATTGCTCCAACTCCAACAACCCCGATTTTCATTTTATCCGTCATATCTGCTTCAATAAAAGTTACCTCTTACCGGTAGGCGTATACAGTCACTCCCAACTCATTGGCAAGAGTTTCGATTTGCTCCTTATCCAGTAACAGGGTTGAACCCGCCTCGATCACGACCGCCTTAACTCCCGCCTCGGAAGCAACCCTGATTGTTTCTGGTCCGATACAGGGCACGTCAAAGCGTAAGTCCTGATCCGGCTTCGACACCTTCACCACCACGGCTTTGCCATGCCCAAGTTCACCGCCCCTCATGATAGCGGCATTCGTGCCCTCAAAGGCCTCGACAGCCAACACCGTACCCTTACGGACAACAACAGTCTGGCCAACATCAAGACGACTGGTTTCCTTGGCAATCCTGAACCCAAATGCCGCTTCACCCTCCAGTCTCTTGTCCGGCCTCGGTCCGCATACATGTCCGGGAGCAGGAAGCAAATCATCAAGGTAGGTCGTAGCAGCGATCAACTCAATGCCATCCTTGGCCAACTCTCCGGCAATCCCCGCGAAAATTGACTCGGCATTTCGTTCCTTGAGCCGGCCAAGCAACATCAGCGTCCGCATATCAGGACGCAGGTCAAAAAGATTCCCCGGCGCAATTTGCCCAACCATCACGGCACGATGAATGCCCTCCTTGTTGAAAAACTTGATCATCTTGCTCAACTGCCCAACTCTCATCCAGTCCACCGAATCAACCAAATCCTCAATCCCGGGTTCAGTTTCATCATGAAAGCAAACAGCTACAAGCCGCTCAACCCCTGCCGCACGGGCGGCACGGGCAAAAATCGGGGGGTAAATGCCGTTACCGGCAATCATCCCAATGGCATCATTTTCACTCATCCTTGCCCAAAAAGCGTCATCAGGGGACAATGTCCACCTCAAAAAAGATTCACAAACCGCCATCGCGTCCTACAATTAGCCCCGTGAACACCAGTTATAAGGTTTTTGCCCGAAAATACCGCCCCCTGACATTTGACCATGTTTTGGGGCAAAATCATGTTGTCCAGACCCTGACTAACGCCATTGCACAGGATCGCCTGGCTCACGCCTACCTGTTTGTAGGTCCCCGTGGCACAGGCAAGACATCCATCGCTCGCATCCTTGCAAAGGCACTCAACTGCACCGGTGGCCCGAAAACAGATTTCGATCCCGATGAGGAAATCTGCCGGGAAATCGCCGAGGGTCGCTGCCTTGATGTGCTGGAAATCGACGGTGCAAGCAATAACGGTGTCGAGCAAGTTCGTGAGTTGCGGGACAACGTGAAGTTTGCACCCTCGCGCGGGCGCTACAAGATTTACTATATTGATGAGGTGCACATGCTCTCCAGTGCGGCATTCAATGCCCTGCTTAAGACCCTCGAGGAACCGCCCGACCACGTGAAGTTTATCTTCGCGACCACGGAATCGGAAAAGATTCTCCCCACCATTATCTCACGCTGCCAGCGTTTCGACCTGCGCCGCATCCCGACACGTATCATCAGTGACCATTTAAGTCACATTGCCAAACAGGAGAAGATCACACTCGATCCCCTGGCAGCCACAGCCATTGCCAAGGGAGCTGAGGGCGGCATGCGCGATGCTCAATCCATGCTCGACCAACTGGTCGCCTTCTGCGGGGAAGAGATAGGGGAACCTGATGTCCTTGAAGTGTTCGGGTTTACCGCTCTTGAAACCATTGCCGGCCTCGGTGAGGCGCTGCTCAACAGGGAAACCGTGCAAGCACTTGAGAAAATCTATACCCAATCGGAATCAGGAAAGGACCTGGGCAAGCTCCTGACGGACCTGATCGGGCACCTGCGGGCCGTGCTCGTTTATCAGGTCGATCCGGATGGTGCTGCCAGGGACCTGCCTGCCGAGATTATCGAAAGGGTCCAATCTCAGGCCGCCATGATCGATACTGAACGCCTACTGGCTGTTATCGACCATTTCGCAATGGTGGATGGACGCATCAAATGGGCTCCCAACAAGCGCCTGCACCTGGAGGTCGGCATCATCAAGGCGATCCAGATTCTGGCCTCGACCCGCCTTAGTGACGTCATTGAAGCCATTGACGGCAACCTGTCAGCAATGCCTGGTCAAACTGCCCAGCCGGCAACGCCCGCCAAGCCAACGGCGCCCGCCAAGCCAACGGCGCCCGCCAAGCCAACGGCGCCCGCCAAGCCAACGGCGCCCACCAAGCCGACAACCCCCGATCCGGCTCCCCGTTCCCCGACCTCGGCGCCTGCACCCGCCTCCGAAACCAAGCCACAGCCAAAAGCCCAGGATCCGAAATCTGCAAAAGATGATGATAAGGAGCTTAGCGGGGAAGAAATCTGGTCAGCAATCCTGGAACACCTTGCCAAGCATAAGCCCATCGCCGCGGAATATGCGCAAAAAGCCGTCTTTGCCAAAGATGAAGGAGGGCATTTCACCGTGGCCATTTCCCCCGGGGAGACCATTGCCAAGGAATCACTGCTGCGTGACCGCACTCGCAAACCCATTGAGGAACTGCTCGGGTCAATGAGTAATGCACCTCGTAAACTGAAAATCGAGCTTCGCGATGGAGTAACGCCTGAGATCCTCCCCACCGAAATAACCGAGGAGGATGAGATACAACCCGAACCAGATGCGCCAACCCCTGGACAGGAAAAATCCAACGGCGAGGAGCAGGGACAACCCTCCCAGACCGAGGACGACATCTATAGTGACCCCTTGATCAAGGAAGCCCTGGAAATCTTCGAGGCTGAAGTCAAAAACGGCTAGACCTTGCATTTGCAAGCGAGAACAACCTTCCCTAAACTGAAATAATGAATATCGCCAAGATGATGAAGCAGGCCCAGCAAATGCAGGGGAAAATGCAGGAAATACAGGCTGAATTGGCCGAACGTGAGGTAGAGGCGTCTGCAGGCGGAGGCAAGGTTACTGTCACCGCTACCTGTTCCGGAGAGGTTCGATCAATCAAGATTGCCCCGGAAATTGTCGATCCTGAGGATGTGGAAATCCTTGAAGATCTCGTGCTCTCAGGGGTCAAGCAGGCAATCGATGAAGGCCGCAAGGTGATGGAGGAGGAAATGGGGAAAGTTACCGGCGGGCTTGGTCAGATGCCAGCCGGCCTGTTCTAGTCAGGTAAATTCTGCGCAAAGAAGTTGCGGATATTTCCGCCCACAATCCATTCCACCTGCTCCGGGTCTAATCCGTGGAGAGGTTTAAGCAACTCCTCGGTAATGCGACCCCATCCAGCAACATCGACAACAGTTCGCACTGCCCCGTCAAAATCGGAGCCAATGGCAACATGTCGGGCACCTTCAAGGCCGGCGCCATCAAGCAACTTCACCGTGTAGCTAATACTCTCACCCACGGCTGCAAGGTCAGCGCGGGGCAGGCCGGGAGCAAAAAGCGTGATGCCTATGAGTCCCCCGGCGGAAGCGATGGCAACAGCATGTTCGTCTGAAATGTTCCGTCGGTGATCATGTTTTCCCTTGATGCCGGTATGGGAAACCAGCACGGGCCGACTAAGCTCACCCTGACTGTGCATCTCAAGGACATCATCAATTAATGCAGCCGACGCATGAGCAAGATCAATGGTAATCGAGTGATTATCGAGTTGCCGCACCAGTTCACGACCAGCAGGCTTCAGCCCCCTCCGACTCACACCGTGCGCCGAGTCCCCAAACTGGTTATCATTAAAATGGGTGATGCCAACCACGCGAAATCCCTGCGCAGCCAGCCATGGGACATCCAGCCGCCCTCTCAGGACATGTGCTCCCTCAAGGCCAAGCATAACACCGATAACATCCTCATTATTCCCTCGACGTTCACTGAGCTCATTAAGCTCCCCCCTTGAGCTCACCATCCGGATTGCCCCTCCCGATTGCTCAATCCAGCACGCCAACCGCCTCAACTGCAACCGGGCACGCGCGGCAGCGCTAAACCATGTATCGGGGCGTTGCAGACTCAGCAATGCGCCCCAGAAAAAAAGATCTGAAAAAAACAGGCGGGGAAAGCGCGGGCTGATCACCAGTTTGGTCGGCACCGTGACAAACTGCAGGGCTACATTCCCCGCCCTCAGGCGAGGCAGGTCGACATGTCCTCGGCGATGCCTGCTCATAAGGTCACGTCGCCAGAGGCAAACGTCCGCATGGAGGTCAGCAATAAAGCAATTCTCATGGAAGCGGGCAGTCTTCTCGCCAATGGGCTGGACATTAACAGGCACAACCCGGTTTAACTGCCGGTCAAAAAGATAATACCAGCAAGCCATCAGTGCCACACTCATACCAATGACAGCAAATCCCTGCAGGATGAGGAATGCTCCTCCAAGCACAACCCCAAGTTGTGCGATCCTGAATACAGCGTTCATCAATGTTTCTCGGAAATACGGCGACGCCAATAAGCTGCAAGCAGGCTGCCGATAATGCAGTGATAAAGAGCGGAAACCGCACTTGGAACCGGCGCAAGGGCCGCATCCAGGGCTGAATGAAACTGCCCTTGGAATTTCTCTGTCTCGGCAAGGCTGGTGCCAAGGGCTGAGTTCTGCATTCCCACCTCGATGCTCAAGGTCCGTCTAAAGACAGCCTCGAACCGGAAAATAACAGCCAATCCATAGCCAATGGCAAACCCTCCCGCATGCAGCAGGAACACCACAAGCAGCAGGCTGCCGGCATGCTCAATAATGGCTTCACGGGCAGTGCCAATGATGCCTCCAACGATCAGCACAATGATCACCACCGAGAGCAAAGGGGACCAAGGGGTAACGTGACGCACAACCCTTGGCATAAATCGATTGAGAAGAACTCCTGCAACCACCGGCAGCAGCACCACTGAAACCATATTCAGGAACAGGTTCCACCGGTCAATGTCGACATATTTTCCCGCCAGCCAGCCTGTCAAGAACGGTGTCATGACAATTGCGCTCAGGGTTGAGAACATTGTCATCAACACTGATAGCGGCAAGCTGGCCCGGGCCAGATAGGTAACCACGTTCGATGCCGTGCCCCCGGGACAGCAACTCACCAGGATCAAGCCAACCGCCAAGCCGGCCTCCAAAGAAAATAATTGTGCCAGAAAAAACCCGAGGAGGGGCATCACCGTAAACTGGGCGGCAACCCCGGCAATCACGGCGCGCGGCATTTTCAAGACTGCACGGAAATCATTAAAACTTAACGTGATTCCCATTCCGAACATGATCAGGCCCAGCCCGATGTGGATAAACTTGATACCAAGGATCTTGTTGTCCTTGTCGACAAACCAACTGAAATGCTCAGGATAAAACCAAGCCCAGAGGCTCCCTATTATCACCCAGAGCGCAAAGGCATTAGTCAGAGTCTTCAGTAAACCGGACAAGCCTCAACCATAGCCGAGGCTATAGTCACTTGGCAACCCGTGCTGTAAATTACCCTGAGGACATCTTCTTTATTGCCAGCAGAAAGGGCGGGAAATTCATCCTGTGCTCACTATCATGTCGCTCAATCTGGTAAGCATCATGGTCAAGGCCCTCAATAAAGCGCAGAACCGCCGCCACCTCCTGATCACCACCCTCATGACCGGGATAGCACACCACTGTACATAATCCTCCTGCTCTGAGGATATCCAGCGCCTGTTGCAGTGCACTCAGCGTTGTATGTTCACGGGTAATCATCGACTTGTCGCCACCCGGCAGGTAACCAAGGTTGAACATCACCGTGGCAACCCTGCCGTGATGACATCCCGGAACAACCTCAGCAAGGCTCTCATGTCCCCGCTGACACAGCTTCACCACTTGATCCATATTGTGCTCCTTGAGCCTGTTGCCTGAAGCTGCAAGCGCGCAAGCCTGGACATCAAAGGCAAATACAACACCTGCATCCCCCACAATTTTGGCGAGCAAGAGGGTGTCATACCCATTCCCGGCAGTAGCATCGACTGCCACCTCGCCGGCCTGCAAATGGACAGACACCAGCCTGTGAGCAATTTCTGTAACCTTGACGGAATTCATCTTTACCCGCTCAAATATTCCCACGCAGGTCAACCTCGGGATCAATAACCCCGTGACCACAAAGATAATCCGCAAAATTCCGGGCAAAGAAAGGAGCGTTCAAAACCCCCTTGGAACCCAGCCCGTTGAAGAATCCAATCCTGTCATGCGCAGGATGCATCCCGCAGAGCAGTTTGCTCTCCCGAACCACCGGCCGCACCGCCGCCTGGTGATCGACAACCTCATGCGGTAACTGCAACAAGCGATCAAGGCGTTTCTCAATGACCTGCCGTCCTTCAGGCGTCGGTTTGGAATCACTGCATCCCCAGTCATAGGTTGCCCCGCAGCGGAATTGCTCACCGCCCACCGGCAATAACCACACTCCTCCACGATTTATAATCCGATCCTGTGCCAGCCCGGCAATATGCAGGGTCAGTATTTCACCTTTGGCCGGCTTGAAAGACATCCACTCAAACAGGGGATTGGAACCCCCGGCTATCCCTTCACAGAACAGGGTAATCCCATCATCGGCCGCCTCAAGCAATTCGCCTTTGCGCCAGTGATCCCCAAGCATGTCCCGGGTCAGGTTGATGAACTCCCTGATGTCTAGGTAACCGGCACGGTCAAAAGTAAGCGCCCCGTATTCCGACTTCAAATACTTCCCCGGATCCAGAGGACACGCGGCAAGGCATTCTGCATACCCGGGTGTCTGCAGACGCTTGTTCCACTTGTCAACCTGCTGCCCGGAGTCCAGCAGGCGAACAAGTGGCATTTGATGGAATATCTGCCTGCCCGTCTGCTCCTCAATTGATGTGTAAAAACCCAATGCTGCCGGCCACAACTCCTCAAAGCGCCAGGACTTGGTCAGCTTGGGGCCGGTAACCGGATTGACAATACCCGCAGCCACCCTGCTGGCAGTTAACTCATCCCCACGGTCCAGCAGCAACACCTCACGACCATGCTCCCGCAATGCCCAGGCCATGATGCAGCCAGCCAACCCGCCTCCAACAATGGTAACCGGGCAAGTTCCACCCACTGATTCAGCCCCTTTATTCATCGTCCCCGGTAATTAAATAATTGTTCAAGGACAAATGTCTCCTCCTGCAGGGAATTCCAGGCTGCAAGGATTCTCTTCTGCAGCTTGAAGGTTACTTTCCGGCCATGCCTTGCTTTATTAACCTGCTTATGGGTAAGGGTTTCCGGAGAAGCCTCGACCAAGTCGTGGTTCTTCCGGCGTTGCTCATTCATCAGGACGTCTAGCGGCTGGGGACCGGCATCCATATCGGGAATGGAATTCATGATTATGAAGCAAACACTTGATAGTTAGCTTGTGAAACTTGAAACTTGCCGCACATGAGAATTCTGCTGACCACCACTTCCTACCAGGATACCCCTGGTGCGCACCATGAAATCCTGGCAGCCACCGGATGGGAAATTATCCGCGAGCGCGGCCCGTTACCTGAAGAAAAGATGCTTGAGCTGGCCGGGGAATTTGACGGTTTCCTCTGTGGAGACGACGCCATCACCGGCGCTGTTATCGATAAATCCCTGCCAACTCTCAAGGCGATCAGCAAATATGGAATAGGACTCGACAAGATTGATGTCAATCATGCCACCGAAAAGCAGCTTCCCATCCTCTTCACTCCCGGCGTCAATCACACCACTGTAGCCGAGCATACCTTCGGGCTGCTACTGGGATTGACGAAGAAAATCCAGCAGAATGCCAACGAAGTCGCCGCAGGACATTGGCAGGCGGGCTGGAGGAAGCCGGTAGGCAATGAAATCATGGGAAAGAAAATTGGCATCCTTGGCCTCGGGCGCATTGGCAAGGAAGTGGCGATCCGGGCGCGTGCCTTCGGCATGGAAGTCCTGGCATACGACCCTTTTCTCGATGAGGACTTTGTTGCTGAGAACGAAATTACCGCATGCCTTGAAATGGACCGGTTGATCGACGCATCCGATATTCTTTCCCTGCACTGCTTCCTCAGCCCTGAAACCCATGGCATGATCAACTCCGAGAGTATCTCTCAGATGCGCGAGGGAATCATTATTCTCAACTGCGCCAGGGGTGAGCTCGTCGACAGTGAGGCAATGCGCTCAGCTCTTGAAAGCGGCAGGGTCGGCGGCTATGGCAGTGACGTTCTCGATGCTGAGCCCCCTCCCGGCGACCATCCGCTGCTCGGGGCTCCTAACTGCATCATCACCTCACACATTGCC
Source organism: Verrucomicrobiaceae bacterium (assembly GCA_024229495.1). GTDB lineage: Bacteria > Verrucomicrobiota > Verrucomicrobiia > Verrucomicrobiales > DEV007 > CACIUL01. Next base: position 1,801 of record JAAESJ010000251.1, on the reverse strand, counting down.
TCACGCACCCACGAGTCCGTTTCCCGTCAGGCAGGAATGGCCACACGTAACCTCATTGCCCTGTTAACCGGCGATGGCGAATACGTCCAGGCCAACAACTTCAACACCTAGATCACATGCCAGAACAATTCCATATTGTCCCCGAATCAGAGCACGAGGCCCTGGTTGCAACCGCCTATAGAAACCGCGGCTTCACTGATGAAGAGTCCAATGATGCCGCAAGGTTCTGCTCCTTTGCATCGGCACACGCGGTTCGCACCCACAATGCCATCAAGGCCCTTCACCTTGACGAGCTCTTCGGGTCGGGAGCCGGGGGCTGTGTTCCCGGAGCCGATATCAAGGTGATCGAGAACGGCTTTGCCGCCAGTGAAGTGTGGGACTGCAACAGAAAACTCGGTCAGAGTGTCGCCTACGCCGCCATCGAGCGGTGTATTGAACTTGCCGATAAATACGGCATCGGCCAGGTGAGCGTGGATAACGCCTTCCATTACCTCTGGGGAGGCGGTTACGTCCTGAATGCCGCAAACCGCGGCTATATCGCATACACCCATTGCACAGCAGGCCTTGCGGAGGTGGTGCCCTTTATGGGCAGGCATCCCACTCTCGGAACCAACCCCCACAGCTGGGGGTTCCCGACAACCGAAGCTATCGGGTTCCCGATCGTCATCGACTGGGCCACATCGGTTGTTGCAATGGGAAGGGTTCAGCAGCTTAAACGGGAAGGCGGAAAGCTCCCGCCAAATGCCGCTGTCGATGCCGAGGGGAAGTTCACCACCGACCCGGAGCAGGCCACCCACCTTGTACCCTTCGGTGCACACAAGGGATATGGCATGGCGCTCATCAACGAGATTGTCTCCGCGTTCATCGGCGGCTCCCTGCCAACCTTGCGCTCACGCGAGATACCAAAAGGGGAGAAACGCACGCCGAGTTTTTACTTCCAGGTTATTCATCCCGATGCCCTAAGTGGCGGCAGCTTCGCCTGCGGGCGCAACCAGACAGAAAACATCAAGGCGGTCATTGAGGACATCAAGGGACATGGAAATGAAAACATCTTCCTGCCGGGTCAGGATTTTGCCCAGGCGGCACAGCAGACGGCAAGCGCGGGAGGATTGCTCTTCTCAAAAGCGGAAATTGCCGAGTTTAACCAATTAGCGGCGGAAGCAGGTCACCCGGAATGGGATCCGGCACAATTACCAACCTTCCCCGGGTGAATTCACGTCAAAAAACTCAGGAAACCGGGCTGCTCCGTAAACGGAATGGTTGCATCTTCGGGTAACCGGGAGTTTATAGCATAAACTGACACGCGATTCCCGCTGTTCTGATGGCACTTGACATTAAATCACCCTCAACTTGCGCATATGCCGAGGTCTCCCTCGGGGAAATCATGCTGCGCCTTGATCCCGGCGAGGGACGCGTGCGCACAGCACGGCAATTCAATGCCTGGGAAGGAGGCGGAGAATACAATGTTGCCCGGGGATTGCGCAGGTGCTTCGGACTGAAAACCGCAGTGATCAGCGCATTTGCTGATAATGACATCGGGCACCTGATCGAAGACTTCATCCTGCAGGGGGGCGTCGATACCGGGTGGATCAACTGGGTGGATCATGACGGCATCGGTCGCGATGTCCGCAACGGAATCAACTTCACCGAGAGGGGTTTTGGCATTCGCGGGGCAAAGGGAACTTCTGATCGAGGTCACACTGCCGCCTCACAGATGAAAGCCGGAGATGTCGACTGGGATCACCTGTTCGGAAAACTTGGCAGCCAGTGGTTCCACACCGGGGGTATCTTTGCGGCACTT
>JAAESJ010000250.1 GCA_024229495.1 Verrucomicrobiaceae bacterium | reverse complement strand
GAATGATTGATGGCACTGGTGGCAAAAACATGGTTTATGGCCCATTCATGCAGCATGGAGTTGCTTACGGCGCCATCAAGGACAAGAACGCTGAGTACATTGCTAACGTCACTGAGAAGGCGATCATTATTGATTTGCCGGGCAATGCCGTGATTTGCTACGATGCTCATCGACTCAGTGTAAGTGGCCTATGGCAGGGGAAGATTGCGAATACTGATAATACTCACCACACCAGCTACAAAGGCGAATATTGCCTCAGACCGGGAAGCTCTCCATCATACACAAATATAGATGCCATTGGCTGGAGTGTTGGAGAACCAAAAGCGCCCAAGGCCCGCGACCATTATCATTACAAGGGTCTCTATTTGGATGGTAATACGGTTGTTCTCAGTTACAGCGTTGGCAGTCGCGAAATACTCGAGTCGCCGGGAGCCAGTGAAGAAGGCAATGTAGTGTGGCGGAATTTTAAGGTTGGTCCCGGAGATAAAGAACTGTTTTGTTTGGTGACGAGCGGTGGCTTGAAGGCAACGGGTGGAAAGTTAGTGCAGGGAGAAGGAGGCACAACATGGCTCTCTTTTCCGCCATCAAGAACCTCCATTTCGGTTTCCGTCGCCATGGGTAATTCGCCCCTGAGAACCGGTCAAGACGATATAGAGAAGCACACGAAGGGCGGACCACGGCGATGGCCGCAAAAAGTGCAGACGGCAGTCGCAACGGGTAAGAGTGTTGATGGTTATGCTTTGGACCAGCTGACTGTTCCATTAGCTAATCCATGGGGTAGTTGGATGCGCACGACAGCAATGGATTTTTTCAGTGACGGCCGAATGGCTGTTAGTACTTTGAGTGGAGATGTCTGGATAGTGAGTTGGGACAAAGATAATCCTCAGGCCCTGACATGGAGCCGGTACGCGGCTGGTCTCTATGAACCTTTAGGGCTAAAAATAGTCGACGATATTATTTACGTTCGTGGTCGTGATCGAATTACCCGATTGCATGATCTTAATGGTAACGGCGAGGCGGACTTCTATGAGAACTTTTACGAGGAACCGGATGAGATCGGCGCAAGTTATCATGCGTTCATCTATGACCTTCAGACGGACCGGTCTGGAAACTTTTACTTTTCCCAGTCAGGCTATAAGTCACCCTTGACTGGTGGTGTAGTTAAGGTCAGCCCGGACGGTAAATCTGCTGAGTTCGTAGGCACTGACTTGCGTAATCCCAATGGCATGGGTGCCGGTGGTCCGAATGACTGGGTGACCATAACTGATAACCCGAGCGGAAAAGCGGTTTACAATGGTTTTTTCTTGGCAAAGAAGGGGGCCAAATATGGCTACGAAAATGCACGAACGGTTCCGATGCTCGTGCGGCTCCCGGCCTCAGTAGATAGTTCAAGTGGAGGCCAGTGCTGGTCACACGCTGAAAAGTGGGGACCCTTGAGCGGTTCTGTTATCCATACTTCCTACAGTCGTTGCGCAGCTTTTTACTGTTTCATTCAGGACATTGAACCGTACCCTAATGGTTTTGCGGTACGGTTTCCTTTCGATTTGGACTCTGGCGCGATGCGT
>JAAESJ010000249.1 GCA_024229495.1 Verrucomicrobiaceae bacterium | reverse complement strand
GGCTTGCCTGGTGGTTATTTCTTCTTGTCCCCAAGGGTCATGCCGAGATCCTTTGCCCGGCCGGCGGGAAGTTCCATGATCTGAATTCGGCGAAAATGGATCTCGGAGCCCTCTGATTCGAGGCAGAGGTAGCCCTTGCGCAGATCCGCCTCACGAATGCCGTTGACGAACTTGCCGTTGATGGAGAGTTTCACGCCGCCGTCCACGGCAACCACCACGTAGCGGTTCCATTCCCCCTTGCCTTTACAGCGCATCTCATAGGACATGCTGCGATTGCCCCTGGGGTTTTCAGGAATTGCCCTCATGCCGCCGGCACCGAAGAGCTCGCCACTGACGTAACCGAGATGGTTCGGCTTGCCTTTCCTCTTGTGGATATAGGGCCATTCCAATTCCAGCATCTGCACTTCCATGCCCTTTGGCAGGCGTCCTTTGGGGATTGCATCACTCCAGAGGAACACCCCGGAGTTGCCCCCGGCTTTCATGTGGCGCCATTCGATGATAAGGATAAAATTCTCATATTGCTTGGCTGAACGCATGACGCCAATGGGTCTGCCGGTGCAGACAAGCAGGCCATCCTTCACTGACCAGGTTTCAGGCGAAGTGTTCACGTCGACCCAGTTGGTGAGATCCTTGCCGTTGAACAGGTCAACAAAACCGAGTTCCAGTGGAGGGAGCTCTGGCGTTGATGTTTTATCGCTCTCACCTGCATTGAGGTGGAGTGTAGTGATTATCAGGGAAAAGCAGAGCAGGTGTCGAAAGGTGGCATTCATCATGCATATATAAGCTCAACTTTCCGCTTCGGAAACTTTAGATCCTCTTGAGTTTGTGAGCCCTTCAAGGGGATCGGCTTGGCTTGTGGGTGTTTAAAATTTCTGTTCTTGCCATGACTTTGGATTGTGGTTAACACTTTGATTATGAGCGCAATGAAGATGTTTCTGGCAATTTCACTGGGAATTCCGTTTACGGTGTTGGCTGAAGTGAAATACGGTCAGGTTGATGCGGGAGGCATCCATAAGGACTTTACCGATGGGGGGAAAACCAGGGGAGTGGGATCCGCTTCCTATGATTACTGGATTTCAGACGGCCCATGGAAAGCCCCTCCTGCCTTGGGTTTCGGGGATCAATCCGGGGACAATGAGGGAGCAGTGTTACTGGCGCTCAACCCTTACACTGGTGAAATTTTCACCCAGGTCGGTGCCAATGATCAATACTTCAATCCCGCAGGGTCATACAGTGGGGGAGGGCACGGCAGCTTTGGCTCGCCCACGGATTTCGTTGAGGCCGGGGGCATTTACCCGGATGCCGGGAACAACCCGTTGCCTGATATTTTGCCTGATGGTGACCTGATTGTCTTCACTACGGAATTGCGTCCCGATGGAGGCGGTAATTACGTGGTGGGACTGTATGCCATCGCAAGTTATGACGGAGCCATCCTTGGGGAGTTTGACCCGGGGCATGCCGGGATTGCCACTTACAATCCCCACTTTCTTTCCGATGGCGAGGTGGTTGGTGCATCTGGCAGTTTTGATGGGGCTGATATCCGTGTTTATTGCGGTTACATCGGCTGGGGGGGAGCTGCCTGGTTCGGTCAGTTTGGAGGAGCCGGTCAGAGAGGGATCGGCTTTGAACTCGATGGGCACAAAGGATGGATAAAAATCGATGTCTCCGGGGACCGCGCGGGTCTGGAGCTTAAGGAATATTATTTTGCGGCTGAGGCTCCACTTGCTCCGGGAGAACTCCAGATTACGGAGGTTTCTTCCGCAGGTCCGGCAGGTCAGTTGACCTCGCTGGATATTACCTTTATCAGCATTGAGGGTGGTGTTTACGCGATTGATTACAAGGAGAGCCTTGACCAGGAGGCATGGTCAGAACTCGATGATGCCATCATCGGGGAAAAGGGGAGCACCACCTGGAGCAATGATAATGATCTCCAGTTCGCCCGCCGGAGCGGGTTTTACCGGGTGCGTGATGTTTTGCAGTAAATCATTGACATGGAGGGGCTTTCCTTGCTGTTATGCTTTTTGTTTTATAACTTTGGTGCTTTTTACTTATGAGCCTTGCTAAGAGAAGTCTTCTACCCTGTTTAAGGTTTGCTCTTGGTTTCGTTTGCGTGTTGTTGTTCGTTGCTTGCCAGGCAGGCAGTCCACTGGTTGCTCAGCAAAGCACGCATACGTCAGTAACAAAGCCGGAGGTTATCTGGAGTGGCTTTGCTTTTCGTGGCAGGTTTGCCGACATCGGGAAAAGATACCCCGTCACGAAAGGAATCAACGTTGTTGATGCGGATAGTGTGGGGTTTCTTGACAAGAACTTCAGGGAGTTCTTCAAGGCCAACCAGAAAGCATTCAGGTATATTGACTTCAAGCTTGGTCAGGGGGATCTCGATGAGGGCAATACGCAAATGCTTGCTTTGGTGATGACAGAAGAGCAGGTCCTCACAGAGCAGTTGGGTAAGGTGCACAAGTGTGTTGTCCAGCTTGGCTTCGAGCTTTTATTACTGGACTACAAGGGAGGTGCACCAAGTGTGGTTTGCTCACAGCCTGTCTTTATTGAGTATCGGGATGCGGGCAGAGCGCCTTTCAGCCCTGCCCGGGTTTCCGCGATTGTTCGTAAAATGATTGTCGGCAATGATTCCCAGCTTGCCGGGGTGCTCAAGGAGAAGTGTGCCAGACTTCGCGTGCTTGGCAAAGGTCAGGGCACCATCAAGGTAAGGAAAGTGGTCGTGGGCGACAAGGCGAAACCGTTCCTGCCGGCAGCGTTCAAGGCAGGGGATCTCTACGCGCAGTTTATTGCCCAGCAGTTCAGTGCTCTGATGGCAGGAAAGGCAGGTGTGGAGATGCTGCCTTACCTGAAGGATTATGCCAACACAAAGATGTCTCTGGCATTTGTCAATGGGGATGCGGTCCAGTTTCAGATTCCCGAGGCCACTTATGGGGTGGATCTTGACCTGCGTGGTTTCAAGAAGGTGCCGGGAAAACGGACACGCGCTGAGCAATTGTTGGTTTATGGTGCTTTCCTTGATGTCCGGGTTTACGAACCGGAGTTCAATATTGAGTTTTTCAACGCAGCGGAGAAGCATGCAGTACAGAAGATTATACCGGCTTCACAGGCCAGGGTTGATGAATTCCCGGTGGTTTCCGAGGCCTTCAAGGGAGTCTGCCTCAAGGTCATTGAAAATATCCAGAAAGACGCTAAAACTCAGAAAAACGTAATCAAGAAATGCAAACTCTAAATCTTAAGATATTCCTCACTGTTGTATTCGCATTCAGTGCCGCGAGTCATTCCTTTTCAGCTCCCATCGTCAAGTCCAAGGGGAAGGGGTTCGTGGTCTACAAGGCGATCTTTGGCCCAAAGAAAGAGGACAAGGATGCTGCCATCAGGGCGGCAATGGACAATGCGCTGCTTCGTTTTGAGGAAACTTTCTCCGAGGAGCGGGCCGAGTTATACCGCAGGGCACAAAAACAGAATCATTTTCGAGGCGTCAACATGGTCACCGGTTATACCATTGTCTTTGACGAGATCGACAAGAAAAAGAAACGCTATACCGCTCTTGTGGAGGCTACGATCAACATGGATGCGATTGAGCAGGCGTTTCGTAAGCTTGGTCCTGCCGCACCGGATCGTTCGGCACCAGTAGCTGTAGCGAATCCGGCTCCTGTAGCGGCACCCCCGGCGGCGGAGGAGACTTACATGACCTTTGTGTTCGTTGCCCGGGAACTGGCTTCAAGGAGGACGTTTGATGACAAGAAAACCGATATTGAAATTCTTGAATCTGCAAAGCAGGGAAAACAGGACACCAAGATCAGTGAGGACGGGTTGAGTGCTGAATCGAAACAGGAAAAGGTTGAGGCAAAAAAGCGCGTGAGAGGAGGCAGCAAGGAGCAGAAGGGCGCCGAGAGGGCTTACAGGACCTTTACCGTCACCGCGGTTGACAATGCGGTAACCGAGGTGCTTGCGAGTGCGAATTTTGAACCCGTTGCCGCTATTGATGCGGGACTGGATGTCGATGCATTCAAGGCAGACTTCGGGATTGGGAATGATATTTCAGCTACCACGCGAAGGGCGGCGGTGGCATTGTGTCGGGAAAATGGAATCCGCTACCTTGCGGTTGCCAACATGGAGGTTGGTCTGCCGCGGATCGATCCCAATACCGGCCTAAAGAAAGTGACGGTTGATGTCACGTGTAAGATTAGCGACCTGGTCGGGAAATTTCCCAAGACCCTTGCGTCCGTTGCGGGCATCCCTTATTTCGGATTAG
>JAAESJ010000248.1 GCA_024229495.1 Verrucomicrobiaceae bacterium | reverse complement strand
GTCAAAAGCAATGAGCAGGCAGTGGTTACAGGACGTTGGAGACAAGGCTGACGACCGGGAATACACCGGCACGACCTGCAAACTGATCAAACACACCTTCTGGCATGATCGCGATATGCGCGGCTAATTCTTTGACCTCACGGTATACTCAAAGATACAATACAAGGACACCGAACGATGCAAACTTACTCCATGAAACGCAGACCAATCACACACCCCAAGACTGCCATTGCTTTTGACACCGAAGCGCCCGCCCCGATGAAACGTAGTTTTCTCACGACCTACTACGAGAACGACGGCAATTACGGCATCGGATCAACCCACGGCAATCAGTACGACTATATGCAGGCGAAAGACCCCTGCGCGGATTGCCACCAGAAGGCTTATTGCGCTGAGGCGCGAGGCATCTGTCTGGGCTTCTCCCAGTACGTCGAAACGGGGAAGTACGAGGACAAGAATGTCGGCAAGCCCGTGATTGGCGGATACACCTCGATGATGAAGGGAACGGGGCAGTGGAAGAAGTATTTATTCGCGAACAGTTAATTTATCACTTTGCTCGCTTCTGTTTTCAGAACCGACACAGGTTAACCCCCAAAGGGGGCATCACATGGGCCGAGCATTTTCACATCAAACACGGTGAGCCACTTAAGGAATACAT
>JAAESJ010000247.1 GCA_024229495.1 Verrucomicrobiaceae bacterium | reverse complement strand
CAGGGGGTGCCGTCCTGGACTTGGGTGCAGTGCCACTGAAGCAGGCAGGACTGTCCTCATGGGAGATACTCGTCTCGGAGTCCCAGGAGAGGATGACCGTGGGCATCAGGCCGAGGGACCGCCAGGCGTTTGAGGCGCTGGCCGACCTCCATGAGGTCGAGGCCACAGCTGTTGGCACTTTCACCGACTCAGGGGCTTTCGTGGTCACGCATGGCGATGAGCCGGTGGCGCACCTGCCCATCAGCTTCCTCCACGATGGGTGCCCCCAGCTGAAGCTGGAGTCCGAGTGGGCCCCACCGGTCCACATGCCCATCCAGACGCCAGAGGCGGACGCGACGGGGGTCGGTGGCGTACTCAAGCGTCTGATGGCCCGCCCGAACATCGCTAGCAAGGAGTGGTGGGTACGCTCCTACGACCACGAGGTCATCGCCCAGTCCGTGATCAAGCCGTTCTGCGGTGTCAATCGGGACGCACCGGGCGACGCAGCGGTCATCGCCCCGATCCAAGGTGGGACCCAAGGGGCGGTGATTTCGAACGGCATCGTG
>JAAESJ010000246.1 GCA_024229495.1 Verrucomicrobiaceae bacterium | reverse complement strand
TCCGTCAGGTGCAACGAGGGCAAGGTATTCACCATCCTTTTCCAGGGAAAAATTGGTATGCAGCTCAGAACCCGCAACACTGCGGTCCTTGCCGGAGGCGAATACAACAATCCGTGTTCCGGAAGCCATCGTCGTGGCGGGGAATACCCATTTTTGCGGGAGGAGAGGATCATCGCTCAGGGCGTATCCATCAAGGTTAATCAATGCATTGTCCTCTATCGGGTTATAAATCTCGATCCAGTCGGGAGATTCACCGTCTTCATCGAGGGTGGTCGAGTCATTGGCTGCCATAAATTCCGAGATTCGCAGGCCTGCGGATGCTTGCATGATCAGAAGTGGAAGCAGCAGACATGTCGTTGCTGACAGGCGTTTTAATGAGCGGGAATCCGCCGAGATCAAGGGAGGCATGGCAAATTTATGGCAGGGGCAAAGCAATCATGCTTTGTTTTATTTTCGGGGGTTTGATCGTCAGTGGCCAACCTTTGCGTCTTGGTCACTTGTATTATATAAAATGGAATCCCAAACCCATCAAAATGCAATACTTGAATTAACGCATCATGGGTTTTCCATCTTCCGGAAGGGGTTACATGCGAAAGGTATGCTTATCTGCATTGTTCCCGTTTTTAAGGAAGCTTCCCTCTTGTCCTTGACGCTTGTGTAAAGCCCTGAGAGGATTTTCTGATGAGTCGTTGCGGGATTAATGTTTTGTTCATGTTGTTTCACTTTCTGGTCCTGCCGGGATTTGAACTGACTGCACGGGGCGATGATCTGATTACCTGGAAAGGTTCGGGAAGGGGTGGAGCGGTTGCCGCGGGTAAAGCCGAATCGGTGGCTGCCGGCATATGGATGCTCAAGCAGGGTGGGAATGCTGCCGATGCCGCCGCCGCAACACTTTTGGCACTGGCAATTACCGATTATGGACTGTTTGCCATTGGTGGCGAGGTGCCCTTGCTCATCTATGATGCTGGGAAAAAGGAAGTCAAGGTGCTTAGTGGGCTGGGTAGCGCACCTCTCGATCCTGAGGCAATCAAGTGGTATTATGAGAACGGCATTCCTGCCAACGGCAGCATGAAGTCTGCCCCGGTGCCCGGCGCGATCGACCTTGTGATTACCGCATTGAGGTTATACGGCACAGTGTCCTTCAGCCAGGCAGTGCAGCCAACCCTGGAATTGCTTGATGCCGGGGAGAAGCCTTGGCACTCGGATTTGGCGGTGACTTTGCGCAAGATGACCGCTCGTGAGGATGAGACTGCGGGGACGCGGGTGGAAAAACTCACCGCCGCGCGCGATCGCTTCTACAAGGGGGATATCGCCGATGATTTGGAGGACTGGTATATCAAGTCCGGTGCCTTTTTGCGCAAGCGTGACTTGGAGAACCACCGCACGCGGGTTGAGGACCCGGTTTCCGTCACCTACAGGGGTTACCGTATTTTTAAGTGTGGCCCGTGGACACAGGGGCCATACCTTTGCCAAACACTGAGGCTCCTTGAGGGTTTCAAGCTTCAGGAAATGGGACATCTCTCCTCTTCATACATCCACACGGTGATTGAGTCCCTGAAACTGGGATTGGCTGACCGGGATGAGTATTATGGTGACCCCCTGTTTACCGAGGTTCCCATGAAGTTGCTCCTTGCCGATGAATATACGGTTTTGCGCCGTAAGTTAATTGACCCGGCCAAGGCTTCCGCGGCTATTCGTCCGGGCAATCCTTATGGTCCTGGGCCGATCAAGGATGGGGATGAGCCCGTGGAATCAACCAGCAATATCCCGGTGCAGGACACCACGACTTGTGTGGTTGCCGACCGCTGGGGGAATGTCGTTGCGGCAACGCCCAGTGCGAATTTGGTTGGTAACCGGCCCGGACCAAGTGGTGTTACCCAGGGGAACCGGATACGCAGCCTGAATACCACTTCCGGTCACCCGAACCGGGTTCAGGCCGGTAAGCGGCCGCGTATTACGTTGACCCCGACGCTTGTGCTCAAGGAGGGTAAGCCGGTCTTGGCCATCAGTGTCGCAGGAGGGGACCTGCAGGACCAGACATCCCTGAACATGATCCTCAATCATGTGGATTTTGGAATGCTCCCGGAGCAGGCGGTTACCGCGCCACGATTCAATACATTTCACCACCAGGGTTCCTTTGACCCGAACCCGGACAGGCAGGCCACGGTCGTGGGTCCCGGAAGGATGCGCGCCAACAAGGCCGTGGCTGTTGAGGTTCTCCGGGAGCTTGAGGAGCGCGGACACAAGGTAAGCACGACCGGGGGCGCGATTGCCTACCCTGTCATGATATACATTGACCATGCCAACAGGATGATCCATGCGGCGGGTGACCCCAAGGCCGGCCGTCATGCTGCTGCCATTGACTAAAAGGACCTTAGCCCGTCCTTGAGTTGTGCGGCGTCTTTGCCAAGTTCCTGGAGTGTTTGCAGAAGTTTTCCGGGGATTCTGCCGTCTGGGCTGACCGGGACATCCAGCGTGACTGTGCCGCCCTCTGCATTGATGAGGTCAATGCGATCCCTTAATGTTGTGGTTTCAAACCTGGACGTCTCGCCGGCCCCCCATCCCGCGCCGACCGGCAACAGCAGGTGCCAGATGACTCCTTGCGGAGCCGGGAAATTATTGGGTGTCAGCGCTTTGCCCTGCCCCTTCTTGGTGCGTTGATAAAAACCATGGTTTTCGCCTGAGGTGAATGTCTGGTGCGGGCATAATTTCCCGCCGGTACAGAGTGAGAGGAGCGGATGTGCACCGGCATTGAAGGCCAGTTCCGCTTCAGGGTTGCCTGAACGGATCGCTTCGACCCAGGTATCGATATTATGTGTTTCCTTTTTCAGGGATTGATAGGAGTCTCGCATTTCCGTCTTGTAACCGTCAAACCACCAACCTGATACCAGTTTGCCGTAGCGCTTGGACCATTCGCCGCACACATCAGCCCAGTTCTTCAGGAAGGTAGGATTTGGTGCCTGGTTTTCACTGCGCCTGAAGCCCTTTACCTTGCGGGGGTGGGACATCGGATCAATGCCTGGTCCTGCCGGTTTGCCGTTAATGCTTGGCAGGGTGTCCGCCATGGCCTTGATGACCTTGTAATGGCGCATGGGCGCGCGTGCGGTCATGTAAATGATGAGCTTGATATCCCGCTTGGCTAAGCCTTCTGCTATCTCCTTAATGAGGTCACGCTTGGAGGTCCATACTCCGTTCTTTACCCCCAGTAGCTTTTCATATGCGTTGTTTGGGGCGCAATATTTCCCCCAATGTTGTCCAATGACGAAGATGACGTGACCTGCCCCGGTGCTTTCAACCTCCCTGGAGAAGCTTTCAACATCGAAGGATTCAATGGCCCGGTTATAGGATTGCGGAGAATGATCCTTGAAGGCCTCGTAATGGAACATTAATCCGTAGCCACTTTTTTTTAGCCAGCGTTCCTTCGGGCGGGTCTCCCCGTGGAGTATCCCGCTTAGCAGGACAGGGAACAGGATGATGAAAATCCTTGAGTGCATTGATGGTTTATTCAGGCAGGTGTTTTTGCAGAAAATTGTCGATGGCATCCACCGTGGGAATGAACCATTGGCGCATGTTCCAGAAGGGGTGCGGAGCCTTGGGCATCATGACAAATTCATGAGGGATTCCCAGTTTGTCCATTTTCGACCAGGACTCGGTGTAACGGGTTCGGGGCCGGTCGAATTCACCGTCAATAAAGAGCATGGGGGGGGTGCGGGGGCTCAGGTGGGTAAGTGGAGATGCCTCAATATAGATGCCTGTCTTCTGCGCGGGCAATGCTCCTCCCATGAAGTCAATGATTGCGTCTCCTTCCGGTTTTCCGGCGGCTTTTTCCACCCGCTCAATGACGTGGGGCAGGAGCAGGCTCATCGGTCCGCACATCACGATGGCGGATTGCACATCCGAGGAGAAATCACGATGATCACCCTTTCCCTCGAAGCGCTTGATGCCGTTGGTAGCAGCCATGAATCCAGCGAGATGGCCACCGGCTGAACCTCCCATGGATGCAATTCTTTTCGAGTCAATATTAAAGGTCTTGGCATTTCTGCGTGTCCAGCGGATAGCGGCTTTGCCATCGTGTACTGCTGCGGGAAAGGGCTTCTCTCCACTGAGCCGGTATGCCGGAACCACGCAGACGTATCCCCTTTGGGTCAGTGCCTGCGCAAGGCCGGCAAAGATTCCCGGGCGCCCATTTTGCCAGCCACCGCCAAAAAACATGACGATGGCCGGATAGGGTCCCTTGTTCCCGTCGGGGAGATAGAGGTCCAGGGTTAGGCGTCGTCTTTTCTTCTCGTCCACATAGGTGAACATGATGTGCGGTTCCTGGATGATGCCTTCATGCATGTCTGGCTTAACACGGCGGCGATCCGGTTTGGCAGGGGATTTCTCCTGTGCCGGAAGCAGGGGGGCTGCGAGGAGAGCAAGAAGGAGTATGAGGAAATGTTTCATCGGGATCGTGATCATTCTAGGTTTTCTCCCAGGCAGATTAGTTCCTTTAATGTTCGCGCATACAACAGGCCTTGCGAGTAGGAAAGTGAGGATAAACTCCATGTGGCGCCAGCGTGGCCGAGATCGCTTACCGATACCAGTGCGCTCTGATCAAGGGTTTCTGATTCCCATTTAATCACATAAACAGTGCCGGTCATTGTGGGAATATACATGCGATCTCCCACAATGATGGGACTTGCCGCTGAGACATGCCCCCATCCATTGCCCTTATTACGCTTGTCCTGGGTTGCCTGATATCCGTCGGCGTTTTTCATGTCATTGGCAATCGCCTTGGTCCAGAGCATTTGTTTCGTGTTGTCCGGATCCGTTGCTATTTGGACAGGAACCTGCAGATATTCGACCTTGCCCGTGGAGAGTTGCACCCGGCCGATCAAGAAGCCGCTGTAAGAGCGGAAAAAGTGATAGTCGCCGACGATCACGTTGGTGAAATACGTGATGGGTTTGCGAGCCTTGGGGAGAGTTTGTGCTTCCCGTGTCACGTAGCGACCGTTTTCCCGGCGAGTGATCGTTACGTCCTCAATGATTGAGGTTACCTTGAGGGCCTTTCCTGTTCGGATATCGAGGGAATAGTGCTCTTGGCCGAGGAAGAAGTGAGCCGCCCTGGAATCCCAGTTGGCATTTTGGGCTGCCGGATATTTTAAGATTTCCGCGTCCCAAACCCGTTTTCCGTTGGAGGCATTCAAAAGTGATAACCCATAAGGCTCCTCAGGCGGGTGATGTCCGCCACCACGCCCGGTAAGGATGGCATGCGAGCCGCCGGGTAATTTTCCAAGGACGGAAGTGGAGTGAACGCTTGTGGCACTTTCAGCCTGCCATGCACGTTTTCCGGAAGCCAGATCGTAAGCCTGCAGGTAGGTCCAGTATGCCCGGGCGCGTCCGAGTGCATGTGAGCCGGCTTTTGTGGTGGCTACTTTAGGAAGGTCGTAGCAGGGGGCATGCATGAGAATGACTTTTCCCTGATGCAGGATGGGTTGGTGAGCCCTTGCATGATGCCGGCCAAAGGGGGTCCAGGTATGAGTCCACAGTTGCTTTCCGTTGTAGTCGAAACATTTCACCGTGCCACCAACATTGGTAAATACTACACGTTGGCCATCGGCCACGGGAGAAGCGGCCGTGTTGTCATTAAAGAGGCTGGAGAGGTCTGTTATACGGGTGCCGGGTATTTCCCGGCGCCAGAGCTCTTTTCCGGATTTTGCATCAAAGCATAGGCCGAGCATCAAGGATCCCGTTTGTGTATCCTGCCTGATGACTTCATGTGAAGTGACAAAAAGTCGTCCATCGGATATGATCACCGCGCCCTGTCCTGTGTTCGGCAGAGGGACGCGCCAGAGTATTTTCTGATTGCCGGCTACACTGAATGATCCGGGGGCCTCACCCGTTACACGATAATTATGATTTGGTCCTGCGGCCTGTGGCCAATCTGCAGATAAAAGCCCGATTGTTGCCAGCCACGAAAACAGGAAAACAGCAGAGCTCTTCATTAAGCTGACTTCTTTTTACGGGCAGGGTTCTCGAACCATATCACTCCCCACCCGCCATTCTCGTCGGTGGTGATGACATCAAGGTCACCATCACCATCGAGGTCGCCAAGCCAGGCATTGTCCATTTTTTTTCGTGTATTGGCTCCCGGCGTGGTGATCGGCGTTGCCAGCCAGTTCTTTGGCTCCATGGAATCCCCCGCATAGGTGGCACTCCACAGGTCGCCACCCTTGGGGATGACGAGGATTTCCTGTTTTTTTGGATCTCCGTCCAGGTCAGTCACGGCCACTCCCTTTGGGAAATTGCCGCTGGGTTGGTCGATAATGATTTCCTTGAAGGTAGGTTCCCCGCTCTTGTTGGTTCGCAGAAGAACAATCAGTTTGCGAGCGAGTTTGCCCAGGCTGCCTCCGGTAATGACCACGTCTTCCACCTTGTCACCATTCACGTCGCCTAAGGTCATAAACATCGGTTCGTGGTGGGAGTGCAATGTCTTGCGCTCCCAGAGTCCGGTCACCTTGTCTTTTCCCGGGTTCACATACCAGCAGATTTCCTTGCCCCGGTCCGGGACCACCATGTCCATGTCACCGTCACCGTCGAGATCGCGCATGATGCAGTTCATCGGCCAGCGGTTCTTGCCCATGACATGCTTTTTCCAGTTCTTGGCCACTTGTTTTCCGGTTTTGGGTTGCTGATACCATTCCTGAGCTCCGACAATCAGGTCGTTGAGGCCGTCGCCGTCGACATCGGTCACGGTCGGTACCCGGCGCTCATAGTTGAAGAGTATCATCTTGGTCCATGCGGAGGCATCCGCGACCTTTCTTCTGCCCGGGTTGAAGTAAATCCAGCCGCCATTGGCGATGTAATCCAGGTCGCCGTCGTTATCGAGATCACCGATTCCTGAGTCCTCGCATTGACCGTGCTTGAACTCGATATAGTTGTTCCATGGCCGTTGGGCTTCCTTGGGTCCCGGGTTGAAATAGAGCCGACTGTATTTTCCCTCCTCGTAGTTGACGAACAGGTCGGAGTCCCCGTCGCCGTCCCAGTCATGAACGTTAATGCCATCCGGTCCATGGTCTTTCGGGTCAGGATGCACGGTGTGGCAACGCCATCCGCTTGGGCCTGCTTTACCGCTGTAAATTTTCCAGTTCTCCTCCTCGGCTTCAGCGTGTAATAAGCCGCCGGTAAAAAGAAGTGCGTAAACCAGTATGGAAAGTTTCATTGATGCTGGCTGGTTCAGATTTTTTTATTTCTGCTTTCGTGATGGATCCATGTAATCCCTGAGCCGGGGCAGTTTTTCTGGTTGTGATATTATTGGTGCTGCCTGCTCAACGAATGCGGAAGGGCGGGTGTCTTCAATGATTTGCTCTGCATGGGCATTCAGCATGGACTTGAGTTTATTTACAATATCGGGATGTTTACTGGCGATGTCGTTCTTTTCCCCAATGTCCTTCAACAGGTTATAGAGCTCCGGCTTTTTACGCTTGCCCATGACCAGTTTCCAGTTGTCTTTGCGTATACCTTCAACTTCATAATAAAGGGCTTCGTGTGGGGATTTGACCCCGGGTTCACCAAGCAGCACGCCAAGGACATCCTGCCCGTCAATGGTGCGATCGATGGGAATTGTGGCTCCGGTTAGCTTGGCGAGTGAAGGCAGCAGGTCGATGGTAGTTGCGATTTCGTTACCCACTTTGCCGGCCGGTATCGTTCCCGGCCACCAGGTGAGTGTCGGCACGCGCATGTGACCTTCATACTTGGGGCCGCCTTTACCGCCACGCAGGGGTCCCATGCTCATGCCGCCGGCTCCTCCGTTGTCAGAGGTAAAAATAACCAGTGTGTGATCCTGGAGTTTGAGTAGGCGAAGGGTATCAAGAATCTGTCCGACACTATCGTCAATCTCCTCAACATTTGCCCGGTTTACATTGCCTTGAGCTCTTTCAAGGATGTCTGGACGGGCATATCGCGGGCTGTGCACGTAGGCGTGGGGAATATAACAAAAGAAGGGATTTTTCTTGTTCTTTCGGATAAAGCTGACTGCTTCCTTGGTGATGACCTCGCACAGAAGTGCCTGGTCCTGGCCATCACTGACATAGGCGACTGCCTGGTCCTGGCGAATGACCGGAAGTGGTGTGTAGGGGGACCGGTTTGTGACAGGGTTTCCGCGCTTGTTGCCGGGCCACATGTCATTGGAGTAGGGAATACCGAAGTATTCGTCAAATCCCTGTGAGAGAGGCAGGAATTCTTTCTGGTCGCCCAGGTGCCACTTGCCGAAGCAACCCGTGGTGTATCCTTCCTTCTTGAGCAATTCGGCGATGGTGATTTCATCTGGGTGCAGGCCGCGGTTTTCACCGGGGAAGACGACGCGGCCATCCATGCCGATGCGGTTGGCGTAGGTGCCGGTCATCAGTGCCGCGCGTGATGGCGTGCAAGCCGTGTTGGAAACATAAAAATCAGTCAGCTTGAGCCCTTCCTTGGCCATCCGATCCAGATGGGGCGTCTTGTTTACCTTGTTACCGAAAGGGCCGATGTCGCCGTAGCCCATGTCGTCAATAAAAATCAGGACGATATTTGGGCCGCGAAAGGGCACCGCATGAGCCTGGGTACAGAAGGTCAATAGCAGACAGAGGAAGGATAGCTTCTTTAGACGGGTTAAAAGCATTGCGTGCTTGGGGTTTTATTTCCGGGGTTTTCGGGTGGCTGTTATTGAGTGTAGATCCATGCCGGCTAAGACAATGCACTGAATGGGTGAAAGGTCGCCCGGACGGTAACTTCAATTCTTGCGAAGAGCAGCCGGGAAGAGTCGTTGTTACTTGAAGGAGAGACGCAGGCTCTCAATGATGGGCTTTGATTTATTTTCCGTGGTGTCGGAGATTTTCAGATCGGCATGGAAAGCATAACCGGCAGGCAGTCTCGCGAGATCTATGGAGGCAGGGGTCCGCTTGACCTGCTTTGAGAAGCCGGGGATGTAGTCGTAGGTTTCCTTGACTTCAGTCCATTCAGTCCACTGGTTGACCTTGCCGTCATTGTCCGTGTCGACACCGACCCTGGCCTCAATTCTTTCCACCCACGGGCCGGGACTGACGTAATCATTGGATGTTTGGGTCACCAGGTAGAAGCGACCTTCGGCGAATCCGATATCAGGATCAGGATGCCCCTTGCCTATTTCATCGCAGAAGGAGAAAGGCGTGTCGATACTGGAGGAAGTAAACCAGGCGATGCGGATTCCTTTGTTTGCCGGGTGGTAGTCGCAGAAGAGATAATACTGACCGCCGATGGAAATGGCGGCCCAGTCGCCGTAGGCATTTTGCTCAGGTTCGTGGACTTCGTATTTTGCGATGTTGTTTTTGAACCTCTTCGGGTCCTCCTTTGCCCAGTGAGGATGTAGATATTCCGCGATCTTTCCGGTTGGCTTGGTGCGATCGTCTACTGCCGGGGCGATGATGGAGAATTTATCGATACCGCTCGGGCTTACGGCATGACCGGCCAACGGGGAATCCCAGGAATGCCTGCGGGCATTAATCGGGCTCCAGTCCTCGAAGATGATATGAAATTTGCCCTGGATGTCCCGGATAACAGCGCAGTCTGAGCCGTGAGAGGGATCGTTTAGTGCGATACCCATGTTCTTTCCGGGCTTGCCGTCAGTCAGGTCTTCGTCGATGAACAGGTGAGGATCCTGATCGTTGGGAAAGTCATAGTAGATGAAGGTTTTTCCGTCCACCTGCTCGGCTGTCGTCACCCAGCGGGCAAACCCGGGGGTGACGCATCCGTGGTGCACCCAGTGAACCATGTCCTTGCTCTGCCAGGCATGGTAGCCCCCCTGTCCTTTGACGAGCCCGCCAGGGGCGTTGAACTGGGTCGGAATTGAAGTGGCTTTCAGGGGAACGTCGAACCCCTCCAACTTGGCATCCTGCCCTTGAAGGGGTGAATCGCCGGCCGGGATTTTTGCCTTCTTCTTTGGCATTGCCCCGTAGCGGCCGAACATCCAGTAATTATCCGGACCCATGGTCAGGAACACGGGAGCGTCGCGCAGGTTTTTCGGCCCGATGCGGGGCTTTGTTTCCCAGTTTTGCCAGAGTGCCGACTGCTTAATTGTCAACGCAGTCGCTGAGCGTTTACGGTCAGATTTGTGGAGTTTGGCGGTGAAATGCCCGGTCTTTCCGGTGGCTGATGCCGTGCCGTTTTCAATGATGACATCCTTTGCTGTGGTGAGAGCCTTTTCCCATTGGACCTGGGTGTCGATGATCAATGGATCTCCGGCAAACAGCGTTTGTGTTAGCAGAACGGCAATTGGATAAGCAATAACATTTTTCATAATTAGAGATATTTTTTGCTTTAATGGTGTCCGGGTTTGGTCGGTCTTATTCATCACAACTCAAGCGCGTCTTTTGCCTCAGCAAAGCAGCCTCACCTTTCTCAAGTGTTTGCCCAAAGGTTGCGGCGGAAAGGAGTAATGAGCCCATTACTTGCTGTTTTCGGATTGTTTGCTGGCAAAGGACCAGCCGTGTCCCTCGGGGATGCGAACACCGGCTCTCTCGACCTTCGGAATTTTGCCGAGCGGTGCGAGGGTCTTGGCCCAGGCTACGTGCTTAGTTGCCAGTTGCTTGACGATATCCGGGTGCCTGACCGCGACATCCTGCTCTTCCTTGGGGTCTGACTTGAGGTCGAACAACTGCCACGGGTCCTTGTCATACTTCTTGTAGAGTCGCCAATCCTGCCAGCGCACCGCGATCAAGTGGCGGCGGACGGCGTCACCGGGTTCGTTATTGAGCCAGAAGAGGTATTCGTGGGGATTGCTTTCCTTTTGGGCATTCAGGTACGGGAGCAGGTTCACGCCGTCGCAGTGTGGTGGGATGGTTTTGGTGCACAGCGATGCGATTGTGGAATAGAAGTCAAAATTAGCAACCAGTCCGTGATAGTCTTTTCCTTTTGGGATGACGCCCGGCATCGAGAAGATGGTGGGCACGCGCACCCATCCTTCCTGCTGGGTTCCCTGTCCCTTGCCGCCCCGGTAGGGTGCGGAGGACCCTTCCTCACCGCTATTGGCTCCGTTATCGCTTGAGAAGATAACCAGTGTGTTCTCCCGCAGGCCGTGGCCTTCCAGGGTTTTCAATAATTTGCCGATCTGATCGTCAACCGAAACGATGGCGCCGGCCAGTTTGCTTCTCTTACCCTTGGCTTGGGTGCGTTTGGTCAGGCGGGGAGGCGCTTCCTGGTTACTGGAGTGAACTGCCTCGGGTGACCAATAAAGGAAGAAGGGATTGTCTTTGTGGCGCCCGATAAAGTTAACCATGTTGTCGCCGTCGTAGTCAGTCAGCCACTGGGGCTGCCCCGTCTTGTTGATGCAGAAGTATTTCGAACTTTTCTTGGCAGATTGTTTTTTGGGCGGTTTTTGGGCGGCTTCGGTAAATCCAACCTGCAGGGGACCCTGGTTTTTCGATCCAATATCCCACTTGCCGATCTGTCCGGTAACGTAGCCGTTGTCTGCCATGAACTTGGCCAGGGTTGGCCGATCCGCCGGGATGGGGAGCCCGCGGGACATGCCATACTTGCCGAAGCGCTGGCCGTATTGCCCCATCATCAGAGCGCATCTGCTCGGGCAGCATGGAGGGTTGGTGATGTAGGAAGCCGTGAACCGGACGCCTTCGGTGGCTAACCGGTCAACATTGGGAGTGGGGATATCCTTGCAGCCATAACATCCAAGGTCGCCGTAGCCGAGGTCGTCGATATAAATGAGCACTACGTTTGGCTTCCCGGCGGCCGGCAGGGGTGAGGGTATCAAGAGGCATGACCATGTCAGGGCAACCAGAATGAAAAGCCTACTTGGTCTGAGTTTTATCTTCATAATGTCGGTTCGTAGTATTCTTGGATGGTGAGTGGGCGTTTTAATCCTGAGAGCGACTTCCGGTCGCCGAACAGGAAAAGATAGAGACGGGTCTCCCTGTCACGGGTCGTCAGTCGGGGTTGATCAGGATTTGATTGCTTCGATTTGCTTATTGGCAATGCCGATGGGGCGGTCGAGCGGCACTCCGACGCAAGAGAGCAGGGTAGTGAGCAGGTCTCCCTGATTGCCTTTCACGTTGGAGAGAAATTGACCGGTCCTGAGGGATCCGCCACCTTTGCCGGCGAGGATGAAGGGGAGGTTGTCGCGGCGGTGTTTGTTGCCGTTTTCCAGGCCCGATCCCCACATCATGATGCAGTTATCGAGGAGGGTGCCTTCGCCTTCCTTGAGGGTATGCATTTTCTTCACCATGTAGGCATACTGATCGACGTTTAATTTGTTGATTGCCGCCACTTTTCGGATTTTTTCCTGGTCCGTCCCGTAGTGCGTCTGCGAGTGGTGTTGATTAGTGAAGCCTAGCTCGGGGTAGGACGCGCCGTTTGGCCTTGATCCGATATAGGTGCTGACGCGGGTGGTATCGGTCTGAAAAGCAAGGACGGTCAGGTCGCACATGACCTGCATGTATTCACTGCGCTTGTCACCCTCCGGAATCTTGATCTCGATGGGTGCTGAGTCGGTGGCGTGTCTCTTGGAGGGGGCAATGCTGTTTTTCTCCAAGGCAGCCTCCTGCTGGCGGGACTCGATTGCTCCGATGCGTCGTTCCACCGAGCGCACGCTGTCGAGGTATTCATCGAGTTTCTGCTGGTCGACCTTGGTCAAGGTCCGGCGCAGGTCGCGGGCACCGCCGAGCACGCGGTCGAGCATCAGGCGGTCTAACGGGCTGGTTTGGGTGACGCGCCCTTCCTTGTCGCGTTTGCCAAAGAGCCGGTTCAGGACGTTGCGCGGATCGATCTCGGCCGGAACGGGTTGCGTGGGCGAGCGGTAGCTGCAGTGGTTATAGTACCCCTCATGCAGGCCCGCCTGGTTTTCCTTCCAAGTCTGGGGCATGGTGGCCAGCTCGAGCGAAGGCAGCAGGGTGTGGGCACCGACATAGTTGGCCATGATCTGGTCGGCCGAGATGGCTATATTGATTCGGCCCCGCGAGCTGGCATCGGGCAATCTTCCGGTAAGCCAGGTCGACAACTCCAGTGCGTGAGGCGCACCATTGAACGGCGCAATCGGCACACCAGAGATACCCTTCATCATGAGGCACTGGTCCATGATCGGCTGTAGCGACTTGATTATCGGAGGCGGTGAATTGAGGAATTCATCCTGACTCTTAGGCCAGAATTGATCCATGATGACGCCATGTGGCATATACATGAACGCGAGGCGCACCGGCGGCTTGGCGCTTTTGCTGCCGGCAGCCCAGCCGAGAGAATCCATAAACGGCAACGCGAGTGAAACGCCCGTTCCTTTCAGGAAGGTGCGGCGACCAATTTGAGAAGGGCGGTTCATTTTCATCATTTTATTCTCTGGTGTGTAAACAGGTAACTGGTGATGACCTCGGTGATGATGGTGCGCATGCGATAATTATCCTCCCTAATTTTAACCATCAATTGGTCGATGACAACATCATCGTAGCCCTCAAGATGTCGACCCAGTGCGTAGGCCATGAGCCGTTCGGTGAGATTGCGCGCCAAGTCTGCCTCTCGCTTGGCCAAGAGGCGCTTTAATTCCGCCGGAGTGTTAAATTCTTTCCCATCGGGAAGTTTGCCTGCCGGGTTGATTACAATACCCTCGCCGTTCTTGTCACGCCAACGGCCGATGGCATCAAAATTCTCCAGTCCGAAACCAATAGGGTCGAGGATCTTGTGGCAATTGCGGCAGGTGGCTTCCGATTGATGCAGTTGGGTTCGCTGGCGCAGCGTCAACCCTTCAACCTTCTGGTGATCCTGCTCCTCGAGTTCAGGAATGTCGGGTGGTGGTGGTGGGACGCGCTCTCCCAAGACCCGCTCTAATACCCATACTCCCCGTATGACGGGACTGGTTCGGTTGGGGAATGAGGTGGTCGCCAGAGTGGCCGGCATGCCGAGAATGCCGCCACGGTTGGGATCTGTGAGCTTAACCCGGCGCATTTGTGAGCCTCGAACGGATTGCTCAAGGCCGTATACCTTTGCAAGTGGTTCGTTCAGGAACGTGTAATCACTGTCGACGAACCGTACCACGCTCTGGTTTTCGCTAACGATGCTTCCAAAAAACAGGCGGGCTTCCTCCATCATGGCCGTGCGTAGGGTTGGCGTCATTTGAGGAAAGTTTTTTGGGTCGAACACCTGATCGTCCAGCTCGTTTACCCGTAGCCATTGTGCTCCAAAACCATCGAACAACGCGCGTGATCTCGCGTCCTTCAAAAGTCGCGCCACTTGCGAGCGCAGTATATTTGGCTGGTGAAGTTTGCCCTTGTCTGTCAGTTCCGAGAGCTTCGCATCGGGCGGGGAGGACCACAGCAGGTATGACAGGCGCGAGGCCAATTGGTAGTCGTCCAGGCGGACAATGCGCTCCTTAGCAGATTTCGGATTACTAGCAGGAGTGATGAAGAGAAACTGTGGTGAGACGAGTACGGCTTTGAGCATTAAGCCAAGGGCTGCCGTGTGCTTAAGTTCATGCTTGTGCGCGAGATCGTAGATATCGACTAGGACATTCAGCTCGGTTGTGGTGGGCGGACGTCGATAAGCCTCCCGGGCAAGTGAACGGGCGATCTCGCGGGCTGCCTTACGAAGATCAGTGCCTTCGGGAGTATCACCGAAGAGCCGCATCTGAATGGCGGTGGGTGCCTTGCCATCCGGCGCCACGATCTGCTCCACGACCTTATTGGCAATGCCGAGGAACAGTTCCGATTGCAGGGGAGAAATCGAGTTAAGAAAACCTTCTCCGACCACATCCTCAGGGAGACTGTCTGCAATTGCCGTGTCTACACCATACAGGTCACGCAGGGTGTTGGCGTATTCAGTTTTGGTGAGTCTGCGGATGACAAAAGGGCCCGGATCACGAGGCGCTAGATACTTGACCTTACTGACCCATTCGGCGAATTGCCGTCGCTCTTCATCGGTTGGTTTTTTGGAGGAATCCTCCGGTGGCATATCGTGTAAGGTGACGTTTGCCACCGCTTTTTTCCAATGCAATGCTGCCGACTCGCCGCCGGGATTCTGTAGTGCGGACTTTAGGTTGATTCCCGCTTTTGCAACACTGCCATGGCAGCGCGTGCAATATTTGTTCACGAAGGGTTCAACTTTTTCCTTGAAGGTCTTTTGAGCATCAGCCCTAAGGGCTGCCTCATCTACACCCTTTGCCACAACTGGCGGAAATCCTGCCAAAATGAGCGTAATCAGGATGCATGTAATGCGATTCATAAAGACTCATTAGAATCAACTAAAACGATGCTCGAGGCGAGCCAATTCTATGCGCTAGCTAAGCAGGTAATCACCTAGAATTTCCGATACTTTCCCTCGAGAAGCTGATTGGCTTCGGGATGATTGGCCACATGCATTTTCTTGGCGTTCCACTTCAGGCGTTTGCCGGGGAATTGGCACGCGACCACGCCGAGGCAGAGGGATTCGGCCAGTGGACCGGCGTAGTCGAACCCGGCGAGGGTCTTGTCCTTGCCCTCGATGGCGTCGAGGAATTGCGTGTAGTGGTTGACGTTTTCGAATTCATTTTTGTCAATGCCATCCAGGACGGATTCGGGATAGAAAGCCGGCATTTTGCAATGGGGTAGCACCATCCGCCCTGTTTCACCGACGTAGAGTGCGCCTTGTGAGGGCAGTTGATCGCCATTGGGCAGCTGCAGGTCCGGGTTGTCGTTGTGCCGTGGGGCACCTTTTCCATCCCACCAGGTGAAGGTGAAATCGCCGGTGGTATATTTGGTGGGCGCAAAACCGTAGCGCACCTTGTTTTGCTCGGCATGGCCAAAGCCATTTGGTGCTCGGCATTCGGCCTCCACCCACAGCGGATCGGCAAGATCGAGCGACTTGAAAGGTGTATCAAAAATATGAATACCCATGTCGCCAAGTGTGCCGCAACCGAAGTCGAGGATTTTTCGCCAGTTGCCGGGGTGATAGACCTTGTCAACAAAAGGCCTCACGGGTGCGGTGCCCAGCCAGAGATTCCAGTCCATCGACTCGGGAATGGGTGATTTTTCGCTGTAAGGCTTGCCGTCATATCCCCAGTTCTTGAAGGACCAGACGTAGAGCCTCTTGATCTTGCCGATGATACCCTCCTTGATGTGGTGGCGGGTAAACCGGTAAGGTGCGCGCGACTGGTTTTGGATGCCCATCTGGGTGGTAAGATTTTTCTCTGCGGCAAATGTCGCCAGTTCGCGAGCCTCGGCCAACTTGTGGGTAAGCGGCTTCTGTGTGTAGACGTGTTTACCCAGCTTCATTGCCGCCATGGTGGCCGGGTAATGGGTGTGATCGGGTGTCGAGATGGAAACCACGTCGACCTTGTCACCGAGGGTGGCCAGCATTTCCCGGTAGTCTTGGAAAAACTTAGCGCTCTTGTGCTTAGAAAGCCACGAGTCGATTTGGCCGCGATTTCGGTCCACGTCACAGAAGCCAACAGCCTGGACCCGCTCGTGCTTAACCAGTTCGCCGGTGTCGACACGGCCCTTGCCGCCGGTGCCGATATGGGCGGTGCAAACACGGCCATTGGGTGAGTTGGCCAGCAAACCGGAGGGAAGGATTTGAAAGCTGCTGACGGCGGTGGAGGCCTTGAGAAAATTTCTACGGGTGGTGTTTTTCATGGGACATTCAAGCTGAGGGTGCGCTTTTCCTACTGGTTTATTCACGGCTATCCGGAGGGATGCACGGCGTTCATCCAGCGGTGAATGGATTCCAGGAAAGGCTTGTCTTTCTTGGCCGCGTTTTTGACCTCGGCAAGGGTCGACTCCGCTTTTTTCTCAAAACCCAGACGGTGCATTGCCCAGGCTGCCATCATTTGCACCTCGCTGCATTTATCATTAAGGGCAGCCTCCAGGGTCTTGACCGCAGGCTTGGCCTTGTCCTCAAGAAGGAAGAGTCCGCATGTTGCCCAGTAGCGGATCCCTTCATCCGGATCCTTCATTGCCCTGACCAATTGGTTGAGGTTGGCCGGATCCCTGGACAGGGCGATATCCGAGAAATCCAGATATTTTTCAAGGGGATACAACTTGGGATCCCGGACCATCTCATAGATGGTCATGCCGTTTGCCTCGGCGCGGCGCAGGCGCATGTTTTCGGGGAGGAGCCCCGAATCGAACAGTTCGAGTTGTTTCTTGCGCATGGCCTGCTTTAACTCGGCAATCTTTGCCTTGTGTTGCGGGTCGTCGATCAGGTTGTTGACGTTGTCGAAGTCACTCACCGTGTCATAGAATTCCGCTGAAGGTCGCGGTTTGAAAAAGCGCCCGGTTATCGCGTTGCATTTGCCCGCCTGGTAGTGTTTTTCCCACGCCCCGGCCCCGGCCATTTTCCACATATAATCCAGGCGTTGCCCGTTGGGAGCCCAGGGCATGTAGTTCTTGATGTAGGCATAGCGGGCGTCACGCATGCCGCGAACCGTGTCGGCGCATTCATCAGCACGTTCCCGGAAACTCAGGTGGTAATTGGGTGCCTTCTCAATGCCGTCTCCAAGAAAGATTTTCCCCTGGTATCCCTTGGGAACTCTGGCTCCTGCCAGACTCAAGAAGGTTTTCGGCATGTCGACAAAGCTAACGATTCGATCCACGGTCATTCCCGGCTTTTGCGCCGGCCAGAAGTGCTTCCACTTTTCGGGGATCCGGACGATTAGCGGGCAGTGGGTTCCACTGGAGTAGAGGAAGCGCTTGCTGCGGGGAAGGACGCCGCCGTGGTCGGAGCAATAGACGACAATGGTGTTCTCCGCGTTCCCGTTTTCCTTCAGTTGCTGGAGGATTTCCCCGACCTTGGCATCCATTCTCTGCACGGCATCGGTGTAGGTGGCATAGGTCATCCGCATCTCGGGAAGATCCGGATGGTAGGAGTGCAGGATCATCTTTGCAGGGTCGCTCTTCACATCCCCGGCCTTCTTGGGAAATGCCCGGCTCTCGTGACTGTCCCCGATATTGCGGATCTGGAAGAAGTTCTGCCCGGGTTTGCGCTTTGGAAACTTGCCGTTGACTTTCCAGACCGCCTTGTCATCCCGGCCGCCGATGTTGTAGTCGGTCTTGCCCCCGTTGGCCACATGGTAGCCTGCTTGGCGCAGCAGGTCGGGATAGTAGGGGATTTTATCGTGCGGAATCTGGTAACGGCTGCGCATCGGTTGGGTGCCGATTGAGATCGCGTAGTGTCCCGTGATCCAGGTGGAGCGGGTTGGGGCGCAGACTGCCGCATTGTCAAAGCAATGGAGGTAACGAAAGCCTTCACCGGCCAGCCGGTCGATATTGGGGGTCTTGGCATTCTTGCTGCCGTAACAACTCACCCAGGAGATGCTGTTATCTTCACTGGTGATCCAGAGGATATTCGGTCGGTCAGCAGCCGGAGAGGAGAGTGACCATACGGCGAGCAGGAGAGTGGATAATAGGGCGGGGTGTTTCATGTGGAGAATATTTAATGCTGGATTGAGCGTAATTTCAGTAAAGTTATTGTTTTTGTGCTGCTTTACCCAGCATCATTTGTCCCTGCAATTTTGTTCCTCTTTTACCAGAAATGTG
>JAAESJ010000245.1 GCA_024229495.1 Verrucomicrobiaceae bacterium | reverse complement strand
TGATTGAGTGGGCCACAGGCCACGTACCATGGCAGGAGACGGCCTAATCGACCCATGGTCTTCAGACGATGAGACCGACTACTCCAGAATAGTGGAAAAGTTCGGACTTGACATGGTCGACCCTTCGACTATCCCCAATCCTGGCATGTTACATCGTCGAGGTATCGTTTTTGCTCATAGGGATCTCGATGTCGCCCTCCGATCCATGAGGGACAAATCCCCCTTGGGGGTGTTGACCGGGCTCATGCCAAGTGGCAGGATGCATCTTGGACATAGCATGGTAATTGAGCAGGTAAGGTGGTTCCAGGAGCAGGGTGCCGACATCACCGTGGCCGTGGCCGATCTTGAGGCCCTAGCAACTAGGGGCACGTCTCTGGAATCGGGCAGGGAGAAGGCAATCAATGAGTACATACACAACTACGCTGCCCTGGGTCTCGATCCAGACTCAACAAGCGTATACTTCCAGAGCTCTAGGCCTGATGTGCAGCGGCTAGGATTCATGCTAGGTCGCAGAACTAACCTATCTGAGTTCGAATCAATCTATGGATTCTCGGGGGAGACTAATCTGGCCCATGTGCAGGCCCCTCTCGTTCAGGTGGGGGACATTGTTCACCCCCAGCTTGATGAATACGGGGGATTGAGGCCGATTGTGGTCCCTGTAGGGATAGATCAAGACCCACACCTGAGACTAAC
>JAAESJ010000244.1 GCA_024229495.1 Verrucomicrobiaceae bacterium | reverse complement strand
GGACATCCTGGTCGCCGGCCAAAGGAGCCAGAATGTCGTCTGGTTTGAAAACCCCATGCGCTAGATTGGGGCAGGCGGGGCAAGTGCCGGGGAGAGGATAAACTGCGCCTCCCATGGTTCAGGGGAACTTTCTTTATTGCCGGAAATTTGGCGCAGGTGCTATGCTCTGCCAATGATGAAGCGCTTACCCATCCTCTTATTGCTTGTGATGTTCGGCAGCGGTTGCCAGAACAACAGCCGTGAGCAGGCTGCCAAGGAAACGAAAGCGAAGCCCCTGACCCCGATCCCTGACGAGGTGACCCTGGAATTCGTCCGGAAACTGTGGAGCCAGCCCCATGACGAGACAGGGGTCATTGACCAGGTAAAGCAATACATGCGCCCGGGTAAATGGAGGATCCTGCGCAAGTTTGCTCCGAATGGCGGGACTCCGTTAACCACTGAACTTTCGCGTGAGGTCAAGTATGTGGACCGGAGGTTTATCGTTTATCAATACCGGGTTGGAAAGTTCATTGATGAGGGGACTTTTAGTCAGGAGGGGGGCGAGGGCGTGGGGGTCATTGCCTATGACTTCGAGGACAAGGTCCTGAAGTGCTGGGAGTTCGCGACCGGCGAGGGAAATGAGGGTCTTGACAGTTACCTCACCGGCGAACCGGATAGCACGTTTAAGAACATTACCTGGAAGTCCCACAAGATGCCCAAATATCCTCCCGGATCTGCCGTCCTCGTGGTCCAGAATATCGATGACTCGCGGGAAAAGCTGGTCGCTGAGGGCAGGATGATGAACGGTAATGAAACCATTGGCCTGATCCAGGATGAGATGGTGCTTGGCGAAGTCGATCGTGCCACCCGGGATGGCATCCTGATCATGGGCAATGTGGCCGATCCAAGGGGACTGGATCCGCAGATTGCCAGCGGGAGATTTGAGCTCAATATCATTAGCGCACTTTTCGAGGGACTGGTGGTCGCCCATCCCTCAAAGGACGGTGTGGCACTGCCGGGCATGGCTGAGAAATGGTATCCAACCGACCCACAAAAACCCGATGAATGGGTCTTTGAGCTGCGCAAGGATGCCACATGGTCGGACGGCACGCCGCTGACTGCAGAGGATTTCCTTTTCGCCTTCGAACGCATACTCAGCCCGTCACTGGCTTCGGACTACTCCTTTATGCTCTACTACATCATCGGCGCCGAGGATTTTCACAAGGGAAAGACAACCGATTTCTCAACCGTGCAGGTAAGCGCCCCCGATCCTCATACCCTTAGGGTGAAACTCAATTCCCCCATTGCCTACCTTCCGGAAATCGCCGAGCACTACACCTGGTTCCCGGTACCCAAACACAGCATCCTTAAACACGGCAGGATCGGGGATCGCATGACGGAGTGGACCAAGCCCAAGAACATCGTCAGCAACGGTGCCTTTATCCTCACCTCTTGGCAATCCAATGATCGCATTCAGGTTGAGCGCAATCCCCTCTACTGGGATAAGGACAATGTCGGCATCAACGGCATCCGCTACCTGCCGATTGCAAACATCTACACCGAGGACTGGATGTATTTGGGCGGGCAGATGCACATCACCTACACGCTGGCACCTGAGTTGATTGATTATGCCCGTGAACGCTATCCGGATCAGGTCCGCAACGAGCTCTACCTTGGCACCTACTTTATCCGTGCCAATGTCACCCGCGAGCCCTTCACCGACCCGCGTGTGCGCATGGCCTTCTCCAAGGCCATCGACCAGCAGTCCATGATCACCAACGTGCTGAAAGGCGGCCAGAAACCTGCGGGGGGATTGGTTCCCCCTTTCGGCGATTACCGGCCCGCCAAGACAATCGGCTTTGACCCGGAGGGAGCCCGCAAGTTGCTCACCGAGGCCGGCTATCCCGGTGGCACGGGAATCCCGGAAATCGAATTCCTCACCACCGACAAGGAAACCTCCAAGGCAAATGCCGAGGCGCTGCAGGCGATGTGGAAGGACAACCTCGGGGTGAGTATCAAAATTAAGCAAATGGAATGGACCTCCTACCTCGCCACTATGCTCGAGAAAGATTACGGCCTCGCGGCGGGGGGCTGGATCGGTGACTACATGGACCCTCTGACATTCCTGGACATGTGGATGAAGGACGGCGGCAACAACCGCACCGGCTGGCATAATGAGCAGTTTGAGGCCCTGCTGAAAAAGGCCGGCAACACCGGCGACCCGCAGGCACGCTACCGGGTGCTTGAGGAGGCCGAGGCAATATTCCTCTCCGAGACCCCCATCCTTCCCCTCTACTGGTATACGCGCAACTACCTTATCCGCCCCGACGTCAAGGGATGGGATCCGCTGATCCTGGACAACCATC
>JAAESJ010000243.1 GCA_024229495.1 Verrucomicrobiaceae bacterium | reverse complement strand
CCGGCCCATGTCTTGACGACCAATCGAACGGGCGTCCCGGGCTCCGGCCAACCCTCCATGGTGCTCAGGGAATCGGGACAGCCCATGAATGGCTCGCCCGAACTAGTCACGAGAGGGGTTGCTTTATCCACTACACGCGAAATCTCGGAGCATGAAGTGGGGTGCCATGCCAGTCGCGCTGCTCCTCCTCAGCGTTTCCCTCGCCGGATGCGTTGCAGAGGACGAGCCAGATCCCGACAAGGAGTGGATAGTCGACGATTCCGACCTCCTGGAGCTCGAGGACGCGGGAGTGTGCGGGGACCTCGATGGGGACGGGGAGCTGGACTGCCCGCTCACTGGTTACATCCCCGAGACCACCCCCTGGTGGTGCAACTCCACAGGGATAGGCGGGCACCACGTCGACCCGGCGTACGAGGGGATGGAGAAGGGGGCGCTGAGCTACAGCCAGTGCGAGACCCTGACCGAGGAGTTCCAGGCTGCCCTAGAGTGGGCCTCGCAGTGGCCGACCCTCGCAGCGGCGGAGGCTGCCGGATTCCACATGCTGGTGGGCTACACGGAGGGCATGGGGACCCATCACGCCATGCTCAACGGCTTCACCATGTCCGACGAGGGCTT
>JAAESJ010000242.1 GCA_024229495.1 Verrucomicrobiaceae bacterium | reverse complement strand
CTCACTATCAGAGTCCTTATCTAAGTTCTTACGTAAATCTTGTGAGTCATCCCGAGACACTAAAAGACGCTCCAAGCCTAAAACGTGTGTCCCTATGTGTGTCCCTAATCCCTTAACCCTGACCAATGATTCATGGTCCGTTGTTCGGGGATAGAAAGCCACCAGCCACTGTTCCCGTTATAATCTTCGGTGGACTTTGTAATTGGTCGGTTTGTTGTGCGGTGTTAGGGTTTTTGGGATGAGGATTTTTGTTCTACTTCCACTGCTCATTGTTCTGGGCGGGTGCAGCAAGGCACCTGTTTTAAAGTATGAGATTAAAGATGATGAGGTCACCATCACTGGCTGTGATCAAAAAGCGTCGGGCAAGCTGATGATTCCTGCGACCATAGAAGGCAAACCAGTCACCAGCATCGGGAATTATGCCTTCCAGTGGTGCACCCGCCTGACGAGCATCACGATCCCTGACAGCGTTACCAGTATCGGGGGTTCCGCCTTCTTGAAATGCACCAGCCTGACGAGTATCACGATCCCTGATAGCGTTACCAGCATCAGGCGATGGGCCTTCAAAAGCTGCACCAGCCTGACGAGCATCACGATCCCTGACAGCGTCACCAGCATCGGGGTGAATGCCTTTGGTGAGTGCAGTAGCCTTACCAGTATCGTGGTTAGCGCGGGGCACTTGTATTACACGGATGTGAATGGGGTTCTATTCAATAAAGAGAAGACGGTGCTTCGTAATTATTCTGCAGGTAAAACAGATACCAATTACACGGTCCCTGATAGCGTCAACAGCATCGGGATGATGGCCTTTTATGGCTGTACGAGCCTGACGAGCATTACGATCCCTGACAGCGTCACCAGCATCGGGCATCAGGCCTTTCGTGACTGCAGCAGCCTGACTAGCATCACGATTCCTGATGGCGTTACCAGCATCGGGGATGCTACCTTCAATGGCTGCAGCAGCCTGACGAGTATCACGATTGGTGATAGCGTTACTAGCATTGGGGAGAATGCCTTCGATATCTGTTCCAGCCTGACCGCAGTGACATTTCTTGGAGATGCGCCTAAAGCGGGACAATTCGTTTTCTTTGGAACTTCATCTACCATCTACCGCAAACCCGAAGCCAAGGGTTGGTGCGCCACTTGGGGCGGGCGGCCTGTAAAGCTAATCAGCGAGAAGCCCTAACCCCTGATTCATCGTCAGTTGTTCGGGGGATTATGTTTCCTTAGTCGACCCAACGATTGCCAATATGGCATCATGGATTTCCTTCGGTAGTTTGGGCCACTTTTCTGCAACCTCATTAAGCTTATTCCACATTTCGTGTGTCCCATCATCCTTAACTCGTTGACT
>JAAESJ010000241.1 GCA_024229495.1 Verrucomicrobiaceae bacterium | reverse complement strand
GCCGCGAAGAGATAGCCCATGAGTGGCGGCTCTACAGCAGGGAGCTTGTCAGTAAAAAGGATCCCGGCATTTACAGGTTGATTACCAATCCAAAATATCGACTTCCCACCAAGCTGCCGGATGGAGTTTACCAGGGCAGTAAAAAGAAATAGGTCGTATGACCGGGGAGGATGCCGATCTGTGCTCGGGTTTCCGGGCCTTTACCGGTGCGGGATAAAGTTGGAGATGGTCCAGCCCCGTTCTTCATCGGCGATCATGGAGCTGATATCGATGTAGACATCAGCTGGGAAGCCGAAGGTCTTATCATAGGTAACGGCGATGCGCTCGGCTTTCTGGTCGATGGCGCGCTTCAGGTCGTCAAACCAGTCGTCTATGGTCCTTGGTTCGGGAGGCTCGAAAAAATTGGTGATGTTTGTTTCTGTGGAGATCACCTGCTTGTTGCGCACGGTAACAGTCCCGTCCCAAAAAAACCATGACACCCCCCAGTTGACATTCATTGAATAACTATCGATTCCAGTCGTGCGCCAGATACTGCGGGCGGCGAGATATTCGCGCATGGTTCGCTCATCGCCCTCCAGTTGACGGGCTCTGAAGAACCGGGTGGGCTGCTCTTGTCCTGGTGTCGACGCTGCGGACATTTCGATCTGAAGATCACCATCGCCTGTTCTGTCATCAATGAAGGCAAGGTCATCCCACTTGATGGAGTCAGGTGATGATTGGAGAATCCACGGGGTCTTTACATCAGCTTGAGTTCCGGTCAGACGGAACTCAAAACTCTCATCCTGCAGGCTGATATGAAGTTGTGGCAGATCATTGGCTGTCGCGCGCTGCGTTCCGGCTTTGCAGAGCAGAATAATGATTGCAAGAATTGCAACAGGTTGTGTCGTGATCATGATAGGGATTGAGGTGTTTCGGTGAAGGGGAGGCTTTTTATATTGTAAGGCCTTCTGTTAGTTGAGACAAAGGGCTGGCATTGCATTGTGCGGTTTTTTCATTGTGGCTTTGCAATATTTGTCACTCGCTCATCATCCTAGTGATGGTGGGTTCCATCGCCTTGGCCCATGCAGTGTAGCCTTTCTCGTTGGGGTGTGAGCCATCTGGGATGAGGTCATGCCGGAGATTTCTGCCGGTAAGGAACGTTTCATTGATGTTCAGGTAGGACACCATCTTAAATTCGTCGGGAAATTTACTAATGAGACGATTGACTTGCATGTTCACTTGGCGCGCGGTGTCGTCATCGTTGCCGCCGCGGGGAAAGATTCCAAGCAGGAGAACCTTTGTCTTCGGCAGTTTGCTGCGAAGCAGCTTGATGATCAGTCGGATGTCCCCGGCGGTGACGTGAGGTGGACTGCTCATGTGATTGTTGGTGCCAATCATCAGAACCGCCAGCTTGGGTGAAATGCCGTTAATGTTGCCGTTTTCCAGGCGCCAGAGGACATGTTCGGTCCGGTCACCGCTAATAGCGAGGTTTACCGCGTTGCGTTTAGCGTAGTAATTGTCCCAGACTTCCTTGCCGGCCTTATCCCACCAGTGAGTAATAGAATCGCCGATCATGAGGAGGTCGACATTGCCTTTTTTGACGCGTTCGTTGATGGTTTCATGGCGTTGCAGCCAGGGCTTCTTGTGCCAGCGGGGTTCAGGGCGAGCGGAGATTATTCTGTCATCTGCAGGCATGCGCCAAGTGGGGATGCTGACATGGTCGTAGGTGACAGTCGTGGTGACATTCGTGAGTTGTGAGCAGGCTGGGAGGCCCACATAGAAGGTAGATCCTAAGTTTATTTCAACGGAACCGAGTTCTTTCCATTTAAAGCCGTCCCGTGACATGTAGCCGGTAAAGGTATTGCGGAAGCGGATCAAACGTACCCAGTAGGGGGTGCTCAGGCGGTTTTTCTTGATGACGTGTGCCTCGCTGAGTGGTCTCGGGTTTCCAGTGCTGGTTTCTCCTCCTTTTTCAGAGCGGGAAACCAGTGCTCCGCTCCAGTGGGGCAGGAGTAGAACCGAGGCATGAGGAGAATCACTATCGAGGGTTTTCCTCATCATGACTCCGGGTTTTGTCCATTGGGAGCTCATTGGTCGAACAATCCTCGCGGTGATGGTTCCTTCTCCTGACATGGGGGAGTAAACGAAGTGGAACTCGTCCTCGTTGCCGCCGATATCGTGACCTTCGCCCTCAAGGGTTAATGTTTTGCCGTTATACTTGGTGTGGCCAGGGATGGTGACGGTGCCGATATCCGTTGTCTGCCAGTTTCCCGGCAGTCCGGTCGGAGAGGAATAGGCAGCAATCTCTGCTGAAGCTCCGCTGACTCCGATTTTATTTGTGGCTGTGGCAATGTAGTAATGCAGCTTGCCTTTTTCCGCTGTGGTGTCGAGGAAACCGGGGAGCTTCAGCCCTGTGGCGATCTCCCTATAAGGTCCGCCTGCCTTAGAGGTGCGGCTGACCGTGTAGCTTTCGGCATCCATGCAGCCGACCGGGTCCACTGAGCCAATCCATGAGAGTTTAATGCCGTCCTTGTCAACTTGGG
Organism: Verrucomicrobiaceae bacterium; assembly: GCA_024229495.1. Taxonomy (GTDB): domain Bacteria; phylum Verrucomicrobiota; class Verrucomicrobiia; order Verrucomicrobiales; family DEV007; genus CACIUL01. The sequence continues at coordinate 20,499 of JAAESJ010000241.1, read as the reverse complement.
CAATGAAGCCGGCAGGAATTCCTGGCGGGTGGCTTGCCTTTGGGGATTGCACCGCTTGACGCCGGTGGGTGAGGGTGCCCAAGCCGATATGGTCGTTATTGAATCCTTCAGGGCTTTTCATCCGTACCACGCGGGATGAGTATGGGGCCGGTATTCCACGGCGAGCCGTGTAATGGTTAAAGACGCGCTCGAAGATCGGATAGAAGTTTCCGCGGCTGATGGTTGAGATTTCTTTGTAGTTCTGGTGCCTCCCGCCAAAGCCATACTTGCCGGTGCGGTCCAGATAATACTGAAAGGGGACATCTTCGCCCAGCCCATATTTTGCCGTGTATTCATAGCCTTCCAGGATTCTGTTGTCGCTCCATCCGTAGAGGTCTACACCCTGGTTCCAGGCAACTTCCGCGACACAGCCCAGCAGACCGATTCCCAATTGGGCATAGTGTTGAGCCCGGGTTGTTTCCTGGCATTGGCCGGTGGGGTAGACGATCATGTGGGGGATGCTGCCGTTGCCGGGCCCGGCAACGGCGTAGCGAACGGTATCCTCGAACATTTTCCGCTCATTGCAGTATATCGCGATCGCCATTCGGGTCTGCAGGGCGGCGGTTTCCCAGTTACCGTTAGCGAAGTAGGCGTAGTGCTCGATGGTTGGATCCCAGGCGTCGAGAAACCATTGCCCGCACCGCTGGGCATCTTCCTCTGACCAGCCGGAGCCGGTGTAACGGAGCAACTCAGCAGCGTTGGCAAACATGAAGCCCTGTAGACCCGAGGCGAGAACGCCATCAATGCCGGTGACTTTCTTCAGCGAGCCGACCCACGAGTTGATCATGTGGATTGCCTTGTCGGCATGGGCCTGTTTACCGGTTATGGCCCACATCAAGGCATTCTGGTAGACAGCCAGTCCGTCGCTTTCCGCTTCCCCCTTGCGTATATTTGGTGCGCGCCCCCACTCAGGAAAGGGGCCCCGCATTCTGTAGTCGGCCTGAGCGTAGGGGCTTTTCTCGAGAGCCTTGTAGCCTTCAAAGATGGGGTTCTTTCCGGCGGCTACAGCAGCTTTCATTCTTTCGATATCCGATCGGCTGTGGAGCAGGCCGGGGTGAATGAATCCTTTTTGTGCTGATCCGGAAGTTGGGAGAGCGAGGGAAAAAACGGTAATGAGCAGTAAGGAGAGGAGTGGAGGGGGATGCATTTCTCGTCTTGATAAGTGGTCGACTTCTGGAGCTGGTGGCAACTTATGTTCTTATGGGAAGAGGCGCATCTTTTTACTTATTGATGAAGGTTTTGTTTCACCTCAATAGGCAATGGAGCGATTAGCCTTCGGGTTTATTTTTGCATAAACCTCCATTTTGGCTCGTCAAGTAGGTAAATAATCACCCGTTTACCGTATTTCGTCGACGGGGAAACCACCAAGAAAGAATGCAAACGATGAAACCCCGGAAAGAGAACTCTCAGGATCTTGGATTTCTTAACGAGCTCGACGAAGACATTCGTTCGCGATTTCTGGAAGAAGGGCGATTTGTCGAGAAGAAACAAGGCGACTATCTGGCTGTTCAGGGACAACCTTTGGAGGTTATGTCGGTGATCATCTCCGGGAGCGTGCGACTGACTGTTAATTCCCACGGCAACACCGTAACGGTCACGTCACTTGGGAGTGGTGATATTTTTGGCGAGATGAGCGTTATTGATCCCAGAAAGGCGAGTGCCACTGCGCGTGTGAGCGGTGGTCCTGCACGACTCTGGAGCATCGATTACAGGTCATTTAATGACTTTATTGCCTCAGACCCATCAATTGGGTTCAACATCATGAAAGCGATGGCGGTCATTCTTTGCAGGAAACTGCGAACGGATAATGAGAACATGCTGCATCAGGCAAGTGACATGTGCTCTCACTTTCTAGATCAGGATTATTAATGCATAGGAATCAGTCAGGGGAAAAAGAGATCCTGATGGTGACAAAAATCGACGAATAATCCTTGAGAGTGTGGCAGTACACGGTGTCAGGTTCTGGTTGCACATGTGAGCAGTCTAATGATACCAGAATTCGTGCCCCAGGTTGTCATCGGTGATGGGACGGGCTTTCATGGTTCCTGAATCCTTCTCCAGAATCTCCCTTGTCCACAGGCGTTTTTCTGTGGCGACTTCCCTGACTCCCAGATTGTCGATGATGGATAAGATTTCCTCCAAGTTTTCGAGATCTTTGCCATTGCTGCTTTCAAAGAGCGGCTTGCCTTCGTAGTTGTAGGCGGCGAGTGTTTTGCGCCACCGGTCCTTGTCGTAACTCAGGGGTGCGTTACTGGCCAGAATGTTGTTGAGGAGTAGGGCGCAGTCAGGGAAGACTTCTAGGGCAGTTTTTGCCGCGCGATCTGAGCCTGTGGCATTGAAAAGGTAAATGCCTCCCGGATTCAAATGGGCCTTGACTTGCTCCATGAATTCTCTGGAAAGCAGGCTGCTGGCATGTTCGCGCCAGTGGTAGGTTGCATTGGCGATTACGGCATCGAATTTCTCTTCAGGATGGTTGCGCAACCAACGTCGGCCGTCATCAATGACAATCTCGACCTTGGGGTTGGTAAGGATTGACCTAACCTCGGCGTATCGTGGGATGACCCGTTCGCTGTATGCGGCGTTTATCTCGACAGCCGTGATGTTCTCGACGTGCGGATTGTGGGCGAGTATTTGTGTCCATGTTCCTCCGGAGAGCCCAATGACCAGGACCTTCTTGGGTGCAGGATGGACGGCGGAGAGAAAATAAGGGCGAACCATCCATGAGCCTGGCTTGAGACCAGTTCCGATGTAGCCGTCATAAATTCCGCCGCCATAGATCTTGCGGTTCCGATCAATGGTGACGACGCCGAACCGACTCTCGACGATGAGGTCGAACCGCTCATCATGATGATAACTGGATTTCAGTTGAAGGCGCTCAAAGAGGCCGTTGAAGAGATATGGAGCCGTTATAAGGATTGCGAGTCCTGCGATGGCAGTTAAGGCAAGCCTTTTTGCGAGTTGGATGCCGTGAAGTTTCGAATAGAAGGCAATCCCTGCTGATAGAATAAGGCCGAGGAAGGCGAGTAAGACGGATATCTGCTGCATTTGCAGATGATCCATCAGGATAAAGCCGGTCAGAAGGCTGCCGGCTCCTGAGCCGATAATGTTGCCGAGGTAGAGATAGGAGAGTCGCGCGCCGGCTTTCTCATCGGGGGCGATGGCAAAGTGGCAGATGAGGGGAAGTGTGGCTCCGAGCAGGGCGGCTGATATTGCAATGAGTGGCAGAGTGGCCAGTGCCATGACTGCTCCCTGTCCCGTTTCAACCGATTGATATGGAATAAGGGTGGCTAACCATGAGACAAGCGGGGCGACAAGGAAACCGATCGTATTTGCCGCAAGCACGAAGAGGGAGAGTGCACGAAGGTGCTTTGGGTTGTTTCCATTATCTGCATCCTGGAAGCGCAGGCTCCAGAGCGAGCCCAGAGCTAGGCCGATGAGGTATGTGCCAAGCATTGCGCCGAATGCCCAGGCACGGGACGCGGTGACAAAGGAGTAGAGCCTTACCCAGCAGATCTCGTAGCTTAACGAGATGAAACCAGTGAGGGTAACCAGTAGCAGGGCAGCCAGGAATCGGGGATTCATGCCGGTCGAGAGGCGTCCTTGCGCCTGAAGTAGAGGATGGTCACTCCTGCGAGGAGGTTGAGAGTTACGGCAAGGTAGACAGAGCGGGTCAGGCCGAGCATGCCGAGGAATACAAAGGCTGCGAGGAAAGCGCCAATACCTGCTCCAAGGGTGTTGACGAAATAGAGTGTGCTGACGGAACGCCCGACATTTTTCGAGACGTTGACACAGTGGGCAACGAGTAGAGGGAGCGTGCTTCCCATCAGGAGTGTGGGTATCAGGATTAGCGTCAGGGTGAGTAACCCGGTTTGAAATGTTCCGCTGTTTGCGGTGAAGTGGCCGACCCATTGGAAAAGGTGCAGGGAAAAAGCGCCATAGATGCCGATAGCGATCTCAACTGTTGCAAAAATAAGCAATAGTTGCGTTCCCGGGCGCTTGGAGATAGCTCCTCCCGCTATGCTGCCGATGCCCAGGCCCAGCATGAAGGCAGACACAACAACCGTGACGGATTCGATATTGCTGCCGAATATGGTGAGTAATGCCCGTTGCCAGATCAGTTGATAAAACAGCGCGGAGATGCCCGATAGCGTGAAGATCAGGAAGAGTGCACGTTGAGGAATGCCAAGACCGTGTGTATCGGATCCTTGGGTGCTGGCATTATCTAAAGCGGGGGAGGTGGTAGCTTTAGTCATTAATTTCGGGCCCATTGTCCCCAGACCCGAAGGTATTCGGGAAGGTTCAACTCTCCGTCTCTATTTCCATCCAACGCATCGAATACTTCGGTTGCCAGCTTTTTGTCTTTCAGCTTGCTGCTGGTCATGAACTCTTCAGTAGTCAGCCTGTTGTCATTATCAGCATCCATTTCGCTGAAGATTTCCTTTGCCTCGTCAGTAATGATTCGATTCTCTACATATTCGTTTTCAGAAACGAAGCCGTCGCGGTTTGAGTCGGATGCCTGGAAAATGCCGGATCTGGACTCGCGCGTCAGGTAGCGACCGCCATCGATATATTCCTCTTTTGAATGGCGTCCGTCCTTGTTGAAGTCAGTGAAACCGAAGACTCGGCGATAGCCGGCCATTGTGCGCTGGTCTACGCCTTCCGTTCCTTGTGCGCCGAATAGCTTGAGGATTTTCCGGGGCGCAAGCCCTGCAATTTTTCCGGGAACCCGGGGGAGAGGCCTTGTGGTTGGAAGGGGTTTCACAGGGGATGCAGGGAGAGTGCTATTTTTGGCCGGGGTTTTGGAGTTGCTTGCAAACTTGGGGCGCAATTCATCATTGGTGAGTCTGCCGTCAAGGTTTCCATCCAGTTTTTTCAGGGAGGCGGCTGCGTTCTCGATTTCAGCTGTTGATATTTCACCATTCCCGTCGGTGTCAAGTGCGACAATGACGGGGAGGGTGCGCATTAAGTTGCCGGCGACGTCCCCACGATCCGGGCGGAATCTTGGATCGCGATTCCCTTCAGCGGGTTGAGTCGTTTGCGCGATTGCTTTTCCTGATAACATGCCGATGCATAGGACGGCAATGATTACCGTTGAATAGGGGGCTTGCTCCTTGGACATGGATTTACTATGGCACATGGGGTTAATGATGGCACGTGTTAGAAGATCACGTGGCCTGAAGGGTTTTGTGGGCAGGATGATCAGGTAAGGGGTGAGGTTATTTTAGCGGTGAGAACTCCATGGGCTTTAGGTAAATATGATCCGGTCGAGTTGCGAGAATCTGCCCTTTTGCCAGCGATTCCCGGGCAATTTCCTGCCATTCTGGATCGGTGCGAAATGCTTTCCAGTTGGCGTCGGCCTGCTTCCGACTGGTGTGGTGGATGAGATAAATCAGGGTGTTTTCCGAGTCCGGTTTTTCAAGTGGTGTCCAGTAGCCGATGTTGCGGATGCCGTGTTTTTCAAAGAGGCGGGTTGTGTGGTTGGAAAAGCGGGAGTTCAGAGCCGTAAGCTTGCCGGGGTTGGTAGTGTATGTCCTCAATTCATAGGAGCTTCCCTGGCTTGGAGCTTTGTCCATATTTATGACCTGGTAATCATTGGGGGTCATGAAGATGCTTGTGGGCTTCTCAGTCAGCAACCCCTTGAACTCCGGCAGGTCAAGTATCGCCTGCCACTCTTTGTCGTTGGAGAACTTGTTCCAGTTGCGAAAGGCATCGTAACGCGAGGCGTGTTTGAGGATGTAGATGAAGCGCCTGCGTTTTTTGGGCGGGCCCTCTGTTGGAATCCAGTAGCCCACGGGCTCGAGGGCGTGTTTTTTGAAGATGCGGTCTGTGTGTTCGCGGAAACGTTTGATTAGGTGGGCGAATCGGTGCTCGTTGGCGGCGTAAATGCGCAGTTCATAAACCGGACCCTCCAGTAACCGGGGTAGCGGTTGCGCCGGCGGTGCTGGCGGGGCACTGTCCAGGCCTTTCATTTTGCCAAGGGCAACTGCAAGGGGCGCTTTATAGACCCAAGCCATGTTGTCGGAAATCTTGCGACTCGAGTCGTGGCCGCCAATGTAGATCTCTCCATCGTCAAAGGGGGAGAGGCAGAATGTGCGCGGTGAAACCAGGACCTGTTTGCCTTGCCTGTAAGAATTGTTTACTTCGTGGACAGAATAACTCTTGTCAGGGTGGCGGATGGCATACATTGCTCCCGCGTAAAGGGCGCTGCCTGCCCATCGCAGGTGGTGCTTGCCGCGAATATTGCCCTGAAATCCGATCAGGTGAGATGTTTTGCCGCTTACCGGGTCTGTCACCGGATACATCATGTTATGTGCTCCAAGCGTATAGGCAATCTCAACACCCAGGGCCTTGCCCATGAGCCTGGCGATTTCCTCCTCGTTATGAATGGTGAAGCCTCCGTTGCCATCAGGATCAAGACGCTTGATCTGGCTCCTTGAGCGTTCCCCGGGGGCCCAAAGGAAGAGCAGGGATTGACCGCGGCCATTGGGATTCTTGACACTGGTAAGGCCGCGGATGCCGCCAACATCGGTGTCAGTGTCTGCGAAGAGATCAAGAATCTCGGTGTAGGAAGGATGTCTGCCATCGTTCCTCCGGTAGATCGAGTCCCCCTCGGAAAAAAAGAGTGATCCGTTAGCCTGCGCCATGCCCAGCGGACGGGTTTTGAAGCTTCCCGCCTTTAAAAACGGGTATTCCAGGTCTCTGCTCCAGCGAATTTTTCCAGGCATGGAAGCATCATAGACGCCGGTGATGATTCCCGGGTTCCCGAGCGACATGACCAGGTGTTCAACGCCTGTAACCTTGTCTTGATATACCTCCATATCCCGTGGAACCCAACGTATCCCGCCGGCGCTGGACCCGTGCCTGACCAGTGCGTGGGTCCATGTGCCATTTGTGTCATTGCGTGTCCAGGCAGAGACGGCCCCACCACGTTCAAAGTTGGCCCCTGCTGCCATTACCAGAAGATTTTTTGGCTGGGGAAGGAGTTTGCCTGACATATCCCGGGTGAACGTAACCGACTTCAGGATATTTCCCTTCATGTATTGAAGCCCCAGGTTGTTTGTCTTTCCCATGTCGAGGTCGACCTGCCAGCCGGCATGTGCGCCATCGAGGCGAAGCACCTGCGCGGATTGTTTTTGTCCATCTGGCGGGATTTCCCACCGTGAATCGACCCAGTAGCCGTTTGAGGCGAAAAGCTTTCCCTTATGCGCGGCCAGGTGCATGATTTCAGACCCTCCGGCCCAGGCACCGTCGTCGTCGGTGAAGCCGGCGGCAAAGCTTCGTTGCCACCGGTCATGGTTGCCGGATGTTGTGGGTGGTTTCCTCTCGGCACCGGCAAGCCCGCTTGTCCAGGCAATGAGCAGTGCAACCAAAAGAGTATTGATGGAGGTGGGTGCGATCATGGAAACTGAAGAGAGTGTTCACTTTACCTCCGCCGTGGCTGCGGGCAAGGTTTGTCCATATAGCCACTTTTTTCACGCATTTGCCGTTTAACGATCAGCGAAAGGTGAATAATGGGCGATCAGATCACTTGTCGCCTTCGTGGTGGCCGTGTTAATCTCCTTCCATGATGAGAGTCCTACATGATTTTTTCCCATTGGTTGTTGCGTTTTGGCTGGTTGTAATTCCCGGGCCTTTGATTGCCGGGGATGACGCTGCCGGAGTTTCAAGGCAGGCGCAACTTGATGCCTACTGGACTGAGGTTTCCCGATCGGTCAGGGAGGGAGATTTTGAAGGCTACCAGGCAACATGTCATGAGCGCGGTGTACTTGTGTCGGGATCGAAAGGATCGAGCGTGCCGCTGAGCAAGGCCCTTGCCCGCTGGAAGCAGGGATTTCTGGATACCAAATCAGGCAAGATCAAGTCGGATGTGAAGTTCCGCTTCTCTCAGAGGTTCGGTGATGAGACCACGGCGCATGAGACAGGCATATTCCTCTATTCGACCGTTAACGCCGAAGGTGAGTCTACTCAGGAATATGTGCATTTCCAGGCATTGCTCGTAAAGGAAAAAGGGCATTGGAAAATCCTCATGGAGTATCAAAAATCACAGGGCACACTTGCCGACTGGAAGGCCCTGGCGGGGCAATGATTATTTTCAGCTCTGCCTTCAAGAAAGAAAAATTAATCCTGAGTAGAGATGCATAAAGAACTGTTTTTAATGGCCGTGTTTATTTCCGGTATTTCCTGTTCTCTGGCACAGGAAGGTTCCCGGCCGAATATTCTTTTTGCCTTTGCTGATGACTGGGGGCGGCATGCCTCTTCCTATGCGAAGGCCGATGGACAGGGAGCTGAGAATGACGTGATCCTGACTCCCAACTTTGATTACATCGCCAAGCGAGGAGTGTTATTTAATAATGCATTTGTCAACGCGCCTTCATGCACTCCATGTCGTAGCTCCATCCTGTCGGGTCAGCATTTCTGGCGTACCGGAAGAGCAGCAATCCTGCAGGGTGCACAGTGGGATGCTTCGATTCCCACCTGGCCGTTGCTCCTGAAGAAAAGTGGTTATCATATTGGATACACTTGGAAAGTCTGGTCACCGGGAACTCCCCGTGATGCTCCATATGGAGGAGTGGTCAATTCTTACAGCAAGGCGGGGAGCAGTTTCAATGGATTTTCGCAGACAGTCACAAACCTGGTTAAAGGGGGTAAAAGTTTAATGGCTGCCAAGCAGGTCCTGATGAATCAGGTGCGGGGTAATTTCAGGGACATGCTCGCGGGAAGGAAAAAAGGCCAGCCTTTTGCCTACTGGTTCGGGCCGACAAATGTTCACAGGAAATGGATCAAGGGTTCCGGGAAATCGCTTTGGGCTATTGATCCTGACAAATTGAAGGGGAAATTACCGCCCTTTCTGCCTGATGTTGCTGAAGTTCGTGAGGATTTTGCCGATTACCTCGGTGAGGCGATGGCATTTGACATGGCCCTGGGAGTACTTGTGGAGGAACTGCGCAAGGCCGGAGAATATGAGAATACCATCGTTGCCGTTTCCGGAGACCATGGACCCGCTGGCTTTCCCCACGGAAAGTGTAACCTGTATGATTTTGGTGCACGTGTGGCACTTGCTGTTGCCGGTCCCGGGGTTAAGGGAGGTCGAGTGGTTGATGACTTGGTAACGTTGCCGGATCTAGCGGCCACATTTCTTGAATCCGGCAAAGTAAAGGTTCCGCCGGTGATGACAAGCAGATCCATTTGGCCGACGTTGCTATCGCCTGATAATGGCCTTGTTGATAAATCGAGAGACAAGGTGTTCATCGGTCGTGAAAGACACGTTGCCAGTTCCCGGGCCGGCCAACTGCCCTATCCGCAAAGGGCGATCCGCACACGGGATCACTTGTTTATCATCAATTTTAAGCCGGATCGTTACCCGCTGGGAGATCACTATCATCTGGGAACTGACAAAGAGCCAGACATCGGCAGCCTTACTGCCAATACTTTTGTCACCATTGCCGATGAGGATGCCGGCCCGACCAAGGCATGGATTGTGACCAATCGACAGAAGCCCTCAGTGGAGCCTTTCTTTACGAGGGCCTACGGGAAACGTCCCCGCGAGGAACTCTATGAGCTTAAAAGTGATCCTCACCAGATGAAGAACATGGCGAGTGTTGCCGGTTACCGGGAGACCGTTACCGCCCTTCGTAACCGCTTGATGGATGAGCTAAAGAAAACAAAGGATCCCAGACTCATTGAGGACGGCCGTTTTTTTGAAACTCCCCCAATGGCCGGACCCGTTGTCAAAGCCAAAGGTGGCAAAAAAAAGAGGTGAGCGGGGGCCGGGCGGCGGCAGCAGTTATTTCGTCCCTATACGGTAAAGGTGGTTGTCACCGCGGATATAGAAATGGCCGTCGTAAATCGCCGGTGAAGCGTTGCACTGTTCACCCAGTTCATTACGTGCCACCAGGTCAAAGTCCTTTCCGGGGCGGACGACACTCATGATTCCCTGGTCGGAGAGGAAATAAGCCAATCCGTTAGCGGAAATTACGGAGGCACTGTGACGGCGAGGAAGTCGTTCGTTCCAAAGCCTTTCTCCGCTCTCGGCAATGAAGCAGCTCGCCACTCCGCTATCGGAGACAACCAGAAAATGTGGGCCAATGGAAACGGGTGATGGCACATAGGAGGCGCTCCTGGTCGTTCGCCAGGCGACGTGTGTGTCTGTGACATTGCCTTTGCCGTCCGGTCTGATCGCCATCATGTGTCGTTCGGGGAATCCGCAGGTCATGAATAATAAATCTCCGTTGTAGACAAGGGAGGCAACGAACTGTTCGGTCGGACCATCAATAATCCAGTGTTGCTTGCCGGTGTCAGGATCAAAACTGGCTACTGATTTGCTACCGGATAGGATCATCTGTGTGCGGTTGTCAATTCGGCGAATGATTGGGGTGCAGTAACTGCGCGTCTTGTTAGGACGGGATGTTTTCCAGATCATCTTGCCGTCAAGGTGATTAAGAGCCACGAGGTAGGCGTCGCCGTCATGGTCGCCATTGATGATCAGTTTTTCTTTCCAGAGGATAGGGCTTGAACAATAGCCGTGGATGCTTGAGAAGATGCCCGGGCGTTGTTTCCATATTTGGTTTCCTGAAAAGTCATAAGCGGCAATGAACATTTCTTTGCGATCCAGAAAGCTTACATAGACATATTTTCCGTCGGTGACAGGGGTGCTCGATGCTAGGCTGTTGAGTTTATGGATTCTCTCTGGGGGTGACTTTAAAACCGTCCTTTGCCAAAGCGTTTTTCCATTCGTCCGGTTAATGCAGATTAAAACCCTGTCTCTTGTGTCGGTCAGCGCTGAGATCAGGAATATATGGTTCTCCCAAATAATGGGTGATGCGTGACCCTTTCCGGGAAGCTTTGTTTTCCAAATGACATTATCCTCCACATTCCACTTCACCGGGAGGCGTTGATCGTTTTCAGCGCTTCCGTCCCCCCGGGGGCCTCGCCATCCGGGCCAGTTTTCTTTGGCCTGAGACATTTCCCCCCGTGCGAGGAAAATGATAAGGCTAAGGAGAATAACTGGATGGAATTTGAGCATTGAGCTGTGGGCTTACCGAAGAAGTCCGGTTGGGTGGATTCAATGATGCTGCGGATGTTGTGTGTGATGGACCTTAACTATTGAATATCTACGTTACGACAGAGGTTATTGAATGATCTCATGCAGTTCCAGTGAATTTTATTTCTTTGCGTGACCGGGGTGACACATTCCTATAGAATAAAGCGAACATGATTTTGATGGGTGCATTCAGGCGGAGATTGTTTTGTTTCTGGGCAATTTTACTTGCCTTGTCTTCCGGTGTCTTTGCGCGGGAGGTTTCATTCAATCGCGACATTCGGCCGATCCTCTCTGATCGGTGCTTTGCCTGCCACGGCCCGGACGCGGGTGAGCGCAAGGCAAAGCTGAGGCTGGATCGGGCCGATGGTCCGGAAGGAGCCTACCGGGTGCACGATGGATCAACGGCGGTAAAGCCGGGATCAATTGCGCAAAGCGCTTTATGGGATCGAGTCACAACGGGTGATGCCGATGATTTAATGCCGCCTGCCAAGTCGCATAAGAAGCCCTTGTCCAAGGCTGAGCAGGATTTGGTCAGGGAATGGATTGAAGGTGGTGCCCGCTATGAGAATTTCTGGTCATTCGTGCCGGCAAGGATGCCCGAGGTTCCGCAGGTGAAGAATCGGGAATGGAGTAAACTCCCAGTTGATTTACATGTATTGAAGCGAATGGAGGATGAAGGAATTTCTCCATCGGAAGAGGCGGACAAGCGAGCCTTGATTCGTCGTCTGAGTTTTGATCTCACCGGCCTTCCGCCAAGCAGGAAGGATGTCAGGGCATTTGTTGTTAATGATGATCCGGAGGCTTATGAGCAGCTTGTAGACCGCTTGATGGCAAGTGGTGGGTTCGGTGAACATATGGCCCGCTACTGGCTGGATTTGGTGCGCTTTGCCGATACCAATGGTATGCACAAGGACTTCTTCCGTAATCATTCCGCTTACCGTGACTGGGTGATAAGGGCTTTTAATGAGAACCTTGGCTATGATGATTTCGTTCGTTATCAGCTGGCCGGTGATCTGTTTGCTGAGGCAAGCAATGACCAGTTGGCGGCCTCAGGCTTCAATCGCCTTCATCTGATCATTGATCGCGGCACGGCATTGCCGGAGGAGAGCTTTTTCAAGAATGTTGTAGACCGTGTTACCGCTGTTGGTACTGCCTTCATGGGGATAACCGTTCATTGTGCTTCATGTCATGACCATAAGTATGATCCTTTTACCCAGAAGGATTTTTATTCATTGTTTGCCTTCTTCAACAACATCGACGCTGCTTCGGAAACCTCAGGGGCTCCCAAAAACGGTCTGCAGCCACCCTTTGCGATGCTTGGGACACCGCAGCAGAAGAACAGGATCAAGGAGCTTGATGGTGAGTTGGCCCGGATTGGTCCTGATGCGCAGGAGGCAAAGAAGCGGGCGACTGATGAGGCCGATCCTGAGAAGAAAAAGGGACTGATGCAGGAAGCCAGGGAACTGGTGGCAAAGCAGCAGGGATTGAAGAGCGAGCGGGACCGCATAGATCGTGAGATTCCCCGTGTGATGGTGATGAAGGAACGTAAGGAAGTGCGCGCCTCCCACATCATGAAGCGTGGTCGCTACGATGATCCCGGTGAAGAGGTTGTGCGTAATACCCCCGGGTTCTTAGCCTCCCTGAAGAAGAGTGGCGAGGTCGCTTCACGAATGGACCTTGCAGAGTGGTTTGTTGACCGTGAGAACCCGCTTACTGCGCGCGTTGCGGTCAATCGCTTCTGGCAGCAGTTTTTCGGTGTGGGGTTGGTGAAGACCTCCGAAGACCTTGGAGCGCAGGGTGAGGTTCCCAGTCATCCCGAATTACTTGATTGCCTTACGGTTTCATTCATTGATTCCGGTTGGGATATCAAGGCTCTGGTTAAGAGGATCGTTCTGTCAAAAACTTACCGGCAAGCCTCCGGCGCAGATCCTGAACAATTCAAAAAGGATCCCGAGAACCGGTTGCTTGCTCGGGGATCACGCTTTCGAATGGATGCCGAGATGATAAGAGACCAAATTCTTTTTACCAGCGGGTTGCTGGTAAACACGATGTACGGACGGAGTGTGAAACCTCCCCAGCCTGATGGATTGTGGAAGGCGGTAACCATGATCGGGGAGCGGTTTAAGGCGGATAGTGGCGAGGCTGTCTATCGCAGGAGTCTTTATACCTATTGGAAGCGTGGGATGCCGCCGCCACAAATGACAATACTCAATGCTCCGATCAGGGACGCGTGCACGTCACGCCGGGAGCGGACCAATACGCCCTCGCAGGCATTGCTTCTCTTGAATGAGCGAGAATACCTGAAGGCAGCCCGGAAACTTGCCCTACAGGCTCTGGGTCCCCAAGATGCCAGTGCCGTGCAGCGCTTGGCATTTGTCTACGAGACAGTAACCTCTAAACTTCCTGATGCCCGGGAGCAGGAGGTTCTTGCGACACTCATTGAGAACCTTCATGCGAAATACCTGACGACCCCCTCGCTGGCAGATGACATCTGCAGCGGGGTGCCCTTGTCCGATGCGGCTAAAAAGGCACAGTTGGCAGCCTGGACAGTGTTGGTAAATACGCTCTATAACCTGGATATTACCAAGACCCGTGAATGAGATGAAAGATCACGTTAACATGCATGCTGACCTGCAGTCGCGGCGTTCATTCCTGTTGAATTCCGGGATGGGGCTTGGTGCCGCTGCATTTTCCTCGCTGGTTTCTCCTGAGGGAATTGCCGCCGGGTCGGCTTTACACCATAAGGCCAGTGCAAAAAGGATCATCTTCCTCTTCATGGCCGGGGCGCCAAGTCAGGTCGATCTTTTTGACTATAAACCGGACCTCCACAAGCTCTTTAAAACCGAGTTGCCAAAGTCAATAAGCAAGGGACAGCGCGTTACCACGATGACGCGTGGCAGGCAACAGCTGGTTGCCCCGACGATGTTCAAGTTTGCTCGTCAGGGCAAGAGCGGTATCTGGCTCAGTGAGTTGTTGCCTCACTTATCAACGGTGGCCGATGACCTGTGCCTTATCCATTCTTTCAATACCAATGCGATTAACCATGATCCCGGCAAGACATCATTTTGTACAGGCTCGGAGATACCGGGGAAGCCGAGCATGGGTGCCTGGTTGAGTTATGGGCTTGGTACCTTGAACAAGAATTTGCCTGACTTTGTTGTTATGCCTTCGGCTTTCTGGAGCGGGCGGGTCAATGTCCAGGCTCTCTATGCGCGCTTGTGGGGTAGCGGGTTTCTTCCATCCAAGCACCAGGGAACATCCTTTCAGGTTACGGGTGACCCGGTGTTGTTCTTGTCCAACCCGAAGGGAATTGACGGTGGTGTCCGGCGTCGCATGCTGGATTCCCTGGGGGAGTTAAACCGTAAGCATCATGGTGAGATAGGGGACCCGGAGATTCAAACGACCATTGCACAACAGGAGATGGCTTTTCGCATGCAGTCTTCGGTGCCAGAACTGAGTGATATCTCCGGCGAGCCGAAGCATGTATTGGAAATGTATGGTCCTGAGGTGAATAAGCCGGGTTCTTACGCAAGAAACTGCCTCCTTGCCCGCAGGATGGCTGAGCGGGACGTGCGGTTTGTGCAGCTTTTCCATCGGGGTTGGGACCACCATACCCGATTGCCGGACAACATGAGAGGGCAGTGCCGTGATGTTGACCAGCCTACGGCGGCCTTGTTGAAGGATCTCAAGGAGCGGGGACTGCTCGAGGACACATTGGTTGTCTTTGCCGGCGAGTTTGGGCGCACTGTCTTTGGGCAGGGAAACATTACACGAGATGTTTATGGACGAGATCATCATCCCCGCTGCTTTTCCGGATGGGTTGCCGGCGGTGGGACCAAGGGAGGGATGCATTACGGCAAGACTGATGATTTCAGTTATAACGTTGTTGAGGATCCTGTGAACGTGCGGGATCTGCACGCCACGATGCTCCACCTTCTTGGGGTTGATCATCACAGGCTGACTTTCCCTTTCCAGGGGCTCGACCAGAAACTCACCGGTGTGGAGTCATCCCGGGTGATAAAGGATATTATTGGCTGATCCGGGTGGAGCGTCAGGAGTTGAGTTGTTTTGCAAGCATGCGCGAGGAGAAGGGGCCCCGATAGAATGAAAGATACTCGTTCAGGCTTCAGCCAACCCGGGATTCATGGG
The DNA here is from genome assembly GCA_024229495.1 of Verrucomicrobiaceae bacterium. GTDB lineage: Bacteria > Verrucomicrobiota > Verrucomicrobiia > Verrucomicrobiales > DEV007 > CACIUL01. The sequence continues at coordinate 5,270 of JAAESJ010000241.1, read as the reverse complement.
CATTGGCACGGATGCTTTATCATTGCCCGTCTTGCAGGATTCCTTGCATTGGCAACCGGGTTGCCGGCCCAGGGAACTCTTGAGGATTACCAGCGCGCTTCCAACCTGAGGAAAGAGGCTGATGGGAAGTTGTGCCGGGGTAAGGTTGAGGCGCGATGGGTCGTCGGGGGAAGTCAGTTCTGGTATCGTAATGAATTGCCCGGGGGTCGTTCGCAATTTGTCTTTGTCGATGCTGTCAATTGCCGGGGGAAGGTCGTTGTTGCGGGGGAGAAAGTGGCAGCTGTGCTGCAACGTGAAACCGGACGTAAGTTCGAGCCTGGGGAAGTAAACGTGGAGGCGATGGAGCTTGATGGGGACGGGCGCATCCTGGTGCATGCCGGAGGGCGTGCTTTTTGCCTTGATCCCGAGTCGGGCGAATTTATCAGGCATTCGGGTAAACTCAGCAAGCCGATCAAGGGCAGCAAGCCGGGCGGAGGTCATCGGAACCGGTATAGCCGAAAGGGGAGTGTATCACCGGATCGCAAATGGAAAGTTGCCCTCACCGAAGGGAATATCATCGGCCAGTCACTGGACGGGAAGACACGCATTTCCTTCACCGACAACGGGTCGGTGGAAAAGCTCCAGGTCTACTGGGCGCCTGACTCACGGCATTTTGTAGCCATGCAGACGATTGCGGGGGTTGAGCACATTGTTCATGCTGTCGAGTCATCTCCGGAAAAGCAGTTGCAACCAAGATTGAAATCATGGCGCTACACCAAGCCGGGAGACAGGATCTCCATTACCAAGCCCCGTCTTTTCAGCCTGGTGAAGAGACGCGAAATTACTATTGATGACAGGCTTTATGCAAAACCCTGGCAGATTGACCGGCTGCGTTGGGCGCTGGATTCCTCCCGGTTCACCTTCATCTACAATCAACGTGGTCATCAGGTTCTGCGTATTGTGGAGGTGTCTGCTCTGGATGGGGCAGCACGCACCTTGATTGAGGAAATTCCGGATACGTTTGTGAATTATTTCCAGAAGCAGTTCGTCGCTTTCCTGGACGGGAGGGAGGAGATTATCTGGATGTCAGAACGGGACGGCTGGAATCACCTTTATCTCTTTGATGCAAGGACGGGTGAAATCAAGAGCCGGATTACCGGCGGGCAATGGGTGGTCAGGGGGGTTGATCGTGTTGATCCCGAAAAGCAGCAAGTCTGGTTTCGAGCCTGTGGCATGGACGGGGACCAGGATCCATACCATGTGCACTTTTGCCGCATTAATTTCGATGGTAGCGGGCTGGTGCGCCTGACGGAAGGTGATGGGACGCACGACGTCCGTTATTCGCCGGACCGAAGGTTTTTCATCGACCGCTATTCACGGGTCGACCTTCCTCCCGTTCATGAATTGCGTCGCAGCGATGACGGTGGCCTGGTGTGTCGGCTGGAAGAGGCTGATATCAGTCAATTACAGGCTATCGAAGGTTGGTCAATGCCTCAGCGCTTCACGGCAAAGGGGCGTGATGGAAAGACGGATATCTGGGGAGTGATTCATTTCCCGTCCAATCTTGACCCTTCAAGGACTTACCCGGTTATCGAGAAAATTTATGCCGGTCCTCATGGACAGTATGTGCCGAAGCGCTTCTACAGCTTTTTCACTGCCATGGACCTCGCTGAGATTGGCTTTGTTGTTGTCGTCATAGACGGCATGGGGACCAACTGGCGCTCCAAGGCGTTCCTGGATGTCTGCTGGAAGAACCTGAAGGACGCCGGGTTCCCTGACCGTATTCCGTGGATCAGGGAAGCGGCAAAAAAATATTCCTTCATGGATATTTCAAATGTTGGTATCTATGGAGGTTCTGCCGGCGGGCAAAATGCGCTTGGAGGCATGTTGTTTTATCCCGGCTTCTACAAAGCAGCAGCAGCGGATTGCGGATGCCATGATAACCGTATGGATAAGATTCACTGGAATGAGGGCTGGATGGGATTGATGGGACCCCACTACGCGGAGAATTCCAACGTAACCCATGCACATAAACTGGAGGGAAAGCTATTACTTACCGTCGGGGAACTGGACACGAATGTTGATCCGGCATCCACCATGCAGGTGGTCGATGCGTTGATCAAGGCAGACAAGGACTTTGACCTGGTGGTTGTTCCTGGAGCCGGGCACGGTGTAGGAGAAACTCCTTATCTCCGGCGTCGCCGACAGGATTTCTTTGTTCGCAATCTTCTTGGTGTCGAGCCACGGCGTAAGTGATTCCGGTAACGGTGAGAGGTCTCACTCGTGCTCTTTGCGGACACGGTAAAAGCGCTTAAGGCCGGCGGTTGCAGGGTAATCGCGCATGATGATGCCGTTTTCGCCATGGATGCCGGTTTCGCGGGGTAGCCAGTCGATCAAGTCGGTGGATTCCTCAATGCTGTAGGAATGTCCTTCAACAGCGGGGAAGCTCAGGTTGAGTTGCTGTATTGTTCCGGAAGGTAGCCGGGTGACGCCGATCTTCAGAAGGAATGGAGGGGGCGGATTCCCATGGTCATGGGTATGCAGGGATATGCCGTTGAGGGCAAGGTGTGAAGGCGTTATGGTTTCAATTCTTCCCGGTGTGGCGGTAAACCCGAAGATGATAGATCCTCCTGCAGGGATTGACTGGTTCCAGCCTACGTGCTTGACCGTGTAGTGGTTGTCCTCACGGCTGATAAGTTCCGCATTCCAGAAGGAGGAGATTTCCTGCTCGATTTCGAATTCCAGTTCCCAGGAATTGATGGGATGGTCCGCAATATTGGTAATTTCAACCTCGGCGGTGAAACCGGAAGCCCAGTCACTTTGAACGGAGAAGTCCACCTCTGCCCTTATGTCGTGCGGGACGAGGGGATTGTCATCGGGATCTGCTCCTTCGTTCCCGTTCCCGGTTCCGTCTCCAAAGTCGAGATCACTGGTGGAGAAGAACACCTCTCCTGCGGGATCAATCCTTTGCCAGATAACGTAGAGGACGTGATGTCCCTTGCGTTGAGGAAGGTCAACGGTGAACCGGTAGTAGTGATCGTCGCGGACCATTCGCTCGGCACCGGGAAGGGGCTCAAGGTCATCCCAACCCAACGCCTGGTCGGGAGTCCATCCTGCACGTGTAATGAAGGCCAGAAAATAGCTTGGGTCATGCGGCACCCATGCATCAAAGACAACCGGGTAGAGCCCGGGGTTGACGGGCGTGGCAGGCCAGTCATCACGAACCAGGTTCAGGCCGGCGTATTTGTCTCGCCCGGCCCCGGGTAGTTGGCCGTCGGGGATGATGGCACGGTAGGGTTCGATGCTGGCAGGGTCATATCCCGGAACCATGCGACTGACCTCATGCCAGTCGTAGAAGGCCTGCGTACCGGTTGTTGCAATAGCGGCAGCAGATACCGCGCTTTTTGGTGACTCGGGATTCTCCTGAAAGATCCGATATACGCGGCTGACGGGGTCACTGATGGAGCCATGACCGGAGACCTGTTCTGTGCAAAAGGCCAGTAATAGTGCGACCATCAGGGGGCTGACTTGGAGCAGGCGGCTGAGGATGGGGGGGGAATGCATGGGGGTAATTATTTGCCGATATACTACCATGGCTTTGTGAGCGTATCAAAGTGAAGTAATTAATGACGGCTCAGAGTCCTTTGTGTTTTTTGGAGGTGCCCGTGGGCTGTGCTGATTCCGGTATGGGGACTCCATAGCAGGCGACGGCGCGTGCATTTCTGCCAAAGGGGTATTCTCGGTAGCTCCATCGATATCCCGTAATGGATTGTGTCAGGATTTTCCATTCGGGTTCGGAGTAGGTGCGTAAATTGGTAACGATGGTATCCCAAGTGAAGGCGATAGGGATTAATGGAAGCAAGTAGGTGAAAATAAACTTCAGCAACTTCTGGCGACGTGCCAGAAACGGGTTAGCAAGTATTGCCAGTGGCACTGCGGGCATGCTCAGAGCCAGTCTTGTGAGTCTACGGAATCCGCGGGGTGAGCACTCAAAGATGAAGATTGATTTCTTCTCAGAAGAGCAATTCTCAAGTATTTTCCGCGCCTGTTCCTTGTCAAAATGATGGAATGCGTTTACCAGCATTCTGGCGTCATGTTTAATACCGGTGGGAACTTCGATTGCGTTTACCGGGGGGGCTTGGACTTTCAGGGAATCAGGCTCTTCATCGCAGGTTGTTTTCAGTGTTGCGAGATTGGGGAAGAGATCAGAGAGGATGAACTGTGGGAGTGGACTTTCTTTTGCCTTGAGCCATTGAATCAGGTTTGCGGTTGGTTGCCCGCTACCGCTGCATAGGTCAAGGACATGAGCAGGCTCTGCGATTTTTAAGAATTCCTCGAAGGCGGGGCCCATGACGGCAGAAAAACCACCCCTCCTGAGACCTCGTCCGAGTGCTTCTACCACCGAGTCCCTGATAAACCCGGGGCATTCACTGCGTTCATGGAATTCAAAGAGATGCAGCCTGTTCATATATCCAATAAAGCATTCCCGGTTTCAGGAAGGCTTGGATACTCGGAGTTTGTCCTGATGGCAAGGTAACATTCATGAGGTTGCGACCGGGATGAGGCGTCCGCTAAGGTGAAGTGCTTCACCTGAAGATAATGTATTAGGGACGATTAAGATAATTTCCCCTTGTTGGTGATAAGAAAAACCACATATTTTGCTGCATACGGTCCAAGTTTCGGCCGTCAATGAACAGTAATCTATTTTATGATGATGATATTGCCCTTCCGTTATTTTTTTAAATTATCTCGAGCTGGTAAAGCGGCGAAGTGCAGGTCCACGACTTTGATGAAGTCGAGCTTTGTCTTTCCTGCTTGTATTTTATTGATGTGTTTATTCAGCGTAAAGACGGCATGGTCTCAGCTTGGACAGGACGGCACCGGGATTGTTAATGGATATCAAGTTGGGCCTGGAGTTGATTTAAGGGGTGCTGACCTAAGGGAAGCTAACCTTAGGGGGGCGAATCTTGAAGATGCGGATCTGCGTGATGCGAACCTTGAGGGAGCGGACCTGGCAAGGGCATCACTGATTGGTTGCAATCTGGACGGGGTTAATCTTTCCGGCGCCCTTCTTTACGGGGTAAGGATTTCAGATTCGAATTTAGCTTCAGCCATCTCCGCCGCAGGCCGTCCGACATTCCTTAAGGTTATTAACCTTGAAAAAATGACCGGGGACAATGAGTCAAATATTGGGTTGCTCCTTGATGACGGAGAGAATCGCGAGGTGCGCCTGGGAATTGTTGAGGAGGTCAGCGGAGAGCATGAGTCAAAGATCGGGTTGCTCCTTGATG
>JAAESJ010000240.1 GCA_024229495.1 Verrucomicrobiaceae bacterium | reverse complement strand
TGAGGACCCGGTTCATATCCGAGACCTGAACGCAACCATTCTGCACCAGCTCGGTATTCACCATGAGAGGCTCACGTTCCGTTACCAGGGGCTTGATCAGCGACTTACCGGCGTTGAGGAGGCGAGGGTGGTGAAGGAAATTCTGGCCTAGTTGACTTTACTGACCTGTTATCCGCCGATCATTTTGCCTTGCTTCAAGCCGGATCCTCCGGCTGAACAAGGCAACTTGCCATACCGGCGCGATTCGCGGCTTCAATTCCCAGGTGACTGTCCTCAAAGACCAAACACTTTTCAGGGGCAACCCCCATGCGCTCCGCGGCCAGAAGGAACAGGTCGGGAGCGGGCTTGCTGTGCTTCACGTCATCCTGAGTGACGATAATCCTGAACAAATCCGCAATTCCCACTGCTTCCATTGTTCGTATTACCGTTTCCCGAACTCCTCCCGAGGCGACGGAAATAGGTTTCCCTTCAGCAGTCTGCATGCGGGCAAAATTCACTACCGGTTCGAAGGGCATGACCTTGTCGAGGTTTGCAAAGAAGTAAGCCTCCTGATCCTTGACCACTTGTTGCGGGTTCATGCTGCAACCATAGCGCTCGTTGAGGATCTCCACCGTGTCGTGCATGCCGACGCCTGCGTATGACTGGGCAATCTCACGGGTAAACTCGAAGTTGCCGCCGTTTTTTCGGAAGGAGTCGATCCAGCCATCGAAGTGCACGTGCATGGAGAGTGATAAAGTACCATCGTGATCGAAGATGAAGCCTTCGAAGTTACCTTTGGGAATGTCCATTTTTACTGGATGAGGGTATGGCGTGAAAAGCCGGGCAGCAAGATGCAGTTACCAGACAATTGTCTGGCACCAGGTGCTATGAATCATGGCTCAGGGTGTGTGGCAAAGGGGTTAATAAGCTATTGAAATGGCCAAGTTGTAACAGAACCAAACGCCGATTAGTACAATCAAAAATGGTATAAATGTCAGAATAAAATTCTTTTTACCCTTACCTTTTTCTTTAACTGCAATGCTTAATCGATATATCCCAAAGCCGAAAGCTATTAAGGTTACGATGATCGATAGATTAAATAACTGGACTCCAAGATTCATGGTTTCATTTTTTAAACTATATATATTCTAACACTATAGGGGCAGAGACCACGAATAATCCTTGGCACTTCGCCGTTTCCTTGAGTATCAGAAAGGGGAATGGATGTCCTTATAGTCTATCCGGAGAGGGCGGATGCTGTCACCGGCAATGCCTGCTCTGCAGAGCAGTGGAAGGAAGTTCTCCTTGCACTGGGTCACAAGGTGGAATTAAGCAGCAGCTGCGCTGGCAGGCATGCCGGATTACTGGTCGCCCTCAATGCAGAAAAAATGCATCCTGAGATTGAGGCTTTCTCACGCAACAACCCGGGCTCAAGGATTGTTGTGATCCTGACCGGCACAGACATTTACCCGGTGGCATCTGACTTATCCCTGCAGTCAATGCGCATGGCGGACCGACTTGTGGCTCTACAGGGTAAAGCGGTGCAAAGGATTCCGGATGCCCTTCATGATAAGGTTCAAGTCATTGTGCAGGGAGTAAAGCCCTCCCGTCGCGCGACAACCTTAGAAATGGACCCGGGTGTGTTTAATGTCGCGGTGGTGGCAAACCTGCGCGCAGTGAAAGATCCCTTCCTGGCGCCAGCCGCGCTCAACCTGCTGCCGGCGCGCTCCAGGGCATATGTTCGCCATGCCGGTTTTCCCCTGGATTGTGGAAGCGATGATCGGGCAAGAGAGGAAAGTGCGGGTAACCCACGTTATGAATGGCTCGGCGGATTAAACCCGGCCGAGTCGAGGGATCTTATTTCCCAGAGTGACATGTTACTGGTGACTTCCAGGAACGAGGGTGCTGGCAGGGTCATCGGCGAGGCAATCACCGAGGGCACGCCGGTTATTGCTACCCGGGTGGATGGAATCACGGGGCTTGTGGGCGATGATTATGGCGGCTTGTTCCCGGTTGGTGATGCAGCCGGCCTGGCAGCACTCCTTACCCGGGTCGAGAATGAAGATGGTTTCCTTGGGGAGTTGTTCCAAAGCTGCCGGAAACTCACTCCTCTTTTCGCCCCGGAAGAGGAGGTGCAAGCCTGGAAGAAGCTGATTGCCGGCCTGCCATGAAGAGAAGCCCGGGTTTAAGCAGAGGAACGTCGCAGAATTTTGTTCGCGCGTTTTTCAATGGAGAGAGCTTTGCGCTCTTTGCCCAAATCGCGCATCAGCGATGCGAAGTTGGCCAACACGATGGAAAAGGTCTTGGTGTCCTCCGACAGGTTTGATTCGAGAACCCGGATGGCAGCCTGGTAGTTCTTGAGGGCTTGGTCATTCTCGCCAAGCTCGTGCAGTACGGTGGCAAGGTTACCGTAAGATTGCCCGAGGTCAGGATGCCTTGGATCGCTTACTTCCTTATGTATTTCCAGTGCCTGGTTATACATTTCGCGTGCCTGCCCATTGTATCCCGATGTCTGATGGAGGGCTCCCAGGTTATTGTATACACCGGCGACATCGGTATTTTCCCTGCCCGAGACCCTCTCGAGTATTTCCAGTGCCTTGAGATAATTGTCTTCAGCCTTCTCAAAGTCCCCGCTCTCTTTATAAATCATGCCGAGATTATTGCACAAATGTGCCACGTCCAGTTCAGCAGGAGGATTCATTGACTCAAAGAGTTCTATCGATTGTTGATAGAGGGGAATGGCCGATTCCGGCAACTGGCTAAAGTCATACACTGCGGCCAGGCTGCTCTTTAGCCGAGCAAGTTGGTTGGCCGAAACCTCGCTTGTTTCGGCAAGTTGCAGGGCTTCCAGGTAAAGTCCCTCGGCAGGGGGGTACTCTCCTTCTTCCCGGCGCAGGTTGCCCAGCATCTCGAGCGCAGTGATCAGTTGCGGAATCGCGGCAGAATCAGTTTCCACAGTTCGGCGTGCAGTTTCAATTGCCGTCTGCGCACTGATGGCCGCTTCGCTATGCTTATTGTCGTCCTGGAGCGCTTGCACTCGATCGAGGAGAACTTTTAATACGCTGGTTTGGTTTTTGTGACTCATCTAATAGGGGGTGTGTTTTGAGGGTTAGAGGAACTTATCTAAAGCTAATCTTTTCTCTGCTTATGACCAGATGAATTGCCTCTATTTTAGATAAATATTATCAATTATAATTAATTATAATAATTACCATGCAAAAAATGACGTATTGTGCCGCATTACTTTGTAAAGACGCATCCTTCTGCCGCCTCATGCAGGATTGCCGCAAATTAATGCTCAATAAGGCGGAATAACTCTGTGCGGGTTTTGGGCAAGCGATGGCCTGCCTGCTCAAGATTTTTCGCAGGAGGTTGCCCGGGCTCAAGAATTCCAAGCAGTTGTGTCATTTGTTTCTCGTAATGAAGGATGGCTTTCATGTCCGGAACGGTGTTTTCAACGTGGTTGAGAGCACGATTGAGCAGGTCGTTCAAGGAACGAATAGGCGTTTCGGGTTCGGTAACCATGCTGAGCAGCTGCACAAAATAGGTGGCCGCCAAGGTTTGCAGGTAACTTTTCCTCAACCCGGAGCGCAAAGAGGTCAGTGAAAGTTCACGCAACGGGTGCAGGTCAGATTTCTTACTGCGTGTGATGGCGAATTCCGCCTCACAGAAAAGGTCGAGCTTGCCGGCAAATGGACTTTTGGGACGGCGTGCGCCCTTGGCCACGGTCTTGAGTATTCCATGATCCTCCGTGCACCAATTGATGATCAGGCTAGATTCAGTAAGCGGTGTTCGGCGGATTATTGTGCCCTTGCATTTATCCATCTGGCTTCCGGGTTGCACGCTTTCGTCTTACTGGCTACAGTAGTTGCCCATGGATACACTTTCCAATGACCTCCAAGCTTTCGATACCGATTCTCTGAAATCGCTTATCGGTCAGCTTCGGAGGTATCTTTGACTTGGACAAGTTGAAAGCTGAGATAACTGATCTTGAGGGGGAGATGTCGGAGCCCGGATTCTGGGACAACAATGAGAGGGCAATCAGGATATCCGGGAAGCATGCTGCCATCACCAAGAGGATAAAGACTTTCAGTGGGTTGGAATCCAGAGTGGCTGACATTGATGAGCTGATCGTGTTTGCACGGGAGGAAGGGGATGTTGAGTCTGCCCGAGAGGTTGAAAAAGAGTTTCAGGAGGTAAGCAGACAACTCAATGAACTGGAACTCGAGTTGCTGCTTTCCGGGGAAAACGACGATAAGAACAGTTTCCTGACTGTTCAGGCCGGTACTGGCGGTACCGAGGCCTGTGACTGGGCCGAGATGTTGCTGCGGCAGTATCAGCGCTGGGCGGAACGCAGGGGATTTAATGTTGAGATTGTCGAGTACAAGGAACATGACGAGGCAGGAGTGAGCTCGGCAACGCTTCGTATTATTGGGGAGAACGCATACGGTTACCTGAGGACTGAATGTGGTGTGCACCGACTGGTGAGGATTTCCCCTTTTGATGCTAACTCCCGTCGCCATACCTCGTTTGCCAGTGTTGATGTGGTTCCTGAACTTGAGGATGACGGGGAAATCGAGATTGACGAGAAGGAATATGAAATCACGACAACCCGCAGCGGGGGCAAGGGCGGGCAGAATGTTAACAAGGTGGAAACCGCAGTGATTCTAAAGCATTACTCTTCAGGTATTATTATTCGTTGCAGTGCCGAGCGCAGCCAGCACAAGAACCGGGCGGTAGCCATGCAATTGCTCCGGGCAAAGCTCTTTCAACTTGAGGAGGACAAGAAGCGTGCGGAAATGGAGCGGGTATACGGTGAGAAGGGCGAGATTGCCTGGGGAAGCCAGATTCGTTCTTATGTTTTCCAGCCTTATCAGATGGTTAAGGATCACCGTACCGGCTTTGAGACCAGTAACGTTAATGATGTGATGGATGGTGCCCTTGATGGTTTTATAGGAGCCAAGTTGCGTGGACAGACCGTTGATAAGGACTAGCCTGTTGTTTTCTTTTGGGGAGCAGTGATGAAGCGCCAGCTTGAAATCGATATTTTGACGATCTTTCCTGAAGTTGTTCGGGGTCCGCTCTCAGAAAGCATTATCGGTCGGGCTGTAAGTGGCGGGATTATTGAGCTTAAGGTTCACGATTTGCGTAAATGGAGCCTGGACCGGCATCACAAGGTTGATGATGAACCCTATGGAGGAGGACCAGGTATGGTGATGAAGCCGGAGCCATTTTTTTCCGCGGTGCGTGAACTCCGACGGAAGGAAACGCGCGTGGTGTTAATGACTCCCCAGGGAAGACGGTTGCAACAGTCCATGGCGCGTGATTATGCGGGAAATTGTTCCCACCTAGTCATCCTGTGCGGGCATTATGAGGGCATTGATCACCGGGTGGTGGAGGCGTTGGTTGATGATGAAATCTCAATCGGCGACTATGTGCTGACTAACGGGGCGGTTGCTGCCGCGGTATTTGTAGATTCGGTGACCAGACTCATTCCCGGTGTCCTTGGTGATGAGCGTTCATCGCAGGAGGAGTCTTTTGCCCATGATGAAGGAATCCTTGAGGCGCCGTGTTATACCCGGCCGGTTGAATTTGAGGGAATGGAGGTGCCTGAGATCCTGTTGTCCGGTCATCACGAGAAGATTGCCGAGTGGAAGCGGAATCGTGCGCTTGAGAGAACCGCCGAGAATCGCCCGGACCTTCTTGCAGACGATGAGGGCGGGTCAGATTCTGATAACTGACCGGGACGGCTCGCTTATTGATTAATTGGTCGGGCCGGCGGGATTCGAACCCACGACCTCTTCACCCCCAGTGAAGCGCGCTACCAAGCTGCGCTACGGCCCGACTTAAGCTATTTAGAGCAAGAGTTTTTTGCTTTTCTATAACTTGTGTTTGCGACATTTGACCACTTGTGTAGTTGAAGCAAGAGGAAAACCTTCTATTGGGCGAGCTTGTCGACCTTTGAAAAGGGGTTGCGATGGTGGCACCTGAAAGCGAAGCTCCCTTGATTATTTAAATGTCTAATATTAATCCAACAAAGGTAGCTATCCTTGGAGCCAGTGGTTATTCCGGTGCCGAGTTGGTGCGTATTTTGCTTGGGCATGAAGGGGTTGAACTGGTCTGTGTGACGTCGCGCAGCGAGTCGGGACGATGCCTTGCCGATGTATTTCCACGTTTCAGGGGTGTTGGGGTGGCCGATTCACTGAACTTTATTGATCCCGATGTTGATATCATCAAAGCCACCAATGCGGAGATTGCGTTCCTTGCCCTGCCTCACGGAATTGCAGCCGGTTTTGCCCGGTCGCTGCTTGACGCCGGGCTCAAGGTGATTGACCTGAGTGCTGATTTCCGGATTTCAGATGCAGAAGTTTACGAGGAATTCTACGGTACAGTGCATCCTGATCCTGAGCTTCTGAGCGAGGCGGTATATGGATTGCCTGAGATTCGACCGGGGGAAATCTCCGAGGCACGGCTGGTTGCTTCCCCGGGTTGCTATCCCACCAGCGTGATCTTGCCCCTGTTGCCGTTACTGGCCGATGGGTTGATAGGCCCTGAAAGCATCCAGGTTGTCAGCATGAGTGGCACTAGTGGGGCTGGACGGAAGGCTGATACTTCCCTGCTTTTCGCCGAGTGTAATGAAAGCCTGCGTGCTTATTCAGTGCCACGTCATCGCCATCTGAGTGAGATTGAACAGGAGTTATCAATTGCCGCGGACCGGAAGGTTACCATTTCCTTCACTCCGATCCTGACGCCGGTCACGTCCGGGATCTATACCACAGTCTATGCTGCTGCCGGGAACGGGGCGGGAGTCGATGAACTTAACCGCAGCCTTGATAAGGCCTACGGCGCGTCACCGTTTGTGAGGTTGCTGGGTGAGAATATCCCGCCTGACACCAAGAATGTTACCCGCAGTAATTTCATCGATATCGGATGGGCTCATGATCGCCGGACGGGGCGCTTTATATTGATGAGTGCGGAAGATAACCTGGTGAAGGGAGCCTCCGGGCAGGCGGTGCAGAGCTTGAACCTGATGTCGGGATTTCCGGAGACGAGTGGATTGATGGGGCTCTGAGCGGAGGTTCTCCGCCCGAGAGGGAATTTGAAAACTAAAGTGATTCATTGATAATGGCTCAATCCATCGACCTTCTGCGCTCCCCGGTTTTACCTTCCGGGTTTCGTGCTTCCGGGATTTCCTGCGGCATTAAAGGTGCCGGTAAACTGGACCTTGGGCTGCTTGTTTCCGATCATCCAGCCGTTTCGGCGGCCACTTTCACCACCAACAGAATTAAGGCGGCTCCGGTGAAGTTATCCATGCGTCACCTGAAGAAAGGGGGACTTCAGGCTGTCGTTGTAAACAGCGGCAATGCCAATGCCTGTAACGGCAAACGTGGTGAAAAAGATGCCAGGTCGATGGCGCAAGCCGCTGCCGGGGCATTGGGATTAGAAGAGGGTCAGATTTTTGTCTGTTCAACGGGGATTATTGGTCTGCCCTTGCCGGTGGAGAAAATCCAGGCGGTCGCACCCGCTATCGTGGAGGATTTGCGTCCCGGCGGGTTACGTGACTTTTCACGGGCAATCCTTACCAGTGATAAGCGCAATAAAGTAGTTTCGGCAAGAATTTCAATAGGCGGGAAAAAGATCACCATTACCGGTGCGGCCAAGGGGGCGGGAATGATTGCTCCCAATATGGCAACGATGCTGGCATTTATCACTACTGATGCGGCAGTGACAAAGGCAGAGCTTGAAGTGGCAACCAAGAGCGCCGTGGCGACTTCGTTTAACTGCATCAGTATCGATGGCGACATGAGCACTAATGATACTGTCCTGGTGATGGCAAATGGTGCAGCAGGGAACAGTTCCTTTAGGGCGGGATCGACCGCTTCCCGTCTATTTCGCCAAGCCCTTGCCAGAGTGATGCTGGAATTGGCCTGGAGGCTTGTGCGTGATGGTGAGGGCGCTTCCAAGTTTGTGACCATTGAGGTCCTCGGAGCTGCCACACAGGTTGATGCGCGCAGGGTTGCCGAATCAGTGGCGAATTCTTCATTGGTCAAATGTTCCTGGAACGGCTCGGATCCAAACTGGGGCAGGGTCATTGACGCTGTAGGATATTCAGGAGCAAGGGTGGATGAGGCCAAGGTGGACATCCTCTTTGGCGGGCTTGCAGGGGCGAAGGGGGGTAAGGCTGCGCGTACACCAATTGCAAGGTTGAAGGCGGCTGTGGCGAAAAAAGAGTTTACCGTGACAGTGAATCTTAACATTGGGAGGGGTAGTCACCGGGTCTTTACATCTGATTTGTCTGAGGGTTACGTTGCCTATAACCGCCTTGAATATGCCTTGAAACTTCAGGGACGTTGAAAATCCCCCGGGATGGTTTAGATTTGGCTTTTCCCGCGCATTTCGCATTGTGCGGGATTTTACTTTTCTAACGCAAGATGCCCGCTATTCCTGAAACGTTATCTGAGCAGATCAGTAAGGCTGCAGTCCTTGCTGAGGCGCTGCCGTATATCCAGCAGTTCAGGGGCAGGACATTTCTGGTGAAACTGGGAGGTTCGGCGATGGAGGATTCCACCCTCCTGGATGCCTTGATAAGGGATATTGTCCTGCTGGAGGCGGTTGGCATCAACCCCGTGATCGTTCACGGTGGTGGCAAGGCGATTTCCTCGGCAATGAAACGTGCGGGAATAGAACCGAGGTTCGAGTCGGGGCAGCGTGTGACGGATGAACAATCAATCGCCATTGTTGAGCATACTCTGGGCAGTGAGGTCAACCCGCGACTGGTTGATCTGGTGAAGGCACACGGGGGACGCGCTGTTGGCGTGGCGGGAAGGGATGTGTTCCTTGCTGACCGCATGCATGGGAAGGACGATAAAGGCAATGATGTGGATCTCGGTTTTGTTGGGCATGTGACCAACTGCAAGGTGGAAACACTTGAGGCACTGGTTGCCTACGAGACGATACCGGTGGTTTCACCAATTTCTCTAGAGCAGACAACTGGCTTGGCGCTGAACACCAACGCGGATATCGCGGCCAGTGCCCTGGCTAGGGCCATGAAAGTAGCCAAGCTTGTCTATATCAGTGATGTCCTCGGGGTCATGCGGGATCCGGACGACCCGGAAAGCCTGATTCACAGTATTCATTGTGGTGAGGTTGAGGGATTTGCAGAGGAGGGCATTGTGCATGGTGGAATGCTGCCGAAGTTGCGTTCCGCCGTTGAGGCTATCGAGGCGGGTGTGGGGAAGGTGCACCTTGTTGATGGACGTATCGGGCATTCCCTTCTTCTTGAAATATTCACCAAGTCCGGTGTTGGAACAGAGATCGTGCCATAATGGAGAATCACGACATCACGGTAAGCCAACTTTACGATCGGTTTGTTGCTCCAACCTATGGACGTTTTCCAATTCATCCAAAGCGTGGAAAGGGCGCTGACCTTTGGGATGAGAATGGCAAGCACTACTTGGATTTCAGTGCCGGCGTCGCGGTTAATTCACTGGGACACGCACATCCCGCTTTATTGGAGGTGTTTGCGAGCCAACCGGCAGATTTGTCGCATTGTTCCAATCTGTATCAACCACGGGGGCAGGGCGAGTTGGCCCGCATGCTTACCGAGCAGGTTGTCCAAGCTCCGGGAAAATGTTTCTTCAGCAACAGCGGGACGGAGGCGAATGAGGGGTTGATTAAGCTTGCCAGACGCTTCGGTGAAGCGGTGCCTGCGGCCAACGGAAATCCGCGCAGGGAAATCATTTCTTTTCTGGGTTCTTTTCACGGAAGGAGCACCGGTGCCATGGCGGCAACAGGGCAGGATAAGGTGCGCTCAGGGTTTGGCCCGTTGATGGGAAATTTTGTGCATTTACCCTTTAATGATATCGAGGCCTTCCATCAGGGCCTTACAGAGGACAGCGTGGCGGTTCTTCTTGAAGCAGTCCAGGGAGAGGGAGGGGTGCGTGTTGCCACACCGGAATTTCTGGGTGCGGTTGCTGAAAGCTGCCGTGAACGGAATATGCTTTTACTGTTTGATGAGGTCCAGTGTGGAATGGGGCGTTGCGGGGAGTTGAATGGCTGGAGAGCGATTGGCGAAACCGATGGCATTATACCTGATGGAATTTCCTGGGCGAAGGGGTTGGGTGCGGGCTTTCCCATCGGGGCAATCTGGTTTAAGGATCGGCCGGTTGGAGAGGGAAGCTTATGTGATCTTCTCGGACCCGGCAGTCACGGCGCCACTTACGGAGGGTCACCCCTGGCATGCGCAATTGCCAAGGTTGTTATAGAAACAATTGTCAGTGAGCGACTGGAGAAAAAAGCCGCCGTTCTCGGGGATAAGATTATCAATGAGGCAAGCAGACGGGAATTACCGATGATTTCCGCGGTGCGCGGGCTGGGGCTAATGATTGGTTTCCAGCTTGATTCTGAAGCGATTGAAGCAATGGCGGATTCTGCCGGAAAGGACAGGGCCGCCTCGCTGGTCGTTGTTGATGCCTTGGCCGATGAGGGGCTCCTGACGGTGCCTGCGGGTTCAGATGTTGTGCGCTGGCTGCCACCGCTGGTAGTTACAGAAGCGGAGATTGATAAGGCTTTTGACATCATGGACAAGGTCCTTAACAAGCTGATCACATGAAGAATTTCCTATCCATCGAATGTTCCAACCGGGGTGAGATTGAATCCCTCGTTGAATCGGCAGCCGGGCTCAAGGCAGCTCGGGATTCTGGTGACCTGACCTTGCGGCCGCTTGAGGGGCAGTGCTGGGGAATGATGTTCAGCAAATCATCGACGCGCACCCGTGTGAGCTTCGAGGTGGGGATTGGTGAACTTGGCGGAACGGCAATGTTTTTATCCTCACGTGACCTGCAACTGGGACGAGGTGAGCCTATCAGGGACACGGCGAGGGTCTTGGGGCGCATGATCCACGGTGCTGTGATACGCAATGATTCGCAGGCTGATATCGAGGAATTTGCCGAGTTTTCGAGCATCCCCACGATTAATGCCCTGACCGAGATGGAGCATCCTTGCCAGATCGTTGCCGACCTGTTGACCATCCACGAGAGGATTGGCGGATGGGCAAAGAAAAAAATTGTATTTGTGGGTGATGGTGATTGCAATGTGGCTCGATCATGGATTTGGGCAGCGAAACATCTTGGTTTCGAGTTGGTGATCGTAGGACCGAGAGGATTTTGCCCCACGGACGATTATCTTGCCGCCGTGGATGCGCCGAATGTTTCCTGTGTGAATGACCCACTGGAGGCGTCAGTTGGTGCGCACGTGCTTTACACTGATGTTTGGGTGAGCATGGGCATGGAAGAGGAAGCGGCTAGGCGTGAGGAGGCCTTTAACGGTTATCAGGTTAATGCCGAGTTGCTGGCTGTGGCAGATTCCAATGCGATCGTGATGCATTGCCTACCGGCATATCGTGGCAAGGAAATTAGCGGAGAGGTACTGGAAGATCATGCAGAAACCATCTTCTCAGAGGCCGAGAATCGGCTGCACGCACAAAAGGCGATTCTGTTATCACTCACCACGGGCTAGAACAGCCGGTTGATGCCAGTCTCTCTCCGGGCAAATAACTATCCTGGTCTGTCTGACTTGAGGTAGCCTTGGACCTCAAGGTATTCAATAACCTGGTCACATGCCTGCTCGGCGGATATTTCAGTGGTCTGGATGGTTAGCTCGGCATCCTCAGGGGGCTCATAGGGGTCGGAGATGCCGGTGAATTCACTGATCTTTCCGGCGCGAGCCATGGCGTAAAGCCCCTTGCGGTCCCGTGCCTCGCAAACTTCCAGGGGGGTTGCCACATGGATAAGGATAAACCCTCCGTAATTGCCTATCAGGGATCGTGCCTGTTTCCTGATGTCATCATAGGGTGCGATGGGGGCACAGATAGCGATGCCGCCGTGTCGGGTTATTTCCCCGGCGACGAAACTGATGCGCAGAATGTTGAGATTACGGTGCTCCCTGGAGAAAGTCAGTTCAGAAGAAAGGTTTTTCCGGACAAGGTCACCGTCGAGCAGGGTAACCTTGCGGGCTGCGTGTTCCAGGAGCTTGACTCGCAGGATATTGGCAATGGTTGATTTCCCGGAACCTGATAACCCGCTGAAGAAAACAGTGAAACCCTGCTCATCCTTCGGTGGGTTCATTTTTTTGAACTCCGCGCTGACTTGCGGGGAAATGTTATCGGGAGAGCCTTCAGGAAGGGGCGCTGCCTTGATGGAAATCTCTTCATAGTGTTGCTCAACGAGACTGGTATCAGCACTGGACAGGATGGCCGAGCAACCGTAGTTGGCGGCAATGATTGCCTGTAAAAGCACCCCCTTGGCATCAGAGGGTGCAGTTGCGGGCAGGATCGACAATTGAATGTCCTTCACGGGGGAGTTTGTGATAGCTGCCTTGATACAGCGGATACGTCCGAATATATCGTCATTGCCTGAGTCCAGTGACTGTATGAGCAATCCGGCGCCATGTGCGTTAGCGTATTGTGAAGCTGCTTCCAGCTCTTCCTGATGAAGTATGTCACGGGAAAATAGAGCTACTCTCGGCTTGGTGCTTTCCGTGGCGGGAGTCAGTCTGAGTTCAGGGTGGTCGTAGTGTAAGGGCAACGTAATGCCCTCAACCATTCCCCCGAGAAGATGCTTCCCATCCTGCTCAAAGACATCTTCCACAGAGAGGATGGCCAGGAGAACACCCTCGGGATCACGCAGGGCGATCTGATCTTCTTTTGTGATGTCTCCAGCGAGGTTCTTGGAAATTTCAAGGGATAGCGGCAGTGGCCATAGCCTACCGTCCTGCAGTCGCATCGAATCACAAACCGATTGGTAATCTGCCTGTGTCAAATAACCGGAGAGTGGCGAATATGCCCCGCCGAGCAAAAGCTCCAGGTCGTTGACCTGTGCCTGGTGAAGATCCAGTGAAAGCATGTTCTGTGCATCATTACTGAGTAAGGTGGCACGGGCTTTATCTGCGAGCAGGTTTGTGTTCATTTACGGCCCGAACCTCATAGCTTCGGGGGGTGGCGAGCAAGGGGGGAAATGATTAATTTTCCTTCCTGCCGGGGTGAAATTTCAGTGGGGAATCAATGGTGATTGATGTTCCTATAACAGTGGTGCCGTCGATATCGTCACCCAAATTCCTGAAAGTTGATGCGCTGGCTGCGGGGGATTCCTGATATACTTCCATTTGCTCAGCTGTGAGGATTGGCTCAAGGGCAGCGATTCGTTTTTCACGCTGCTTGATTATCCGCCCGGCGTTCAATATACCGTCTGCTGAATCAGGAACCTCAAGGTCTTGCCGTGCAAGTTCCGCAAAGGCGTCAAAGGCCTGGTCCTTTTGCTTGCTATCCAGTTCAAACATCGACTGCAGTGCCGCAAGGTCCTGATTTGCCCTTGCCTCTGCCATGTTTGCGCGTTGGTTAGCCTGATAATCGGCATAAGCCTCTTTCTGTTCATCGTCGAGCAGGGTTGCCAAATCATCATCAAATGTATCTTCCCTTCCGCCTGCGGAGAGGGCGTTACTTACGATTTCCAGTGCTTCATTTCCGTTTGTTTTTTTCCCTGATATATCGAAAATTCGGCCAAACCGCTTTCTTTTTTCTGCAGCCTTGGCGACCATCAGTTGCCTTACCTCCTCGCGTTGGTTGTTGCTCAGGCCAAGGTGCTCGGCCAGGGCGGCCAGCTTGAGGCTAATTTTCTTTTCGGACTGGACTTGTTGCCTTTCCAGAATCTGCTGCCGGAGATTTTCCATGTCCAGTCCTGCCAGGGAGTTCTCACCTATGACAGCCACTTCAATTTCTGGTTTATTGGCCTCAACCTTGGGCGAATCTTTTAGAGCTTCTATGCGCTTGCGTAGCCGTCTGTTTTCCTCCTGCAATTGGGAGACTTTCAAATGCGGCGGTTTGGTCGTCGGATTCACTTCATCTGGAGTCACCTTGTTTTTGGTAATCAGGGATACGCCCAAGAAGCCGAATATGAGCACACAAGTGATGGAGAGGGTATAAATAAGTCGATGGGAGGTAAGTTTCATACAGCAATACTGGAGGAAAAATTTAGCGGGATGCTTTGACTTTTTGGTGGATTAGGAATTCGGATCCGCAACTGCACTTTTTCCGCTCGCGACCTGAGGGCTGTCAGGTTTATCTGTGGTCTTTGGTTCCGGGGTTACCTCTTTCCCCGGGGGTGATTCAGAAACTGACCGCGTTTTTTCTGGTGATGACTTTACTGCCTCTTGTTTGTTGCTGGGAGCCCGGGGCGTGGCCAGTTCGATATGTCCATCGCCAAAGGCGATCACGGCACCTTCGCTGAGTAGCCAGCGGAGGTCTTTCATTACAGCAATCTGTTCGGCTGTGAGTTCCGGATTTTCCCTTTGGCGGGATTCTTTTTTTCGGGGAGCTTCCGGAGTATTATCGTCGCCTTTGTTTTCCTTGTGATCGGGTTCGGTGACGTCCTGTCCCTTTTCTTCCTGCGGATTGGAATCAACAACGGTTTCAACACCTTTGTCATCGGAGGTTTCAGCTGTCGTTGCTTGTGGGTTTTCCTCGATTGCCGTAGACGGAGCCAGAGCGCCCAGGATGGATTTGAGACTGGCCTTCTTTTTTTGACGGATGTGATTTACGATGGCCAATATGGGCTTGGACAAGGTGCTGTCATCTGAGAGCGGCTTCGGTCGGGTAATGGAGGTGAAGATTTTTTTGCCCCGTTTGAAAAATTTCAGCCCTGCCGCTCCCAGCATGCCGCATAGAGGCTGAACAAGGCTCGCTGGATGTTTCTGCGCGTTGTTGGCCACATTTCGCAGCAGGGTCAGCAGGCCGGGCGAGAGATTCTTTCCTGAGATGTCTCCAATGACGATCGCTTCGTCTGTCTGCTTAATGAGATTCCCGGCATATTCCTGGATGAAGTGTTTCTCTGCATCCTCCCGGGTTTCAAACTTTACGGAAGCTTCACCCTCGACGGTTTTCAGGCAGGTGTAGTGATGCTCAATACTTTGCTCGTTTTTCCACCGTTCAATGGTTTCCTCATCATGCTCAACGCGAATACTGTTCTTGTATTTGCCGATTGGCATGTTCGAGAATCGCTGCCGGTGTAGTTTCGCAATGGAGCTTTGGTATGAATGATGGTTGGGTGGACCGATGAGTTGGTTGCTGATGCCGCAGATGGCGATGGAACTGTAGTTACCCTTGGGCATTTCCCCCTGGACCTTTTCCTCTTCATAGTATTCAGAAAAAGAGGAAGTGTTCAGCAGGTTGGCGAGTGCTTCCGGGTAGCTAAGCCATGCAGATTGATCGGGAATGCAAGCGAACAATTCCGGTGATTCTTTATTGTCACGTTTAAAGGCAATGGAATAGCGCTCCCTGGATGCCAGCACCAGGCGCGCAATGTCAAACACGGAGTAAGCGCGTGCTGTTTTCCTGATCTGCTCTACCAATTGTGTAACGCTTAGCTGTCCGGGTTGCAGGGTGGCACTGATCCCTTCAGGCGGAGGAGTTGGCGCTTGTCGATTGTTACGCCGGTTACGGGAATCATGGGGTTTGCCTCTCCCTGGTTGGTGTCCATGCCGTTTGCGATTACCTTTGTCATCTCGTCCTCCCCCCTTTTTCCTGTCATCAAAATTTCGACGATCACTTTTCCCTCGTTGTTCGAAATTCTCGCGTTTTTTCCTCCCGCCCTTGCTGCTTTTTTTTCGGTTATCACCGGGTCCCTGGGAGGAACGCCCCTTGCCATTGTTGGTATCACCGGTTTCCGATTTTTTTTCCCGAGGGGCTTCTTTAAGCCACTCAGGCATAAATTGAAGATCCGAGAGATCGACGGGTGTGGGGTCGCTCATTTACAATCAGGGTTGGTGATAAAGGCTTAGGAATGCGTCACCTCGCAAGGTGCCTTTGTTTTTAAAGGTTCGATTGATATAAAAGCCTTCATCTGGAAGTTAAGCCCTTGAGCAGTGGTTTGCAACGTGCCGTTAGGAGTCTGTTTCCTGGCGGGGGTTGCGGTTGAGTAATTCGTTCAGGGCGATGTCCGGACTTTTATGCCCACTTATCACGGCGTATGCCTGGTCAATGATCGGTGTATTGACGCCGGCGCGCCGGGCAGCTTCATAAAATGAAAGCGTGTTTGGGACTCCCTCTGCAACCATCGTCATTGAGCCGAGAACCTTCTCAATGTTTTTCCCCTCGCCCAACATTCTTCCAACCTGGTTATTTCGGCTATGTGCGCTGTAGCAGGTCACCATCAGGTCACCAACACCTGACAGGCCCTGGAATGTTGCGGGGGACCCTCCGAGATGAGTGCCGAGGCGAATCATCTCTGCAAGGCCTCGAGTGACAAGTGCTGCTTTGGCATTGTCACCAAGCCCCAGCCCTTCGGAGATCCCGGCGCAGATGGCATAGACGTTCTTAGTTGCTCCACCCAGTTCAATGCCTGCAACGTCCTCACTGGTATAGGTGCGAAACCAGGGGAGAGTGAATAATTCCTGTAGGCGAAGGGCAATATCCCTGTCCTCGCAACCGATTACTGCCGCGGTGGCAAGTTGCCGGCCGACCTCTTCAGCATGATTGGGACCACTGAGGACAGCAATGGGGTTTTCAGGGAGATGTGATGACAGGATTTCTGTCATGCGCCTTCCCGTTTCACGCTCAAGTCCCTTTGTGCAAGAGATGAAGATGGTATCGCGCGCAACCTGTGCCTTTGTCAGAGAGTCGGCCAGATTCGCCATTGCGGCTGATGGTGTCACGCAGAGAATTACCTCAGATTGCACGGTGAGGTTGAAATCATCAGTAGGGATAATGTTTTCCCCGAGCCTTACACCGGGAAGGTAGCGATGATTTTCACGCGAGTCAGCCATTTGTGCGGCTTGGTCAGGATCGCGGCACCAAAGCTTTACGTCAATGCCACGCTGTGCGAGCACGGTTGCCAGTGCGGTTCCCCAGCTGCCAGCACCAATTACCGAAGCGGTTGTCATGATGTTTCAGGGTGTGTGGTTATTGTGTTTTGGGTTTTCGTTCGAAGCTCAATTCCTTACCTGCCATGAGCCGACTGATATTGGAGCGGTGACGCCATATTGCCATGATGGCGGCAAAGAATCCAAACACAAGCTTTGGGATGTTGTGTGGCGTGTCCTCAATGATGGAAAAGATGTATACCTGCAGGGGAATAGACACTGCGGCAAGCATTGAAGCCAATGCAACGTAGCGAGAAAGGAAGAATACAAGAATCCAGAGTATGAGAGCGCCTGCAAAGACTCCAGGCATGAAAGCCAGCATGACCCCTGCCGAGGTCGCAATTCCCTTGCCGCCCTTGAAGCCGAGCCAGAAGGTGTAGTTATGCCCAATCACAGCAGACAGGGCAAACAACACGCAGGCAGTGCTGATAAGTTGCAGGTGATCTGCGTGCTCGATAGGCGGGGCCATGACAAACTTAACCCTAAGCTCGATCATCACTTTCCCGACGGCGACAGGGGTGTAGCCTTTCAGGATATCCAGCATAAAGACCATGATCCCGGTCGGTGCTCCGAGGGTTCGGAAAATATTCGTTGCCCCAATGTTTCCGCTGCCGTGTTCCCGGATATCAATTCCGCGCATTCTTGCAATCCAGAACCCGAAGGGCAGAGAACCTATCAGGTAGGATCCAAGAATGCCGATAAATAACGTGATATAGAGATCCTCCAAAATTCGCGTTTGATTGAGATTATAGGTTCAGAAATTTCTCGAGCTCCTCAAGAGGCAGGCAGTTTATTACGTCATCGGAAGTAAGCCACCCTTTCCGGGCAATGTTGACTCCATATTCGAGGTAATGAAGCTGTGATACATGGTGGGCATCGGGGTTGATTGAGCATTTGACTCCTTTATCGCGTGCGTGTTTCCACCACCTCCAGTCCATATCAAGGCGTTTTGGGTTGGCGTTAATTTCAATAACTGTCTGGTTGGCGGCGCAGGCATCAATTATCTTGGCAATGTCGACAGCGTAGGGCTTGCGTGTCAACAGCAGCCGTCCGGTAAGGTGCCCGAGCATGGTGATATGGGGGTTCTCAACAGCGCGGATGATACGTGCCGTCATTTCATCCTCAGGCAAAGTAAACGCATTATGAACTGATGCCACAACGTAATCGAGCTGGCCGAGAATCTCATCTGGGTAATCAAGTGAGCCATCCTTGAGGATGTCGCATTCGACCCCGGCCAAGAGCTTGAAGTCATTGCTAAAACTCTCATTGAGTTTCTTGATCTCTTCGCCTTGAGCCAACAGTTGCCCTGCATCAAGTCCGTTGGCCTGGAAAGAACTCTGGGAATGGTCGGAAATTCCAAGGTAGTGCAGCCCAAGGTCATTGGCTGCTTCAGCCATTTCCCGCAGTGAGCTCTTACCGTCACTCGCTGTTGTGTGGTTGTGGAATGTTCCCTGCAGGTTTTTCAGTTTTACTAACTCGGGTAAATCTCCTTTTTCAGCAGCTTCAATCTCCCCGGTGTTTTCACGTAACGCCGGGGGAATGAAATCCATTGAGAGAGCAGCGTAGAGATCTTCTTCAGTTTCTATACTTGAGCGGGGAAGCGTTGATGGCTCCTTGGCGCCAGTTGGTGTTAACTGATACTCGTTAAGCGTGTAACCAAGTTTTAGTGCCCGCGAGCGTATCTCGATATTATGTTCCCGACTACCGGTAAAGTAACTTAGAGCAAACGGGTAATGCTGAGCTGATACCGTGCGCAGATCGCACTGCAGGCCCGAATCCAGAAGAACAGTTGATTTTGTCGCTCCATGAACGCTGACACTGGCAACCTTCGGCATACGGACGAAGAATGACATGATGGCCTCCGGGTCTTCGGTGGAAACGATGAAGTCAAGATCATGAAGCACTTCCTTGCCGCGCCGGAAACTACCTGCGATGGCAGCCTCAATGGTGCTTGGCTGATTCTTCAGGGCGGTGAGTATACTCTTGGCACTTTCAGCAACATCCCCGAAACGGAATTGATTAGCATGCTGCTGTCGAAACGCAATTGCATCGAGAATTTTTGCGCAGGATTTGGCTCCGAAGCCTGGTAATTTAGTGACATCACCGGATTGGCAGGCTTGCTTCAGCCCGTCAATTGATGTGATGTCCAGCTTATCATATAGTGCTTTAATTTTCTTTGGGCCAAGCCCTGTCAGCTCGAAAAGATCGAAGATCGTTTCAGGAAATTCGCCACGCAGTTTATCGTAGTAGGCAAGCTTCCCCGTGGTTGCGAGCTCATTGAGTTTTTCAGCGAGAGCCTTGCCAATGCCTTTGGTGTCACTCAGGTCATTGTCTCTGGCTTTTTGGACGATGTCGCCGGCGTAGGTAGAAACGATTTCCGAACCGGTGCGATAAGCTCTTACCTTGAAGGGATTTTCTCCCTTGAGTTCGAGCAGCAGCGCAATGTTTTCCAGCGTGAGAGATATCGTTTCGCGGGTCGTCATGAATACAGGGATTAGACTACCTGTGAGCAAGGAAGCGGGCAACGCAAGAGGCACTGCATTAAAGGTTGAGAGGGGTGATAGCCGAAGGAGGGGACCACTGGATTGCCTGCGTACATATTAAAATTAATATAAAAATAAGCAAAAATTTGCAAATTTCCGGTTAATTGGGACTGTGACAAGGCATTGTTGGCAAAAGCATCGAGCATAACGACACTTATTTTTAAAAAATTGTGATTAACCAAGAATCCGGAAATCGGGAAAAAATCTCCGAGTCATTGCAAGAGGGGGCAGGGATAGCTGTTCCCCGCCTGCTGATCGTTGAATGGGACGGTCGCCAAAGAAATTACCTCTCCAATATCGCGGGGGAATTGGGCTATGACGCTTCCGTTTGTTCAACTCCGGCAGAGGCGAAGAAACTGATTGATGCAACAAGCTTTACCGGAGTGGTATTTGATTCACAGCTTTATCAGGAATCCTCTGAAGAGTTTGTGTCCTGGTTAGTCTCCCTGGGCGGGAAGAAGCCTTACGTGATTGTTGTGGTTGACCCGAAATCATGCGCGAACCTGAACGAGTTTCTGGCCGGAGGTGTTGATGACGTGCTTCTTAAGCCCCTTGATCCGGTCTTAGTCAGGGTGCGTCTTGAGGTCATGGAGTTTCGGGTGGGAGAGCAGGCAAAAAGGACTCGAGAGATGGCCGGAATACGACGGGCCCAGGGGCGGTATGAGAATCTTTTTCTAGAGTCGCCGGATGCGATCCTGGTGCTGAAAAACCGCAAGGGTAAGGTGATTGGTGTGAACAGGGCAGTGAAGTCTGTCTTGGGCTATGACGGTAAATCTTTACTGGGGAAATATATGTCTCTGGTATTTCCGGATATTTTCGGCCGTGACGGGGATGCTACACGCGGGGATGTATTGAGTGGCGCCACCGTGTTACAGGCCGTTGCCTACCGGAGACCTGATGGAGGGAGTAGTTATCTGGATATAATGATGTCCACGATTCCCTGGGACAGGGGCTATGCCGTAATGATGGTGTGCCGGGATGTGGGGAATCGCGAAGGATTAGAAGGCAGGCGTATTCAAAGCTCAAAAGATAGGGCGCTTGAGTGTTTCGCCAGCGGAGTCTCGGGTGAATTTGGTGATTTGCTCACCTCGCTTGGTGGTAATCTGTCACTTCTTGAATCGGCTCCGTTCCTTAATGAGGAGGCCCGTGAAACCATCGCAAGAGCGCAGGATGCCTGTGAGCGGGGTCGGGAACTAACCCTTGAGATTGCGGCTCTGGCGGGAGGCCTGTCTGCGCCGAAGAGTCAGGAAATTGACCTTGCTCCAATTCTGGAAAAGGCCGTGCAGTTTTCCCTTTTTGACTTTGAGGGAGTGCGTCCGCTTTTTAGGTTGCAGGACCTTCCTCGGGTGCTTGGTAATGAGGACGAGTTGCGTAGCATGATTGGTGCCGTGGCAAAGAATGCAGGAGATGTCATGGCTAAGGCAGGTTCGGAATCCGGCCAGTTAAAGGTTGAGGCCTCGGAAATTAGAATTGGCAGTGAAAGCGGCTTGCCTCTTGCAGCCGGGCTATATGTAAAACTGGAATTTAAGGATAATGGTCCCGGCCTTGCCGAGGTGGATCTGCTCAGGGTGTTTGATCCTTATTTCAGTGGCAATGAGGCAGGCAGGGGAATTGGCCTTAGCAAGGCGGCAGCCATTGTTCGCGCCCATTCCGGGCATATCGAGGTTCGTTCGGAACTTGGGGAGGGTGCCTGTTTTGACATTTATCTTCCCGCCACGGATGATGTGGCGCAATCTCCGGTAGTGACGCCGGCAGGAGTGAAGCCAATGAGGGTGCTGGTGCTTGACGATGAACCGCATATTTGTGCTGTGCTTGAGAAGGCGCTTACCCGTGCCGGGCATGATGTTTTTTGCGCGGCGACTGGTGAATTGGCGTTGAGGGCCTTTGAAAAGGCCGAGGACTTCGGCAGGCCGTTTGATGTATTGCTCTTTGATCTTGATATCCGCGGTGGAATGGGTGGTAACGAAACCCTCGCTCGTATCCGGGCTGATCATCCTGAGGTGCGGGCCATTGTCACGACAGGTTATGTGAATGATTCAGTATTAATGAATTATCTCGATCATGGATTTTGCGGTGTCTTGACTAAACCCTTCAGGATTGACCATTTGGTCGCCACCGTGGAGCGTCTTGGTGGCGGTAACAGGGGGTAGTATTGCAATGCGGTGCGCATTGCGTTGCTTTGGCAGGTGATACGGGGAGAGGATCCCTAGAGGTAGAGCAGGTTTGCGCTGAGGATGTGATTGTCGGTTAGCAATTCATCACGCGCGGAGGCAGGTAGATCGGCGTCGAGGTTAATGACCGTCAATGCACATTCGCCGACCTGGTTACGACTGAGCGACATGCTGGCTATGTTGGCCTTATGGTTTGCAATGACAGTCCCAATTGTTCCGATTACACCGGGTGTGTCAGTGTTGCTCACGATGAGCACATGTCCCTCTGCGTCAGCCTCGATCCTGTGATCGTTTATTTTAACGATACGTGGGGAATTGCCGAAGAAAGTGCCGGCGACCGATGCTTTTTCGTTATCGTTACCGGCAATAATTTCAATCATCTCGGTAAATTCAACGCTGTCGGAGGGGCGGGTTTCACTGACGGTTAAGCCGAGTTTCTCGGCCACTCCCGGGGCATTGATGTGATTGACAGATTCCTCCCCACAGGCACGTTCCAGATATCCTTTAAGTGCTGCCCGGGTCACGAGCGCCGTGTCCAGTTCGGCAACTTTACCGGAATAGCAAATGGTCAGGAATTCCACCCCTTTGGGAGCCAGTTGCGAGAGCATTTTCCCGATAGCCGCGGCAAGGTCAAGGTATGGCCCGAGCAGCTCAGCGGTTTTGCCGTCAACGCTTGGCGTATTAACAGAATTCACGATTGTTCCTTCAATGAGGAAATTGCGGATATTGCGTGCGATTTCTATACCCACGTTTTGCTGAGCCTCTTCGGTAGAAGCGCCAAGGTGGGGAGTAAATATAATTTTCTTCGATTTTAACAGTGGATAGCCTTCGGGCGGAGGTTCGCTTTCTTCATAGACATCAAGTGCGGCTCCGGATACATGGCCTGAATTCACAGCTTCAAGAAGGGCCGGTTCATCGATCAGGCCGCCGCGGGCACAATTGATGATACGTACTCCGGGTTTGCATTTCTCAAGAAGCTTAGCATTGATGATATGTCGGGTATCATCAGTGAGCGGCATGTGCAGAGTGATGAAATCAGCTATCTCAGCGGCTTCTGTGACATCTTGGAATAGTTCCACCTGGAGTGCACGGGCCCGGCTGGGGGAAAGGTATGGATCGTAGGCAACCACGCGCATGCCGAAGGCGATTGCCCGGCGAGCAAATTCAGTGCCGATCCGGCCCATGCCAAGGATTGCCAGGGTCTTTTTGTTTAATTCAACTCCCTTGTAGTCTTTTCGGCTCCACCCTCCGGCTTGCACGGTGGCATGAGCCTGCGGGATGTTGCGCGCAAGGGCTGCCATCATGCTGAAGGCGTGTTCTGCGGTAGAGATGGTATTGCCGGCGGGGGTATTGACGACGATCACGCCATTTTTTGTCGCGGCGGATACATCAATATTGTCAACGCCTACCCCTGCACGCCCGACAATTTTCAGGTTTTTGGCTGCCTCAAGCACTTCGGCCGGGATTTTGGTTTGCGAGCGGACAATAATCGCCTCATACAAGGCAGCATCAGCCAGCAGGTCATCTTTGGAAATGCCAATGCGAACATCGACATCAAGTGCCTGATCGGCTTGCAGTTCCTTGATTCCTGCATCAGCGATTGGATCGGCAATGAGAACCTTATGCGTGGTCATGGGCGGCATCAATAGGGGGTGGTTGGCTGCTTGTCAATTGGGGTAAGAATTTATCATGGCCAAGCGGATATTCCTCTAAATGATCGAAAAATAAGGCTCTCAAGTAAGCATCTTCTCTTGACCTTCGTGCAATGACCGTCAAAATGCCCGCCTTGATGCCGAAAAAAACTACTGCCAAGAAGAAGGCGCCAGCCGCCAAGAAGAAGGCGCCAGCCGCCAAGAAGAAGGCGCCAGCCGCCAAGAAGAAGGTGCCAACCGCCAAGAAGAAGGCACGTGCCACCAAGAGAAAGGCGAGATACAAGCCGCGTGAGTTTTCCTCATCCGTTGTTGATGGAGATGATCGTGCACCCAGTCGGGCCATGCTTTATGCGGTGGGTTTTCGTAAGGATGATTTTACCCGCTCTCATGTTGGGGTTGTTTCTACCTGGGCCAATTTGACTCCGTGCAACATGCACATCGACAAGCTTGCCCGTGAAGCTGAAAAGGGGGTTAATGCGACTGGTGGCAAGGGAGTGATCTTTAACACCATTACAGTTTCTGACGGCATATCGATGGGGACAGAGGGCATGAAATATTCCCTTGTCTCCCGGGAGGTGATTGCAGACTCGATTGAGACTGTCGCATGCGCACAGGGTTTTGATGGATTGGTAATGATTGGGGGTTGTGACAAGAATATGCCAGGCTGCATGCTCGCGGCTGCTCGTCTTGACCGACCTTCGGTTTTTGTCTATGGCGGCACAATCATGCCCGGCGACCATAGGGGCGAGGACGTTGATATCGTCTCTGTCTTCGAAGCCGTTGGCAAGCGAGCAGGAGGTGAGATTAACCGCCTTCAACTTGATGCTATTGAGGAGTGTGCTATTCCCGGTGCAGGTTCTTGCGGGGGCATGTATACAGCCAATACAATGTCCAGTGCCATTGAGGCGATGGGAATGAGTCTTCCCAATAGTTCAGCACAGGCAGCGATTCACAGCGATAAGATGCGAGATGCCATGGAGGCTGGAGCAGCAGTGAATTTCCTCTTGCAGAAGGGGATTCGGCCTTCTGACATCCTCTGCAAGGAGTCCTTTGAGAATGCCATCACAATGGTGATCGCGCTGGGAGGCTCAACCAATGCAGTTTTGCACCTGCTGGCCATTGCCGATGCGGCAAACGTGCCGCTGAGCATTGATGATTTCACTCGCATTGGCAAGAAGACCCCTGTCCTTGCAGATTTAAAGCCCAGTGGCAAGCACGTCATGGCTGATTTGGTGCATATTGGCGGCACTGTGCCGCTGATGCGCATGCTCCTTAAGGAGGGTTTGTTGCACGGTGATTGCCTGACGGTGACCGGTAAGACCTTGAAACAGAATATCAATCGATCCGAACTCAAGTATCCGGCAGGACAGGATATTATCAGCAAGTTTGATTCTCCGATTAAAAAGACCAGTCACTTGGTGATCATGCGCGGCAATATTGCACCGGAGGGTGCGGTGGCAAAGATCAGTGGACATGAGGGCAGTAACTTCAAGGGAACTGCCAAGGTTTATGATTCAGAGGAGGTTGCCCAGAAAGCGATCCTGGCCGGTAAGGTAGTTGCCGGAGATGTTGTTGTTATACGCTACGAGGGACCAAAGGGAGGACCGGGCATGCGTGAGATGCTTGGGCCTACATCGGCCATCATGGGGCGTGGTCTTGGCAATGATGTGGCACTGATTACCGATGGTCGTTTCAGTGGTGGCACGCGTGGGTTTGTGGTTGGGCACATTACGCCTGAGGCTTATTGTGGAGGCCCAATAGCTGTTATTCAGGATGGAGATAAAATCACTATTGATGCGGAGAAAAGTGAAGTGCGTCTTGAGTTGTCACAGGCCGAGATTGATAAACGGCTCAAGGAGTGGGAGCAACCCGAGCCTCGCTATACGCGTGGGGTGCTTGCCAAATATGCCAGCACAGTCACTTCTGCCTCTGAAGGTGCCGTTACGGACAAGCGCATTCCCTGATCAGGGAATGCTGTGGCTGCTAATTAAGCGATAATTATTGGGGCCACTGCAGCTTGGCCAGTCCTTTAAGTTCCCTGACAAAGAGTTCTTCGCCGCAGACGGCCAAGTGTGCCCATGTGGGGGAATCAGATATTTTTTTCGTGTCCACAAGCTTGAACTCTGAAGGGCTCAGCTCGATGAGCAACAGGTTGCCGTCTGCGGTGAGGGCAAGGGCTCTTTCCTTGTTGGCGACCAGAGAGGCATAGTCACTGAATTTTTTCACAGAGCTCCATTTCAGGTTCCCGGTTTTTGCTTCAAAGCAGTGGAACCTCTTGTCGCGCCCGTGCATGTAGACATGACCCTCGTGGGTTATGGGTGAGGACATGTAGCCTTCTGTTTTGTTAGACCATGTTTTTGAGATATTCATCCCATCATTGTCAGTGGAGATGGTAAACAGGGAGCTTCCTCCTCCGTAGGTGCTGGTAAAAAGCGTGTCTCCGATAATGGTTGGGGTGAGAATATTCATCCCGCGGAATGCCTTCACCTTGTATCTCCACATTACCTTGCCGCTGGCAAGGTCCAATCCCGCGAGTTCTTCTCGGGTTTGGGCAAGGAGTTGATCCTTGCCGGCGACTTCTGCGATCACGAGTGAAGAGAACGCGCTGCCATACATTGCGCGTCCATCTTTCATTGCTCCCCATATTTTTTTCCCATCAGAGCACCTTATCTTTGTTACTTCCGCGCCAGCTTGGATGTAGAGAAAATCACCTTCAATAAGTGGGGATGAAACAAAACCAAAGGTCGGCACACCCGATTTCCCCCGTTCAACGAAGTCGATGCGCCACTTCTCCTTGCCGGTTTTCCCGTCGAGGGCAACAAGGACCTCACGTATTCCTCCCACATACAGGGTCCCATTTGAATATGCCGGAGTTGAACGGACCCAGCTGCCATTCTTGCGGGCAAAGAAAGGAACCTTCATTGAACCTTTCCATGAGGTTTCCCACAACTGGTTGCCGCTTTTTCTGTCGAAAGCCCTGACAACTTCATCTGCTTTATCCTTTGTTTCCACCGTAAAGACGAGGTCTGTGGTGACGATTGGGCTGGAGTATCCTTCGTTAAGGTCTTTGCGCCATGTTGCCTTAACGCTCGACAGGTCAGATGGCCACTTGGTTGTTTGATCTAGGATTCTTCCATCACGGCTTGGGCCGCGCCATTGTTCCCAGGCCTGGGGTTTTGAGAACAGGGAAGCCGTGGAGCCTACGAATATGAATATGAATATTGCTGATTTAAGCATGCTGGAGTTGGGGTAAGTGTTCAGGGTGCTGAATCTTGAGCTGGAAGTGAGCCTGGAGCCTGTTACCGGTCGGCAGGCTTACCATGCTTGAACCTTTCAAGTTGCCGTTTTACTTGGGCGTCATCATTTAATATTGCAACCGCTTTTTCGGAGATTGCGACTGCCTGATTGCGATTTCCCATCTGGAAATGGGTTTCTGCCAGGGTGTCAAGAAAGGCGCCATTGCCTGGCTCTAGTTCGACAGCTTTGTTTGCGTGCTTTAAGCCTTCATCAAGTTTCTTTGCACAGCGTGAGAGTAGCCATGCCAGGTTGTTGTGATGTTGTGCCCGCTCCGGGAACTGATCAGCCACTGCCTTACAGGTGGCGTAGCTGGTAGTGAACAGCTCGTCTGCTTTTTCCCCGCTGCCGGCATTGACAAGAAGCTGGTAAATGTCTTCCAGCATTGAGCTGTCTGAGGAGTTGAATTGCTGGAGGTGGGCTATTTTTGCAGTTGCTTGCTTTATATTCCCTGCCTTTAGCAAGCTTTTTGCCTGCAGGGTTCCCAGGTCGATTGCGTAGCTCAGGGCGGCTTTTCGACTGATAACATTGCGCTGGTTCACCGGCTGCATTTTGGAGAGCATGTAGCACTCAAGGGCTGTAGCAGCTTCACCGGCAGTGCCATGCAATTTGAGATCAGCATACTTGCGCCTTAGGGCTTCCGGATGGGCCCCTTCTCGGGGATTGGCCAGCCTGAGGATCAACTCGTCCTGTTTCCTGGCCATTTCTGCGTCATTGTGCAGCCACATATAGTAGGCGAGATAATGGCGTTTATTGATGTCGCCGGTGGCCATGAGTGTGGCTTTTTTCTTGAGGCTTGCCCCCATGTCGACTTTGCCTGCGGATTGGAGTGCTACTGCCTTGAGGTAGAGCAGGGTGGGGTTGGAGGGCTCGATTTGCCAGGCTTTATCATATTGGGCAATCGCCATTTCAGGTTTGCCGGCACTCATTAAGATATCGCCATATGCCATGAGGTTATACCACAACGCCTCTTCTCCCAGCAATTGTAACCATTTGCCGGTGGCCTTGGCGGCAAGATCCCATTGCTCATGCAGGCGTGCCAGGAAAGCAACTGTTTGCCAGAGTTCTTTTCCCGTCTCGACCTGTTTGGTTGCCTCGGCTGAGTCAACCAGTGACTTAATGGTTTCCTCCCGGCACTCCTTGGCGCGCTGCTTAGGATCGATGCCAAAAAGTGCTGACATTCTATCAAGCTTTAGCTCTACCGTCTCATCTGCGAACTTTCTGTGGATGTGTTCCCAGCACTTCCTGGCCCTTGCTTCATCGCCGAGGGGGAATAATGCATCAATCACGTCACCCTCGATCTCGAGTTTCATTGCCTGGATTGCGTGTGTGCGAGCCAGTCGATCGAGGCCAAGCTGGGTCTCCCGGTAGATCAGTGGCAGAAGGCTGGTATTTCTTGCCTCAAGTAATGCGGCCGTTGACCGCATGATCCCATCTGCCTTCGCGGTTTGCCCGGTCAGGATACAGCTCTCTGCAATCTTAACCGCAGGCAGGATAGTGCCATCAATCTCGGTTTCTGCAGCGACTTTGAAGTCCTTCTTAAAGTCGCTAAGCCATTTATCGTAGGGCGCTTTGGCTTCAGCTATCCCGAGAGCTTTGAACGCATCATCAAAACGGTACCGCCACATTTCCATGTTAGCCAGTTCTGATTGGTCAAGGGTTGCAGCAAGGCGGTATGCACGATTGAAATCCCCGTTAATGATCAGTGCATTCAGGCAGCGGTCCAGTTCGTCAGGCAATGCTTTTGCATATTGTTCAATGTCTCCGGCGATGCGCGAAAATTTGTCCATATCTCCGGCAAGGCGTGCTGAAGCAGCTGCAAATCCCAGGGTGTCGGTGGTGCGTCGACTAGGGTCGGTGAACATTTCTGCGTATGCCTGCAGATCTCCTGCGGCAACACGTGTTTCCCGTGCGCGGGAGGTGTCTCCCAG
The DNA here is from genome assembly GCA_024229495.1 of Verrucomicrobiaceae bacterium. GTDB lineage: Bacteria > Verrucomicrobiota > Verrucomicrobiia > Verrucomicrobiales > DEV007 > CACIUL01. The sequence continues at coordinate 3,667 of JAAESJ010000240.1, read as the reverse complement.
CTTGGTGAATATTTGCTCAGCCTCAGTAAAGTCGCCCCGGATGCGCAGCATCCAGGCAAGGAGCTCGGCATCAGTTCTTGAGTCGTTGAGAAGTTTCTGTTGATTCTGGATTTCTTGATCAAGTTTTCCTGTTTGGAGTAGGAATACCGAGTAGCTGCGCATCCCGGATGGGCTCAGCGCCGCGAGTTCAAGGAGATCCTGTGCTTCTTGCAGCTGGTCATTGAGGATAAGACCGGGCGCCACTTCATCAACATTGGCTGCAATCCTTGTCGCTACAGACGCACGGAGATTCGGGTCATTCTCCTGCTTGACGAGTTTGATGAGTATATCGGTTTCCCCCATTTCGATGAGGCGGTTAATTGCCAATTCCTTGGCGTTGCCAATGCCCGTGCGATAGCTTTGAACCAGATTACGGATGTTTTCAGGAGTGTCTGGGTAGAGCCCCAGCTTGAATTCACTCAGGATCTTGGTTCCTCGATAATGGAGTTCTGCGGAATCTTCACCAACTGCCTGCCTGAGATAAGGTTCGGCGCTGCGCCCCATCTGCCAGATTTTTTTTGTGGCAGCTTCCCGTAATTTAAAATCATCTGATTTCAAGTCATTGATGGCTTTAAGGATTTCCTCCTTTGTGGGCTTCACTGATGGTTTTCCATTTCCGTCTTCTGCAGAGCGGGAGTATGGGAACAGAGCGCAGGTTGCCAGGGTAAAGATGAGGATGAGGGGGAGCCCTGATCGCCTGAGGTATCCACTAGATGCCATGAACCCATTTTAGCGTGGGGTTTCCGCTAGGGAAACGGGAAATTATCACTGTTCGATCCATAATATAATCACTCCATGGTTTTATTTATGGATTTGTCGGGAATTATTGTAATCGAACGGATTGCATGAATGCATCACAGGTCAATCATTCCATTGAATTATCACGTTTCTGTTTTGACTCTTCTCCCATGGCCGGTAGAGTTCCCGGCGTGAGAAACCGACTTGCAGCCTTTTTATTAGCGGCATTGACCATGCCGGTATTTTTACCTTCAGTGCATGGGCAGGAGGTCAAGGTGGGGGTGCTCGATATGGCTCGTGTTTTTGGGGAATATTACAAGACCAAGGAAGCCGAGAAAAATTTGTCCAGTCGGAAGGAAGGCGCGCGCAAGGAAGTCGCTGACCAGGAGGCAAAGCTCAAGGAGTTGCTGGAGAAGATCAACGGCTTGCAGAAATCCATGAAGGACCCGGAACTGACCGTGGCAGTGAAGAGTGAAAGGCAAAAGCAAGCTAATCAGGTTATTGGGGAGGCCAGGGCGGTGCGATCTGAATTATTAGAGTTTGCGCGGCGTCGAGAGTTGCAATTACTGGAGATGTTTAACAGGGAGCGAGACGTGTTGCTCAAGGAGATTCGTGACGAGGTGACCAAGCATGCCAGCCAAGCTGGTTACGATTTGGTTCTGGACAGGTCTGCCCGTGGAAAACAGGGAATTTTGTTCTTACTTTATTCGAAGGATGCCCGTGACTTCAGTTCGGAAATGATTGCCAAGCTGAATGCCGGGGCCAAGTAGTCTTCCTTTACATTGGCCTCTTTGGATAATGCATCCGCTAGGGCGGCAGGCTCTTTTTAAAGGGGGCGGCTCAAGGAACTTGAATTCCCGTCTTCTCCTCCTATTCTTGAAGCGGCCAGATCGTCCTGTCGGGGTAAGTAACCGGCGGGCAGGGGCGGTTGGCACCAATTAAATTACCACCGATGACACTAAATAAGATCGTTGAGGCACTCATCTTTGCCTCACAGGATCCCTTAACGAGCAAGGCGATTGCAAAGATTGTGCGCAGGATAGCCGCCCGTGAGGATGCTCCTGAGCAATTGCAGGGGACAAAGATGAAGGATGTGGATGCCGCGATACTTGAGATCAATGAAGAGTATGAGAGGAATGGCTCGCCTTTTGTGGCTGAGGAGCGTTCCACCGGGTGGAAGCTCTATACCCGTGCTGAATACGGTGTTTATGTCCGCGAACTATACCCTGGGCAGAAAGCGTCACGGTTGAGCCCTCCTGCCCTCGAGACACTGGCTATTATTGCCTACCGACAACCCATCACGAGGGCTGCCATTGAGGCGGTGCGTGGAGTCAACGTGGACGGGGTGATGCAGACGCTCGTTGACCGGGGACTGGTGAGTATCAGCGGCCGGGCGGACCTGCCCGGTCGGCCTCTGCTTTATGAGACCTCGAGTGCATTCCTGGAGCATTTTGGCATCAAGGGGGTTGATGAGCTTCCCAATGCCATTGAATTACGTCAGGTTCCATTACCTCAGCCGGAGGAACAAGCGGAGGTCACCGAGGAGCAATTGCCGCTGGCTGAGACAGGTAGCGAGGTCGATGCGGCGAATGCAGAGGGCGACGGCAGAGAGAGCGACAAGCAGCCAGGGGCTGATCCGGAGACAGCAGTGGATGAGAGTGATGTTGAGGAATCTACCGTCAGTCAGGATGAACCGGAGCCATCAAAGCCCTAGCCGGGACTGGAGAATTCAGCTAACAATAGCCTGTTATCATGTCGCTTGAGGATATCCGGAAGAAGATCGATAAGCTCGACAGTGAGTTGCTGCGCCTGCTTAACGAGAGGGCGGACCTTGTGCATCAGGTTGGAGAGATCAAGAAAAAGGACGGGTTGGAGATTTATGCACCGGAGCGCGAGGAGAGTCTCCTGCAGTCCCTGGTGGCCAAGAGTGAGGGACGGCTGCCGGAGAAATCGATCCGGGCCATTTACCGTGAGATCATGTCTGCAGCCTTGGCCCTTGAGGAGAACCTGAAGATTGCCTATCTTGGCCCGAAGGGCACCTGGACGCACCAGGCTGCGGTCAATAAGTTCGGGCACAGTGTCAGCTACGCGGAGCAGGACAGCCTGTCCGATGTGTTTGATCAGGTTGCCAGGAAGCAGGCGGATTACGGCGTGGTGCCGATCGAGAACTCGACGGAGGGAGCGGTCAATCATACTCTCGACATGTTTGCCGATTCCCCATTGAAGATCTGCGCTCAAATTCTGCTGCCCATCGAGAATGCTCTGATGGCCAATATTCCCCGTGAGGAGATTACCAAGCTCTATTCCCATCCCCAGGTCTTCGGGCAGTGCCGTGATTGGATTCATAAGCATTTTCCCGCCGCTGAACTGATTGAAGTCTCGAGCACGACCCGGGCGGCGGCCATCGTTGCCAAGGAGCCCGGGGCAGCTGCCCTTGGTGGGAAACTGGCGGCGAACTTAAACGGTCTCACCATTCTTGAGGAGGCAATCCAGGACCGTGCGACAAACACCACCCGCTTCCTGGTCCTCAGCCACAACACCTGCCCTTCCACCGGCAATGACCGGACCTCGGTCATGTTCTCGGTGCGGGATAAGCCGGGATCGCTCTTTGATGCGCTGCAGCCCTTCAATTCCTTCAAGATCAATATGTCCAAGATCGAGAGCAGGCCTTCAAAGAGGCGTGACTGGGAATACTACTTCTTTGTGGATATCGTCGGGCATTGTCTGGATCCGGAACTTGCCGAGGCACTTGGCAAGCTTGAGGCACACTGCAGCTTCATGAAGATTCTGGGAAGTTATCCGGATACCGAGTGTTGAAGACTGCCTGAACCTTGTGGGGGTCTGATCGACTGGGCGATGATTGGGGAACTCACGCGCACGATTCCCTTCC
>JAAESJ010000239.1 GCA_024229495.1 Verrucomicrobiaceae bacterium | reverse complement strand
CAATAGTTCTCGTCGCCGCTGGACGAGTCGAACATGATCGGCAGCGGCATCGATTTGCTCGCCCAGACAACGCGGCAACCGACCCGCTCACCGTTGGCTCGAACCACGACGGGAACCAGCTTGCTCGCGTCGCGTCCGGGGAGACAAATCGTCGCGCGGGCAACCTTGGGGTGTCGGGTAATGAAGCCCGCTTGACCAAGGGATTGACCCGGACGGTCATGATCAGGAGCCACTTCAAATTTGAGCGTCTTGGCGCCGGACGGGATGGCCACCAAGGCGGAATCATGATCCACGAACTGCGCGTTACGCCCGGCAACTTCACCCCCCTCTTGAATGTCGATCTTTCCCTCTTGCCAGTCTATCTTTCCCTCTTGCCAGTACCTTGCGAAGTTATGTTCTGGCCTGACCGGCAACCCGTCGATGAAGACCTTTGCGGAGTCGCGCCCCCTCCAGGTGAAAAATTGATACTCCGGTTTCAGGGCAACGGTCACCGAGCCCTTGAGCCGCAAGATCGGGCCGCCCTCCTTTTCCTCCAGTCCACCGTAGGCATTTGCGGACTTCTTTTTGTACGCCTCCCATGCGGCCACTGAGAGAAAATGTTGTGGCTTCAATTCTGATTGCTTCAACTTAGCGATCGTCGCCGCCTTCTCTTTCGGATCGCGGACGTCGGTCTGCATGGCCTTTTTACTCAGCGGATCAAAGGCAAGCCCGTCCGTAATTTCGAGCGGTTTCAGATCCGCGAGATAGACCTGCGGCGGCATCCGCAGCAGCGCGCCCTTAACATCCACCTTGACCGGCGCGCGCAGCTCGGCGTTCTCGACATGCCAGGGAGTCGGGTTTGTGTCGGCGCCCGAAACAAGCATCGCACCGGCCAGCAACACCACGGCGAACAATAATGTAATTCTACTTGGTATATTCATCACAGTCCCTTGGCCTGTTCCATGGCGATCATCTCGGTGGCCAGTGCGTTCAGGTCCAGCTTGCCGGCTTGGCCGGTCATTTTTTTCGGTAAGTCAACTTTGTAGATAAGCGAGTAGAGGATCAGGCCTTCCAGGTCCTGCAGCAAGGGACCCGGCAAGCCGCCCTCAACCTCAAAGATCCCTCGGGGACCGACCAGCTGTTTGACCTGGGGCAACTTTCCTTCTTCGTAGCGCCGCCGCATCTCAGAGTTAACCCGCCCGGAAGACCAGAAGATGATCTCATTATTCGGATACAGCGTCCGCATGGGCAGCACGATCTCCTTGTAGAAACGGGCACGTATCGCATCACCCGTCTTGTTGAACAAGCGGAGATCCCGTTTGACCGGGTCGAAGGACGCCGGCAGGTGAAGCAGCAACCGCGCCTCTGGATTTCTCGCCAGAACATAATCAAACCACATTTTGTAGTGGATGAGCTTCCCCGTATCCGCCATGTGATAGGTCAGGCACAGGAAATCAAATTTTCCGGCATTGAGCACAGCTCTAATTTCCTTGCCCTTGCCGTTATCGGGTCCCTTTTCCGGGATGTTCAAAAACAGGGCACCGGGACCCGGCGAACCTTGAAAGGGCTTATCCACGTAAGACTTAACCTTATGGTCCACGATCCCGTTTTTTTCCGCGATTGCGCTTGTTGCCTCAACCAGCGGTGCGAAGAATTTATGCCCCCACAGGAAGGCATTGATGCCCTTTTTGTCGGCCTGCGGGACAGTGTAACCCCAGGGTCGATCCCAGGTTTCCGGCGTGAAAACATTCGGTCCCGTTCCCGCAAAGGGTTCCGGAACGTGTTCGCGATGCTTGACTTCGAAGTGCAGAACCCTCTTGAGCATCGGACCCAAGTTCGCCTTGTATCCCAAGCCCAGATCCTTCTGCGTGAGATTGACGTCGTAGATGATCGAGAGGGTCAGCATGGCATTTAAGTCATCCAGCACAGGTCCCGGCTGTCCTGCCTCATCGCGAAAGACCCCCTGTTCCCCTACCAACTCGGTAATACCCGGCAGGTCCCCATCTTCGAAACGGGTTTTCAGCTCCGAGCCGGAGCGCCCATAATAAGCGCAATGTATGTGGGTGCTCGGATAGCGAACGCGCATTTTTTCCACGATGATGGCATGGGCAATCTTATGAAAGCGGTCGCCGCTCCATTTGAGCTGGTTCACATCCCGCACAGGGACATTTACCGGACCTGGAATCTGTATGAGAAACTGCATCCTGGGATTGATTGCCAAGGCCTGGTCCATGATCGGGATGAATTGCTCTGCCTTTCCAAAAATCCCCTTGGAAACAGTGAGTCCGAGTAAATCGACGGGCCCCTTTGACAACGCGGCGGTAATTTCCGCGGCTCGTTTCTTGTCGTCCGGGTCGAGCGACAACTCCACTTGCGAATGACCCGAGATTCCGGCTTTTTCAGCAATAACGGACAGGCGCTTATGGATGCCTACCAGCGATGACTCGTCCTTCTCGGGAACACGCGGCGCGAAGAACACACAGTTAAGCCCTTTCACCGGCGGTGTCGGTTCAGCCGCGTATGTGTACAGGCCCTGAAGAAGGCAGCAAGCGACCAAGACAAATATAACGGTTCTATTCCGGTTTTTTCGGGTACAGCGTTCCGTCCCGAAAGGGAACAAGGTTGCATAGCTCGGGGTTCTAGCCCCTAGATTGTGGGACAAAAATAGAGTATCCCGCAGGCGGCGCACGAAAACGCTATTCTCAAATATTTCGTTCATCGTAAGAGCAGTCACGCATTTCAAGCCTATTTCAGCTTCAACTCCGCACTCACCGGATAGTGATCCGACGGATACCGCCCATCCGGCGAATGATCGTGTATAATCTTCGCATTGACGATCTCCCATTGCCCCGGCGTCACGTAGACGTAATCGATTCGCGCACCACCCTTCCTACCGACCCAACCGCCGAACGTTCCCCGCTCTTCTCCATTCGGAAACAATTTTCCATAGGTATCCACCAGCGATTTACCTAGCGTCGTGATCGCTTTGTTTTTCTCACCTGCATTCAGATCCCCCATAAAAATCGCCGCGTCTCCAGCCGGCTTGCGCCCTGCAATCCGCTTCGCGCACAGCACCGCACTTTTCTCGCGCGACGGCTGGCTCTTATGATCGAAGTGGGTGTTGTAGACGAAAAAACTCCGCCCACTCTTCTTGTCTTTCAGCCGCGCCCAAGTGCAGATCCGCGGAATCTTGTTTCCCCAATTCATCGAGCCCTCCTTCTCCGGCGTATCCGACAACCAAAACGTTCCACTATCCAACACCTCGTATTTCGCCTTCAGATACAGCACTGGACACCACTCCCCAAGGTCCGCCTCCTTCTGCCGTGAACGGCCTATCAGACCATACTCTGGCAATGCCTTGCGAATCTCATCGACCTGAAATGTCCAAGCCTCCTGCATCCCTACCACGTCCGGCTTGTGATCGCGCAACACACCGAACACCAGATCCTTCCGAAGCTTCCAGTGATTGGCCCCGTCCCTCGCCACCCCGAGACGAATATTAAAACTCATCGCCTCGATCGATCCTTCTGCTCTCGCCGTAGCGCCCCATGCCAACAACATTCCAATACCCAGAAGTACGCGCATCATCATCTGAAATCCCGAGCTCTCCATTGTTGTCCCCTCCGGGGACGAGGTTGTAAAAATCGATTTATTCATGCTTAGCCACTATCCGATACAACAAGGCTCCACTCTTTGCGAAATACTCGATACTTCCATCTTCCTGGACGAACAGTTTGCCGTCATCGCCCATCCAGATCGATGGAAACTGCCGGCCAAATTTACCGCCCATCGACAGAGCAAACGCTTGCCGGCCCCCTGGCAGGAAGCGCCCAACGTAGGCCGGCTCCTTCACCCCCGGAGAAAATGTCAACTGGCTGATAATCCGATCGCAACCGTCATCGATCGGTTTGCCATTCAAATAAACGTGCCATTGGCCGTTTTCCCCGAATGCCGCCCAGGCCACGGATTTGCCATCCGGGCTGAACACCAGCGAACGGGCTTCCACCTCCCCATACGGCCCCATTGATTTCCCGTCCACCACAACGAAATGCTCCAGCCCGCGCCGGGCACGGTAGGCAAGCACTGACCCGCCAGGTGAAAATCGCAGATCGGCCACCTGGTCAAAAGCCGGTCCTTCCACGCCATCGATTACGACAAAATTCTTATTCCCATCCCCGGCGACGTAGGCCATGGATTTTTTATCAGCACTAAAAACAACGCTGTCACCGGTCACCTGAGCATAAGCCCTCCCTTCCTTGCCATCCACCACCATATGGGCGGGCGTAATGGAGTCACCAAGCTGGGCCGCGGCAAACACAACGCGTTCATCACCGGCGGGAAATAGGCTGTCTGCGTGCTGGATCTCCGCGTAAGCCTTGCTCGGCACGCCGTTGACCATCATCACGAGCTTTCCATCCCGCTTAGCCGTGCTGGCCCAGGTCTGGCCTGACGGCGAGGACATCAGGCGCCCCATGGTTTCGCAAGGCGGCCATACTTTCTCGCCGATGACCACTTGCCACTTCGTATCGCCAGCGACATAAACCATTTCCTTGCTGGCACCGGGTGACACCTGCAGCATGTTACGCGCAATAAATTTCCAGGTCTTCTTTGTGATCGGTTGCTCACCCGGCAAGGTTAGAACCCGCTCTTTTCCGGGGCCATCCTTGGCGATGAAGGCAAAAAGATCTCCACTATCCCCCTCGGACGTTCCTCCCATCCACACCGGCGATCCCGATCCGATGGAAAGATATGGCTTGCTCTGGACGAGATGTACCTTGTCACTGTCGACATGCCCTCGACAGGCTACCATCTTGTCTCCGACTTTGGCCCGGTAGGCGAAATAACTTCCCTCGAAATAGAAATCCCAGATCCCGGGAAGTCCGTCTTTGATACTCTCGTAACCACCCAGCCTCTTACCATTGACGACCACATAGTGCTTGCCCTTCTCAGTCGCCTGATACGCCACGTGCGTCTTCGATCCATCCGAACCAAATACCAAGCCGGTGATAGGCCACCGATTGGTTGTGATGGCATAGGATGGCTGCTCCACGCCGTCCACCACCACCATGCAGTTCGTGCCGCGCGTGCCGACAAAGGCATGGTGCCGCCCATCTTCACTAAAGAAAGGGGTGCTCTTGGCGATGGCGTCGTACGAGCCGGGCAGGAGTGTTCCATCGAGATTGACCCGTCGCTTTTGTGTCCGCGCGTCAACCGTTGCCGCCAGCACATGTTCCCCACCGGGGCTGACCCGGATCGTCGAAGGCACAACGTTCTTGACCTGCCCGATCACCCGGGTTTGCGCTCGAGCAGGCGCCGACAATGACAAACAGAGTGCCGCTGCCAGGAAGAGGTGCCTTGTTAGCATTCGGGGTCTTTTCATACGGAAACTACGCTTCGACGGCCACAGGAGCAGACGCCACATCAGGAACGGCTTCCAGTAGCATGTCTACGATGTCATCCGTTTTCTGGCCTTCACTGACCGCTGCGAAGTTTAAGCCCATGCGGTGGCGTAACACCGGATGCACGAATTTCTTCACGTCCTCGATCGTTGTTACCGTCCGGCCGGAAAGTCCAGCGTTCGACTTGGCCGCAAGCAGGAGCCCCTGCCCTGCTCTCGGGCCACATCCCCAGCGCACCCACTGATTCACAAATTCCGGCGCTTCCGGGCTTCCCGGACGGGTGGCACGCGCCAAGCGGGCTGCGTAGTTGGCCACCTCGTGACTCACCCCGATACCGCGTACCGCTTTCTGCATCCCGATGATGGTTGGACCGTCAATGATCTGGTCCAATTTCGGCAGCGACTCCAGCGTGGTGGACAAGAGAATCTGTTCTTCTTCACTGAGTGATGGGTAGTTGATTCTCACCAGGAACAAGAATCGATCCAATTGCGCTTCCGGAAGTGCATAGGTTCCTTCCTGCTCAATCGGGTTCTGCGTGGCCAGCACCAGGAACGGCTCGGGCAGCTTGTAGCTCTCGCCGCCGACACTCACGTTACGCTCCTGCATGGCTTCAAGCAGAGCGGCTTGTGTTTTCGGTGGGGTACGGTTGATTTCGTCAGCCAAGAGTATGTTGGTGAAAACCGGCCCCTTGGCGAAAGTGAAGTGGCGCTTGCCATGTTCATCTTCGTTCAACAGCGTGGTGCCGGTGATGTCCGTGGGCATCAGGTCAGGCGTGAATTGCACGCGGGTAAAATCCAACGACATGGTTTCCGTCAGACTGCTGATCATCAGGGTCTTGGCCAGTCCAGGAACGCCCTCGATCACGCAATGTCCTCGGGCAAAGAAGGCCGTAAGGACCTGATTGATCACGTCGGTCTGGCCCACGATTATTTTCCCTACTTCGGCCTTAATGGCTTCACCTGCCTGGGCAAGCGCGGCGATCGTTTCGGCATCACTTCCAGTGGAGTTGCTATCTGATTTTTCCATTTTTTTCCTCTCTTCTATTTTTCTTTTGTTTAAGGGGTTATCTCTTGATTGAGGATTCTTCAGCCACGGCTTTGAAGTATCTGCTAACAATATCCGCATAGCCGGCGGGAACCGTTCCGCCAGCCGTATCGCTCTCAAAGGCATCGCCGGTTTTCCTATCCGCAAGTTCCTTCACCCGCCGCTCGTAGGCACCCGCCAATGCCCTTTCGGCGGCTCGCACGTGCCTCTGGGCTTCGCTCAGCGCCTGCCTGACATCGACGCCCTGCTTCTCGTTGCGGCGCAGCTGCTCGAGGAGGTTAAGGGCCTTTTTGAGGTCGGTTGTGGGCAAATGGTGACGTTGAAGCGCTAACAGCAGCCCGTGGTTGTTCTCCCGGCTTTCGTCCTTCGCAGCACCCATCAAGTTCTTGAGCTTGTTCAAGGCATCCGGCGGGAGCTTGCCGCTTTTCTCAAATTCTGACGTTTTGCCGGTTCCTTTACCCACGCCCACAGAAGTTGCTGATGCAGTGTCTTCATCCTGAATCTGACCATCTTCCGCCTGACTGTCAGACACGCGAGACGGCATCGCCACCTCATTATCCGGAATGGCAGGCGCCTTGTCGGCCACCATCTGGCCATCCGCCTGTCCGGCGCGGCCTAGGTTCCCGCGTCCCTTGGCTTTGGCCGTCGGGTTCGGCGTTTGGTCGGTCATCTGCCCGGCCGCGGTTGCAGAGTCCAGGTTATCCGAAACAGGCGATCCCTCTGGATCTTTCATATCCATGATCTCGCTACCGGACTCGGGTATCGGTTCCCCCAATTCATCAAGTCCCTTGGTCAGTTCGGAGATCTGAATCGGCAGTTGCGCCGGAAGTTCGCCCAGATCCGGCGGCATGCCTTCATCTTCCGGATTTTCCATACGCCCGGGCTCCACCAGGGCACCCGATTGCGATTCCTTCTGCCCCGTCTCCAGTTCCGACGCCCCATCCTGCTCCCTACTGTTGTCCATATTGCGCGACATGTCGCCCCGCTTCTTGTCGCGATCGTTCATATCCATCGCGCCGAGTTCGAGGTTTTCCTTCTCCTCCAGAATATTGTGCATCGTCTCCTCGAAAGTCTCGATGTCCGTCGGGTCCGCAAAGTCCCAACCGTAATTGGCAAGGTCCGCCTCCATATCCATAAGTTCACGCCTCAAGTCTTCCTTCTTCAGATCCAGATCCGCCAACTTTTTCTCATCCTCTTCGGTCAAATCTTCGGGCGCTTTCGCGGCGATGATATTCCGCAACGCCTCGTTCTCCTCATTCTCTTCGAGCCAGTTTTTGAATTTTTCCTTGGCATCATCCAGGACATCGACCGAAGCGGAGGTCTCCTCGCCTTCGCCAAGCAAGTCCGCGATCTCATCCTCGGCCTCCTTCGCCAGGGCTTCAAATTCCGCGCCTTTCAAGGCCAGCAACTCGTTATAGATGATCTGCTGCACGGTTCGCAGGTGCTTGAACTCGCCATCGACGCGCCCCTGTTCGAGCGGCATTGGCCCGATCACAGGCGCCTTTTCCGTGGCAAGGTAAACGGAAACACCCTTAGGGGCAGCTTCCTTGCCACGATCTTTGCCGAAACAGGCTACCCCGGAGACCGTTTGCTCGGTTCCCATATCGAAGACAAAGTTTGCAGGCAAGGCAGGGAGCAACACACCACCCGTCGATTTCTCTCCCTTAGGCGCAACCAGGGCCTTCTTCGCATCCTCGACGCTTGACGACACCAGCTTCCAACTCGAACTGTCCAGGTAAGCGTTCTTCCCACCCACGAGGGCCAGATTATCGAGCCATGCCCTGCCCGACCAGTTGTGAGTCGAATAAATGACCAAACCGAAATAGCGTGCCGGCGTTTCTTTGAATCGGAGAATCTGGGTCGTGTTCTTTTTGAATGAGGACCCCGGGCCATAGCCGTTCGCGCGCTTCAGTGCGCCGGCATCGAAGCGCTGCCGGCCGGCCGCAAAGGCACGCGTATTGGCTTCCATGGCCTCAACCTCGGAGATGCTCTTCATTCGAGCGGCCATGTGCACGCCCTTGTCCGGCACCGTCCTGACCCCATCGAGAAGGGTTTTCCGCACCTCCATCTGCTGAGTGATAATACGCTCCCGGTATTTATCGAGATCCGTCTGAATGGCTTCGGCCTCACGCCGTTTGCGATTCAAGTCAAGCCAGACACCGTCACTGTTGGCGAGCAGACCGTCGGTTCCATCGAGCGCCTGCTTCTGGAGTTCGATGGCCCGCTCCAGAGCGGCGTAGAGATCCTTCAGGTCGGACTCGCCATCGGCGAGGTTGGCATCCAACCTCTTCACCGTAAGCAGCAGCGGATCAGACACAGCCATGTCCGTGTCGGGACAGAAGTCATTGCCAACGACTTCGAGAAAGTACTTGTTGCCGGGTTCAAACTGGCTGGCATCGATTTGCAGTCGAACGATCCTTTCAATCCGGTCCCGTTCACCGGGCGCCTCAAAAGCCCAGTCCTGAAGAACCTCGGGCTGACTACCGGCCTGGGCGCGGCGAAAGGTCAGCTTCATATCCTTCATTCCATAGTCGTCCTTGCCTTCAAATTTCAACGGCAAGGTTGCGCCGGGTACCACAACGTGACTCATCTCGGTATCCACGTAGCGCACTTCGGGCTTCCGGTCCGTCACCATCAGCACGCTGCCACTGCTCAAGACGATGTCGGGCATATCCTTCACCACGGCGATCAAATCGTAGTTTCCGCCGGAATCGCCCACGTCAACCTGCGCGTTCCAGACTCTGTCGCCCGCATCTTGAAAGATGTTCGTGCCAGCCGGCCATTCCCAACGCAGCGATTCAATGGATTGATCCACTTTGATGCGCACCCCCAACTCAGTCGCGGGCAGGCACTTCACCGGGTTCGGCGGCCCGCTTTGCGTCCGGGCCGGCATGGCCACGTAGGCCGGCGGGGTGATGGTGAAGGTCGATTCAATAATCTTAGCCGACGGATTCACGGTGACCTGCACGTTATGGGTATAGGTGCTACCCACGAAGATGCGGAAAGAGAAGCTCCGGCGAACGCTCTCAAAGGTATACTGGTAGAGATTGGGATCACCGACAACCGGCCGCATCTTTACTTCCGCACCGTCGACACTCTGGCTCTCAAAGACGCCGACACCCTCCTTGTATTTGATCGACGGATAGATCACCAATTCCTTGCCCTTCGTGAACTCGCTGACATCCAGCGAGATATCCAAATTCGCGTATTCGGCGAT
>JAAESJ010000238.1 GCA_024229495.1 Verrucomicrobiaceae bacterium | reverse complement strand
ATATTTTATATGTTTTTCGTGAAATGCGTGAGTGATTTATAACATATTTAAAACGGAAATATATATGCAATAATTTCGTTAACTTGATTAGAAACAAAGTTTGCATACGATTTCTTTGATCGCGTGGATCGACGGAACGTGATTTTGTAACCTTTGTAAATTTTACGTTAAAATTCAAAGTTCTACCGTGTACAAACTATAAATTTCGTTCCCCACCTTCAGTGTGTGTAAAAGCATTTCCGTTCGGTGGTGCCATACCGGTATAATATATATTTTAAAATCAAATGAAATATTATTATTTTATATATTAACGATTATTTCTCTCGAACGCATGTAATAGAGTTGTGTTACTTATAGCCACTGCGCTGAATATACTGGATTTACTTTCTCGATGCAAAATTAGGTTTACAGTCACCTGCAGAAAATATATACGGTTTTGAAACCATATATGTATGTTTTTTCGGGTATATGGATCAGGCTGCTGGCGGATTCTACGAATCTTCATCGAAATCACTCGTCTGGAGTAAAATATATATCACGTTACATT
>JAAESJ010000237.1 GCA_024229495.1 Verrucomicrobiaceae bacterium | reverse complement strand
TTTTTTGCTGTCCGGCGTACGTTCGTGTATAAAAGAGGCAGAACCTAGCGGTGTTATGCCATTATTCATTTTTCCATTCACATCCGCACCTGCGATGATAAGTAGTTCGACAATTTCCCTATGACCTGCCCCAGAAGCATAATGCAAAGGAGTTGATCCGAAATTATTCTTCACATTCACATCCGTTCCAGCAGCGATCTGCTGCCTTACAACTTCAATGTTTCCTTTTCTGGAAGCATAGTGAATTGGAAGATTTGGGGCTTTCGGTGTCGACGGTTCCAGCTTTTTAGCTTCGGCGACTGGTTTCACTGATTTCGCTTCTGCGGGTGGAGCCGATGGCAGCGCTGATACATCAGCAACGGGTTCAGTTGGTTGTTCTTCAGCTTTTAATTCTTTAGCTGTTTTGCCGCCGTGTTTACGGAGGAGATCGGCGGTTTTGTTTTTTTTGTTTCTTTTGAAACGTGTAGCCAAATCCAAAGGCGTTCCTCTCTGGGCATCGCCTAACGCATTCACGTTTGCACCCTTGATGAGGAGCAGTTCAATAATTTCAATGTGGCCTTTTTCAGCAGCGTGATGGAGTGCCGTTTTATCAGACCAATTACCGAAATCTATTTCGGCTCCTTTATCGAGGAGTAAAGAGGCTATTTCCTTGTGTCCTTTTTCAGCCGCCAAATGCAAAGGACTCCTTCCCCCTAAATTCGTTTTATTTAAATTCACCCTGCCATTCAGAAGAGCTTTAACCCCGGCAATGTCTCCTGACTGTACTGCAACATGAATTGACCCGGAATGCCCTCCGTGTTTTTTGAGAAGCTCTACAATTTCTTTAAACGTATGATGAGAGTGATCCTGTGGAAGGTTTTTCGGAGCAGGTGAGTGACCGCCACCATGAAAATTTCTGCGAGCTGCATCCGTCGGAGTTTCGGTATAGCCCATGCCATAAATATCTCTATTGCCTGGCGCGTTCACATCCGTGCCAGCAGCGATGTGCTGTTTGATTGCTTCGATGTTCCCGCTTTTGGCAGCCTTGTGAATGGAAATTTCTGGTGCATTGGCTGTTGGTGGTTCAGGTTTCGATTCTGGTGTTGAAGCCGACTGCGGCGACTCGCTACACCCCACCAGCACCACGGCTGCGATTATTGGGATTGGTATGTATTTCATTTTTCTTTTGCTCCGGGCATTTGTTCCGGCTTGATATCGACTTGCTTGATTAATTGATTCAGGAGCCGGCCGGTGTCGGCGATAGTCTCTTGATAGCCCGGCCTGCCGGCCAGATTGTGCATTTCAAAGGGGTCGCGCTTCAAGTCGTAGAACTCGTAATCCGCAGTGCCCGCAAAGCGGATCAGCTTGTGCCGGGTGGTGCGCACTCCCCAGTGGAAATGTCCGGTGGCCCAGTAGGCATACCAGATGCCTTTGCGCCAGTTGGCAGGCTTCTTGCCCTGCAACAGCGGACGCAGGCTGACTCCCTGCATGGCCTTTGGAATGGCAACTCCTGCCATGTCGAGCAGTGTCGGGGCAAAATCGACATTGCTGCACAGTGCTTCATGGACTGAGCCTGCCTTGATCTCTTTTGGGTAGCGCACGATGAAGGGCATCTTGAGGGATTCCTCAAGGATCAGCCGCTTGTCATAGAGGCCGTGCTGACCCAGCCAGTAGCCCTGGTCACTGGTGTAGATGATCAGGGTATTATCCTTGATGCCTTGCGCTTCAAGGTAATCAATGACGCGCTTGATGTTGTCATCCACCGCACCCACCGCGCGCAGGTATTTGTGGATCATGTGCTGGTAGGCGGCGGAAGTCTTGCCGCGATCACTGCCGTCATGTGGCCACATGGGCGGTTCCTCGTCTTCATCGTGCCGGCCGAAGTAACCGTTTTTCTCGAGCATGTGCCAGGTGTGCACACCTTTAAGGCGGGGGCTGGTCTTGGCCACTTTCTCATGCAGGCTGGGCGGCTCGGGGATCAGTGTGTCCTTCAGGTAGTCCTTCCAGCGTTCCGGATATTCATAGGAATGGTGCGGTGCCTTGAAATGCAGCATCATGCAGAAGGGCTTTTTGGCATCCCGGCCTTTCAGCCACTTGAGCGCCTCGGTGGTATAGACGTCCGAGGAGTAACCGGTGTGTTTCTCGCCGGGGATCACCTCGCGTTTTTTCTTCTTTCCATACCACTGGCCCGTTTTGGTGAAGAATACCGGGTCAAACCATGAGCCCTGACCGCGCGTGACCTTGAAGGTATCAAATCCCTTGGGCCTTGAGGAGAGGTGCCACTTGCCGAAGACGGCTGTCTGGTAACCGGCTGTCTGCAATCCGGCAGCCACCTGCGGGGAGTCCTCATTGATGGCGCCATTGAGATTGGGCACGCCGTTCTTGTGGCTGTATTGGCCGGTGAGGATGCTCGCCCGGCTGGGTGAGCAGATGGAGTTGTTGCAGCAGACGTTGGTAAAGCGCATGCCCTCGGCTGCCAGCCGGTCAATGGTCGGGGTGGGGCAGTATTTTTTGAGCCATGAGTCGTATGCCCCGATGGCCTCGGAGGCATGGTCATCAGACATGATGAAGAGGATATTTGGCCCTTGGTCCTTGGCGCGCAGGATTACCGGAGGGGTCATGACCCAAAAGGCCACCGCGATGACGGCATGGATATTGATAAATTTCATGTGTCTATGCATTTTCAGCAGATGATTCCTAGTATTGAATATTCCAGGGAAGCATTCAATGCCACTGGACCCGCAGGGTCAAGCAGTCAGGTCGGGGATAATACCGGTGCTGTTGCCGAAGGAATCAACGGGCACGCCTCCCTGCTGAAGCAAGGTAAGCCAGAGGTTACCCAGTGGGGTGTCCTCTTCCGGCAGAACAATACTTTGGCCAAGCTTGAGCCTGCCTCCGCCGCCCGCAACGATGGCCGGAACATCCTTGATCATGTGCCCGTGCCTTAGGTTGGTGCCCCAACTCAGAAGGGTATGATCGAACAAGCTGGAACCATCGGCTTCTTTGGTCCGTTTGAGAATGTCGATGAACTTACCCAGCATCTCGGTGCATTTCTTATCCCGCAAGCGGTTGGCATCCGTACGGGTCGGGGATCCGCCGTAATGGCTGAGGGCATGCGGATCGTAATTCATTCCCATACTCTTGATGACCGAGGCAACGGGCTGACGGTAGGATACCACCGAGGTCTGTTGGGTCTGTAGTGCCAGCGCGATCAATTCGTAAGTGAGAAGAATTTCAGCTTCCCCCTCGATGCCATCAACAGGAGCCTTGCGGTCGCTTCTGGGCTTGGGCTTCTCTGCCCACTGGGCATCCTTGACCAGGCTCAGTTCCACTTCGCGGATGGATTGAAAGTATTCGTCCAGCTTGTCCCGGTCGAGTGAGCTGACTTTTCCGTTCAGGGATTTTGCGTCCGACAAAACAATATCGAGAATACTTTTCTTTTTATTTAACCTAGCCTCCCGTTCCTCCGGACTTTCGCCCGACTGTCCAAAAAGACGGGCGAAGAGTTCGACTGGACCGCGGGTGCCGGCAATCGGCTTACCTGCCTCATTCCAGGCCAGGGACATGCCCTTGCCGTGCCCGCCGGCGTTCTCTTCCTTACTGGCCAGCACCAGCGAATCATAGCGTTGGTTCTTGCCCAGCTGCTTGCCTGCCAGCAGGTCGCAGGAGATTGAATTGTGAAAGCGCTTGCCCGGGGTGCCGGTGACATTGGCACAAGTCAGGTAGGAGGTACTGCCTCCATGCGGGTCGGTCGCTCCGACGTTGGTCAGGTTCTTGATGATGCTGAAGTCCTTCTTGTGACGCTCCAGTGGGGAAAGTCCCTCGGTCAACTCATCCAATGCGCCCGCTTCGGTGGGATAAAAAGTCTTCTCAGTGAAGCCGTAGCCGACCCCACAAAAGATCATCCGGGTGGGCGGTTTGGCTGAGGCCGGGGCCGCGGACAGCGGAGTCATGCTCTCAAGCCCTGGCAGGGCAAGCAGGGCGCTTCCCGAAGCCAGAAAGTTTCGTCGCGTGATCGATGGAACCTTCGGTTTATTCATCATTCATTTGCTTTGGAAGAGCTTGCTTTGGAAGAGTTCATAGATCAAAAAACGGTCCCGCAAGTCACACTTGATCAGCCTTTGGTTTTGTATCCATGCCACACCCATTCGATGGCGTGGGCCAGAAACTGTATTTTAGCATTGCCAATTCCATGACCTGAATTCTGGCAAAAGAGATATTGGTATTGATAACCCTTGGCTTTGAGAACCTTGGCCATCCGGTGATTCGCTTCGACCCAGTCGTGCATGTCGTCGCGCATGACATTCGGGTTGAGAAGATCATGATCTCCCACCGCGAGAAAAAGACGGATGGGTTTCCGCGGAGAGTTTGGGATCAGTTTGTCGTGGAAGTCCCAAGCCCCGCCCGGGGTTTTCGGATCGAAGGGCCACTGCTGGTTCACGAAGGTGCCCGAGGTGGTCAGCACCCGACGGTAAAGATCGGTCCGGTACCAAGCCATGATCAGGGCGGCCGATCCGCCGGAACTGCTTCCCATCACCGCCCGCCCATCGGGGTTTTTGGTTAACTGCACCCCGCAGTTTTTTTCCACCCGGGGAAGGACTTCCGCTTCGATATACTCGGCGAAAAGGCCGGACATGGTGTCGTATTCCTTGCCTCTCTCATGCCCCTGGGCATCCCCGCCTCCGTTGGCTATCTGGATTACGATCATGGGAGGAACGCGCTTTTGGGCGATCAGGTTGTCCAGAATGTTTGGGATCACCTGGTTGGGTTTTCCCTTCGGGCCATCGTGACAAACCATGAAGGGAGCCAGGCTTCCTTTCTTGTATTGAGCGGGAACGTATACGGTGATCTGGCGGACGTAATCGATTGCGTGGGTCTCGACGATCAAGGTCTTGGGGTTCTTGGGATCGACCGTGCCAAAAACCTTCCGGGCGATCCCGGGGTTGAGCAACTTGGTGGTTTTCGAATCGATGGTGAATTGGGAAACTTTGCCCCTCGGTGAACCCTTGGGAATCTTGCGCTCGGGCGCCGGGCGGTAGTCCGGTCCGATTAGGAAGTTGCCGACCGCATCGACGGGTGGATTGACCCCCGGCTTGTCATCCAGACGGATGAACTCCGGAGCGCCCACAGCATCGAAAGGCCTGACCGGTGGCTTCGGTCGCTTGGCCTGCAAAGCAGAGGTAGCGACTAAGGCCATAAGGGTAACGAGGAAGAATGCGGAGTAGGTTTTCATTTTGTTTGGGCTTGCCGACTGCGCCTGGGGAGCGGTAGGAAAGGGGTTATATGAAACAGACATTCTCCGTATTCGCACTTCTAACGTTGGGCTTTACGTCAGGATGTGTCAATTACGGCCCTGGTGGGGTCGCATCATGGCCGGGCCTTCAGCTGGGCTTCCCTCCCCCTATCTGGTATAAACCACCTTACTCTTCCTCCAAGCCCACTCCAGGAAGCTATCATAGGGGGAGCGACCAGAAGAAGATCGAGGTTGAGACGGAGGAAGAGGCCCGGAAGTAACCTCACCCCGCCCAGATCCACGTAGATTGGGTCAGGGTCGTCGCTACTGGTGACTGCCTGCCTTAGAGAGGCGATTCAGATCGTTGAAAACGCATATTACTTTTCCCGATACAGTACGATCGGTCCCATCAGGCCGCCGGAGCCGAGCTCGTTGAGAACATGCCGTTCGGCCAGAATGGTGATCTGGTTTTCACCAGCCTTGAGCGCGCCGGTGATGTCGAAGCTGGCCGGCTTGCAGTACCCGTCAAAGGCATCCAGTGCCGTGCCGGCCTCATGCTTCTTCGTCTTCTCCGGCACGACGTATTCAATGTGTTGGCCATTGACGAAGATCTTGGCGCGGCCATCCGTCATGCCGATCCATAGGAAGGCCTTCTTGCCCTTGGGCAATGTGCCCACCTTCTGTGACGCACGGTAGGCCATTCGGCCCGACTTGCCGGATGCCTCGTCGGTCATGGATAAGTGATGGCCGATAGAACTCCAGGTGTCGCGGACCACATGCATCGCCGGCCAGTCTCTGTCGTCGTAGGCCGACGCCGTCCAGGGATACGCATCCATCTCCGGGCCGGGGTTGTGCTTCCATTTCCATTCGAGCATGGGCGGGCCGAGTCGCACAAAGTTTCGTTCCATCCGTGTGCCGGCGGAGTAGCCCGGACGTACCATATTGTCATTCCAGCGGGGGTTGCCGTGACGCCCCTGGACATAGGTCTTGTCCGCCGGATCACTGTAACGCTCTACCATATCCAGGAGCGCCGTGCGCCAGGCCTCGTAGTCCGTATCCAGATTCGCCAGCTTTCCTTCGGCCCAATCGTTGCGCATTGCCATGAACTGCTCGAAGAGACCGAAGGATTCATCGATGAGTTTGACCCGCCGGAAGAAGGCCCCGTCAGGTTTGCCTGCCGCCTTCAGGGCCGCTACGAGATCGGCGCGCGCTGATCTCATCACCTCGGGCGTGAAAATATTAAGGTATCCATAGGGGCTGCCGGCGTATTCACGCGCGTCGAGGTAGGCCTTGTCGATACCCGTCCAGTAACTCGCCATCGGTTCGGCTGCCGGGCCGTAGAAGCGCGTCCATAAATCATGCAGAATCTCCTCTGGTGTCTCCTTGGCATCGAAGGTCATGCGCGCGGAGAGGTAGTACCCCGGCAGCATCGAATCCCAGCCGTTCATGGTTTCCGGGCTCCATGCCACCAAATTGTTCTCGAGGAGAATTCGGATGTCAGTGCCCCACTTGGCGATAAAGGGGCACGGGGCGCTCAACTCGGCCAGGTTCATGCCGTACCAATAAGCACCGAGGCTGACGTTTTGGCTAGCCCAGCCCTGCACCATGTCGCGCAGCCAATACTCATTCACATGATCCGGCCAGTCCATGGGGTGGTGTCGGTTGAAGTCGATCGGAGCAATGGTCCAGGTGATGTGGGGATGGGGCTTGTAGCGAGCCGGGGGGCTGCTGTGATTCACATACCCCAGAGTCTCAACAGAAATATTCGGGTGGACCTTGGTGACCCGCTCGAGGATCCGGTTGGTAAGTAGGATCAACCGGTCGGTGATGGACCAGCGTCCGGCGGCCTTCTCCCAGACACGCGGGGCAGGATCATGTTTACGCTCTTCCGGATCTTCGGTAGGGAACTGCCCGTCTGGCATGTTGAGTTGATACCTCACAGGAATTCCCGCAGCGAGTACCTCGGCGAAGTGAGTATCGAGCTCACCGAGGATGGTCTGGGACATGACGTCGGCCAACTTGGGATCGGTCCAGCTGAAGGCGCGGCCTCGCAAACCACTCTCCTCGGGGATCAGGCGCCAGAGCATGTTGTGCCCGGCGCTCACGGTTACTCGCGTGCCGTCATAGCCAACACCGTTGCCGATGCGCCCCGGGAGACGGCCCAACCGCTTGCCGGTGGTGGTGAAACGGTTGCGCCTCTTCCAGTCCTCCCCGCCCTGGGTCATGCGGCGGTACTCGGTAGCCGGCATGAGTTTGTCGTCCATGATCGATACGGTCAGAGTCGACCGGCGGGGAATGACTTCGCCAAGATCCGTCGGCATATACCACCGGCACCCCAACCGGTGCAACACTTCATAAACAGCGTAACTTGTGCCGTGTTCGGACTCACCGTAAAGGCCAATGCCTCGCTTCGGGTCGGCCACTACGCGAAACCCGAATTCGCTGGACTTGGTGATCCCCACCGGACCGAAGATTCGCTGTGCTCTCTTGCCAACATAGATCGGATTGCGCTGGTCGCCCGGGGGCCGTGATTCGACGACTTCGAATTCCGCGCTGGCGATCTTCCCCAAGTAATGCGCGAGGTCGCGCACCGAATCCCGCAGCAATTGCCGTTTGATCTCGGCGATGCGCTCAACATAGTCAACATGCTGGCGGGGAAAGATGACATTCTCGGCCATGGTTCCCGCAGGCACGACAATCACACATTGCGCCTTGCCCCGGTTTGCAATATTTATCGCATCTGGGGCAGCAGCTACATGCAGTGGGGCCAGCACGGCAATCATCATGAGACGCCAAATAATGCCGTGAAAACGTTTCATCAAATACCACCTATCATCATTGGGCGTGCCTGTCTATGGCGCGACGTGCAGTGCCGCGCGGGACAACATTGAGAAACAGGTTCAGAAAAATGAGAAGAATAGACAGCATCATTCAAACTCCTTTGGACCAATTTACCGGTTTTCTCATAAGTTCATTTGGTTTGGAACAGACTGCTTTGCACCAAGTTGTGGATCAGGGAACGAGCCGGCAGGCCCTCGCTCATCAACTTCCGGGTCAAGGTATCAAGATCGTCCCCATCGGAAAATTCCACCGTGCGACCCAGTCCGTAGCTCGCGCTTCCCTCCACCAGAGAGCGAGCTAGCTTTTCCTTGTTCTCCATCAGGAGAGATTTGAATTGTTCGAAATTCTCATAAGCCTTCCCTCCGGGTAGGGTTCCTCCCTGATTGATCTCCTCCATCCGCTTGCCGATCTTTGCTTCTTCGCGCCACAAACCGACCGCATCAAAGGTTTCCAAGCCGTATCCTATCGGGTCGATCTTGGCGTGGCAGGAGGCGCACTGGGCCTTGGACTGGTGCAATTCGATCATCTCGCGAACCGGCAAGGGTTCCTTGGAAGCATCGGTCAACTCGGGCACGTTGGGTGGAGGATCGGCCGAAGGGTCATGGAGGAACTTGTCCAGAACCAAGGTTCCCCGGATGATGGGTGAGGTCCGGTCGCCGGTCGAACCCATGAGCATGAAAGCAGTAGTCCCGATCAAGCCTCCTCGAGGCGATTCGGGTGGAAGGTTCACTTTCCGAAAACCTTGACCGTCCACTCCCTTGATTCCGTAAAAGTGAGCGAGCAGGGGATCAAGCATGGCAAAGTCGGAATCGATCAGGTTCCCCAAAGACAGGTTTTCCTTCACCAGGTGTTGGAAGAAACGAATGGGTTCCTCACGGGCCGAGTAGCGAACCTGCTCGTCGAACATGAGGTATTCATCCGGATTGACCGCGATGTCGTCGAAACGGTGCAGTTCGAACCATTGACTGATGAAGGAATGAAAAAACGCTTCCGCTTTTGTGTCGGCGAGCATCCGGTTCACCTGCTTGGTCAATTCGCCAGGATTCTTCAAATTCCCCTTCTCTGCCGATTGGTAAAGCAACTCGTCGGGCGGAGCGCTCCAGAGAAAATAGGAAAGGCGCACCGCCAGTTCGCGCTGGCTCAGGGTTTGGCGCTTCGGTCCAGCCTCTTCTGACTCGCTTAAGTAAAGAAAACCAGGGGAGGCAAGGACTACCGCGAGCGGATCCACCAGGGCTTGCTCGGCTTCCAATCCCGTTTTTCTTCCCTCCTCGTAGAGGGCATGGAGCTTCCCAAGGAAACGGGGATCAATTTCCCTGCGGCGGAAAGCCTCATGGACAAAGGAGGCAATCAGTGACTTGGCTTCCTCATCGGTCCGTTCTATTACCTGGTTTTTCTTTTTCGCCGGACCACCCGGGAAGGCAATTTTATCGAAAAAGGTCGGCTCGCCGTAAAAGGGCCCCTCGACTTCCATTCGGTCGACAAAGATGCTCGACCAGTCGCCATAGGGATCGACCTTCTTGACGTAGCGCTTGCCGTCGACTATCTCGTTGCGCCTCTCCTGGAGCTGGAAACCAAAGTGACTCGAGCCGTTCAAGGGCTTGAAGCTTACTTCGATCATTTCGTTCTCATGCGCGGTCCCGTAAATCTTCAACGGAGCCAGAACCCGTCCCTTGTCATTGACGCTGACAAAGCTTCTCGACTCGGGAGGTTCCTCATTGATGCCGGCGAGGATGCGTATCGTGTAGGTAGCCCTTGGGTCATACCCGTGTTTGGTGATGCCGACTGACCAGCGCCCACCCAGTCGTCTTGTTAAGTAGAGCCCCTTTTCGATCAATTCCTTATTGAGGTAGGCTTGTGGCCCCGAAGAACGCTCGGCGTGGAAGTTCAGGTAGAAGTGCAATTCTCTTCCGTCAAAC
Organism: Verrucomicrobiaceae bacterium; assembly: GCA_024229495.1. Classification (GTDB taxonomy): domain Bacteria; phylum Verrucomicrobiota; class Verrucomicrobiia; order Verrucomicrobiales; family DEV007; genus CACIUL01. The sequence goes on along the minus strand of JAAESJ010000237.1, from coordinate 3,530 downwards.
CGCTCTCCCTTCAAGGTTCGCGGGAAGTCCTCGTCCTTCCATGTCTTTCCTTCTTCCAGGGCTGCGACAACCTCACGCCACCGGTCCATTCTCTTGCGCAGGTTCTCGCGGATTGTTTTGTTGGCTCGAATTTCCGGTTCCTCAACTTGGGTCTTCAGCTCCTGCCTCCCCTTGTTTCCCCAGAGGAAGGCATCGGCAACGATTTGTCTAGCGGCATCCAGATACTTCCCAAAATGATAGGAGGAAAAAAACTGTTGGGAGCCGATGGTATCATATGGATCGGCAGGATCATCCTCTGGCAGGATTTCAGGATTGATCCGGAATCCAAACAGGCTCTCGATGCTGTTGACGTACTCTCTCCGGTTGAGTTTCCTCATGGCAACCTCCCGGCCTTGATCGGACAGTTTTCTGCGTGCATCTCTCAAGTTATTGGTCAGCGTAGCCAACACCTGCGTCAGTTCTTTCTTGGTTGGCTGATTTTCATCCTCCGGCGGCATGTCCCCCGCATTCAGGGCATCAAGGACGTCCTGCCATCGTTGGGCCGTCGAATTATTGTTGATCTCCAGTGGCAGGGTGTCCAGGCGCAGCTTGCCCTTTTGCTTTTCAGGGCCGTGGCAGCGGGCACAGTTTTCCTGAATGAATGGCACAATGTTCCCTCCCGGAAACACAATGGCGGAAGCTGCTTTTTCTGCAGCAGGTATTTTGCTGGAGCAAAGGGCAATGGCGAGAACAGCCATGGCTTTCCTTTTAAGCAGATTCATTGAACCGATGAGCACTGGCCTTTGCATTCAACTAATTGTCACGAATAACGGACGCGGGTGACATTCTCTCACTAGTAAAGAGGTAATGATACCTTAATTCGACCATAAGATAATATAGGATGGTCAGCTTTCCTGAATTGCCTCCGTGTTATTTTTCAGCTTATGGACAGGTGCGCTGGCAATCGGTATTGCACAACCCACGAGTTTATCCTAGGATCAATGCTGTTGGATGACTGCGTGAACTGCAGTTTCCAGTCCCACTAAATCCCTTGAAAAGTTCCTGCCAGCCTCCTGTTACGGGAGTCATTTTTACCGTGTTCCTGCTTTGGGTTCCGGCTCTTTTCAGCCAGACGACGTTTGTTCCATTTGGTGCCACCTGGCATTACCTTGATGACGGCTCCAACCAGGGCGAAGCGTGGCATCACCCGGCTTTCGATCATAACCATTGGGCAAGCGGTCCCGCGGAACTTGGCTACGGTGAGCGCGATGAGGCCACCTTGGTCAGTTTCGGACCCTCGGCGGCAAATAAACACATCACGACATATTTTCGCCATGTGTTCAGGATCAATAATCCAGGGAACGTTCCGGGCTTAAGGTTCGATGTCATTCGTGATGACGGGGCTGTCATTTATGTCAATGGTCAGAGGGTGTTCGGCACTAATATGCCGCTTGGAGATCTTACTTTTCAGACCCTTGCGGTAACCTCGTTATCCGGCCTCAATGAAAGAATTCCGGAAACCTTTGTGATTCCCCCGGACATCCTGGTGGCGGGGGAAAATGTGGTTGCCGTGGAGATTCACAAGGCTTCCCCGGCCAATTCAGACCTCAGTTTTGATTTGCGTATCACTGATGCCATCGGGGCGACGGCACCGGTGATTGAGAACTGCACATTAAGCCTGAATAGCGCATCGCCATCAGTTCCCATTTCCTCTGAAAATATCAGTGCATGGGATATCAGCAGCAATGAATCGTCACTGAGATTCACGGTGAGTGATCTTGAGTCGGGACATTTCGAGATGAGAACCAACCCGGGGAAACCGGTGAGTGTGTTCACTCAGGGACAGATCACTTCCGGGTTGGTGCGTTTTGTGTATGCTCCCGGAAGGTTTGGTGCAGCAAACGGTGATGTGTTGCTGGCTGATCCCCTCGGACGCAGGGAAATCTCAGGGGTGGTCGCCTCGATCAGGAACCCGGACCTGCTCTGGGCCATTGAGGACAGTGATAACGGAGCCTCTCTGCTTGCCCTCGGCGTTGATGGCGGCGACCGGGGTGACTGGATCCTGCCGGGGGCAACCAACGTGGACTGGGAGGATATTGCCGCGGTCACCATCGGCGGCCAGGCATTCATCTATGTTGGTGATTTCGGAGACAACTTTGCGGCACGTTCGCAGCAGGCAATCTATCGGGTCAGGGAGCCTTTGGTGACTGGAGATTTTGGAGGGGTTGTGCCCTTAGGCGACATTGAGAGAATAAATATCCAATACCCGGAATACCCCCAGGGTGAGCGGGGAGACGGCGGTCCAGGCATTCCTGCCCGCAGAGATGCTGAAGGCATGTTGGTTGATCCCCTTAGCGGTGATATCTACGTGTTTTCCAAGCGTGAATTAAGGTGTCGTATTTTCCGGTTGAGCCACAAGGAGAGTTATATTGGGCTGCAGACGCTTGAATATGTCGGTGATATGCCTGCGCTGATCAGGGATTCAGTGGGGACTGCAACAGCGGTAGACATTTCACGTGACGGGCTTGAAGTCGCGATTCGCAATTTTGAGCATATTTTCCTATACAGGAGGGATAATCTAACGACGTCCCTTGCGGCCCTGTTGACCGGCAGGCAGGTTGAGCAACTCCCGTTTGTTGGATCTGACCCCTACCCTGCAGGGGAACCCAAGGGAGAAGCTATTTGGTTCTCGGCAAACGGGGATGCCATATGCACTCTGGGTGAGAATCTTTCAAGGTCAGCGAGCGTGCCGCTGTTTCGTTACCCGAGGCTTCCCCGGTTACCCCCTCCCGCTTTCTCGATTTCCGTCAGTGATGGTGCTTTAATTGCCGGGCCACAACCGGCTGCGATTTTTTTCAACGAGGGTCCTGTGGAGAGCTGGCGTCATGGATTCTTTACTGTCGCGGAGCTCAGTAATCCCGCATTGGAGGAGACATTGTGGGGAGATAATGCCGATCCTGATCAGGACGGGGCATTAAATCTCCTTGAGTATGCATTTGGATCAGATCCAAGGAGGGCCGGTGACGGTGCCGGAAACATTGTCCTTACTGCGGCTCCATTTGCTGATGTTCCGTCCTTCACATTCACCTATTACAAGGATCTGACCAGGGAGGGAATTTCCTACCAAGTGGAGCTTAGCGATGATGTCAACAGCTGGGTGCCCGTTGATGACGTCCTTGTTGCCAGCGAAAACGGGGTGGAAACGCGCAGGGTTTTTGTTTTCTCTGCAGGTCAGCGTGAGCGCTGGGTTCGCCTCCGGGTAAGCCGTAACCGGTGATTATTTCTTTCCTTCGGCTGCCTGCCTGGCCTCAGCAAGGTGCTCCTGCATTTTTTCCACCTGCTCACGGAATTCGGGTTTCCTGGCAAGGTTTCTATATTCGTTCGGGTCATCCTCCAGGTTGTATAGTTCAGCTTCCTTCGGTCCCCCCCATTGCGCATAACGCCAGTTTTGCGTACGGATTGATCGACCGAGTTTTGCTCCGCGACTTACGACAGTGTAGGCATATTTCTTCCCGGGTGACTCAGGGTTACGCAACAGCGGCACGAGACTC
>JAAESJ010000236.1 GCA_024229495.1 Verrucomicrobiaceae bacterium | reverse complement strand
GTTGTCGGCTTGGTCATTGGTCAACGTGGCGCTGATTTCTATGTGATCGATTGCATCAGAGAGCGGATGGCAATTACCGAAACCTTGCCCGCAATCCTCAACACCGCCAACAAGTACAGGCCCGTTGCTGTGGTGATCGAAGACAAGGCCAACGGACCGGCAGCCATCGCAATGCTGAAATCCAAGGTGGCTGGAATCATTGCCATCAATCCACAAGGCGGGAAGTACAGCAGGGCCTCAGCTATCAGTCCATTGGTTGAAGCTGGCAACGTCTTTCTCCCTGAGCGTTCAAGGTGGGGCAGTGCCTTTGTTGAGGAATTTGCAGCCTTCCCCAACGCTGCCCACGATGACCAAGTAGACGCCCTGTCTCAGGGCCTTTCGTGGCTCAGATCACGGCCTCCAATCGCTACAAGCGCGGCGGTCAGTTATGGCCAGGGCCTAGCGATATGACGGCGGCCCAGATGACTAGCTATAGATCGAAGAAAAGGCATTACCAGTCACCCGGCCAGCTCGCTTGGGACCTTCTCGGCACTGATCCCAGCCAGGTCATTGTTGGCACGTACCAGATCAAGAGCGAACGGCCTGGACTGCTCTACCGCGAGGAATGCCCAATCAAGAGACGGAAAGAGGAGCGGCTAGTTGCTCGTCATGTTCCATTGCTGAAAACGATCATCAAGCAACAGCTCCACAAGTACGGCTCCATTGGCATCGATGAAATGTATTCATTGGGCCTGATTGCCTTGCTCAAAGCTGTCCGGCGGTTCGATCCGGATCGCGGCTATAAATTCAGCTCAATTGCGTTGCCTTTCATCATTGGAGAATGGCGGCATTGG
>JAAESJ010000235.1 GCA_024229495.1 Verrucomicrobiaceae bacterium | reverse complement strand
TGGTTTTTCTCGTCAAATCGAGCGGATTAGCGAAAATTCAGGAACGATCGACCAATTTTCCCGGGTGATCGATCATATGCGAAAAAACTTCGGGGAACCCATGGGGACAAAGCAACTGGCGCAGATGTCGGGGATGTCGGTCAGCCAATTCGAAAGGCGTTTTCGACGAGCTTTTGGCTCCTCTCCCCATCAATATTTGTTGCGGTTAAGAGTGAACACAGCGGCCCGAGCCTTAATTGAAACGCGAGAGACAATTGCTGCCATCGCGTTGAATTGTGGATTTCACGATCATGCTCATTTTTGTAGGAGTTTTCGAAAAATTATGAGAACAACTCCCTCCGGATTCCGTTCCGAGAACAAGGGGAATAAGTGAGGTAAAAACTTGTTCAACTTCAAGGAACTTCATGCTAACAAGGTCTTCACGGGATGGTGCTCGTCCGCCCCGGTGAGGTGAAACTCAAGGCCGCGGAAGCGGAAGGTGCGGTAGTGATGATCGACGGACAGGAGACGAATGATCGTGGACGTGAACGGGTTCCTTCACCACTTGAAAGCTGAGGTTGTCCGTTTATCCCAAGGTAATACGTGGTTTGAAACTCCCTCCGGCACGGTCTAGGCTGGAAATAATCTATGCGTTTTATGAAATTCTTTCTTCCCGTATTCCTGACATTCTTGCTGGCGGTTGGCTCCGTTTTGGGCCAAAAGGGCAAGCCATGGTGGGAGGCCGGGCAGCCGCGCTGGGCAACCTCGGACCTTGGCGGGGTATTCAGTGCCACTATCGACCTGCGGGGTGCCAAGCCCGCCACCGTCTTCAAGGCGATTGCCGTGAGCCTTGGAGACAAGGCGAACCGGATAACCGCGGTTTGTGATAGCGAGATGCTCAGCCTGGTGACCGCTGTCCCCGAGCATGGGGTGATGTTCAACACGTATCGTGATGGGCTCGGAGGTTCAGGACACTGGCTTGGTGCTCCTTACCTGTTTAATAACCTGCCAGGTCCTGGCTGGGCCATGGGCGCAAGCTTTGAGGATAGCCGTGAGGATAAATCCGGACCCTTGCCTGCTAAGCATGCGCAATACAGGGGTCTCTACAGGCATGGGGAGAGCACCATCTTTTCCTATACGGTTGGTGATGTCGGTGTCCTGGAGATGTTTGATGCGGGCCCGGGCGGGAAATCCCTGCGTCGTCATATTGAGATAGATGCCGCTAAGGCGGAGATGTTGCTCTCTGTGGGAACCGCAGCAACTGTAGCCAAGGTTTTAGGAGACGCAGGTGGAGCCGAGATTGTCCAGGTTGATGAGCGCAAGGTCCTCAAGATACCCGCGCATGCCAAGCCGTTGCGATTGCAGCTTGTCATTGGCGCGGACGCTCAAGGCGGCAAGGCCCGTGACCTGAGGGCAATGACCAAGGGGGGCAAGGCGCGTTATCCGCAACCGCTGGTGACAAAGGGAGAGCTTGGATCCGGTAAAGGCGCCTATGTCGTTGATACCATCACTCCCCCTTTTGAGAATCCCGGCAAGGTGCTCTTCCGCTTCGGGGGCCATGACTTTTTTTCCGGTGGTGATGCTGCGGTATGCACCATGGATGGTGATGTCTGGGTGGTTTCGGGAATTGATGGGAAACTCGAGAAGCTCAGTTGGCGGCGGTTTGCCACCGGCTTGTTTCAGCCCTTGGGATTGCGGATTGCAGGAGACAAGGTCTATGTGCTCGGGCGTGACCAGATCACCCGGCTACATGATTTAAATGGAGATGGCGAGGCGGATTTCTATGAGTGCTTC
>JAAESJ010000234.1 GCA_024229495.1 Verrucomicrobiaceae bacterium | reverse complement strand
GTAGTGTGTTTGGTACTTACTGGTTGTTCAGTAGACATCTAATACTTGCTGACGCCAGTTGGATTATCATAGTCACTACCGTAGTTGGTATGCACAGTATCTTCAACAGATTTATTCTGGAGTTTAAAGAGAAACAGAAGATCAAGAAACAGTTTGCTGGGTACTGTTCACCTACTGTTGTTCGTATGTTACAGGAGAATCCAGAACTAATCAAACAGGGTATGAAACGAGAGATTTCTATTTGTTTCTCTGACCTCCGTGGGTTTACACCTCTCGGCGAATCGTTTGGTGATGATGTACAAGGACTCACCAAACTAATGAACGGTTACATGGATGCTATTACTCAACCAGTATTAGATGCCGACGGTATGATTATCAAGTACATTGGTGACGCCTCTATGCACGTTCATAATGCTCCAAACGATGATCCAAACCATCCACATTCTGCTGTACAAACTGGACTGAATATGTTAGAGGCAGTAACAAAGTTCAACGATAAGATCACGGCAGAAGGCAGACCACCTATCGGTATGGGTGCTGGTATCAACAGTGGGTTAGGTTATCTTGGAGAGATGGGTTCTTCTACTAGACACTCCTATGATGTTCTAGGTGACTCAGTATCAACTGCCGCAAGAATAGAAAGTAAATGTAAAGAGTATGGTTGTCTCTTGCTTGTAGGTGAAACTACATACGATGCAACCAAAGACGACTTTATGTATCTAAAAG
>JAAESJ010000233.1 GCA_024229495.1 Verrucomicrobiaceae bacterium | reverse complement strand
TCAGGAGCGTCAGGAGCAAGCGTCTTGAATTACCGGGATCACTCCCTCAACTCAAGGACAAAAATCAACCGCCCCTCACGCCATAGCGGCCCGGCAATGAATAACGGCTTACCTGGTTTAATCACCGCATCTGACTTCACGAGAACCTTCTTTTTCTGCCAGAGCTTGAGCAATACCTTCATGCCCCCCCCGTCTGCCGGCCCCTTGGATTCAAACTCAAGGTTCAGTTCATCAGAAGGCACAATCCAGTTTACATAATCGCGGAACACCTTGTCCTGAGTATGTTGCCCAAGGAGCTCGAAGGCCTTGAACTTCTTGAAAACTTTCCCAAGGCGCATTGAAAGGGATTTCTCTACCGGTTTCCCCGTTGCACTGTTTGACGCATAAACCAACGCGCCCCAGAACTTTGTATTCAACGTACTCTTCTCCCCGGTCCGATCCGGAACATTCTGTTGCGCACTTGCAACAGCCAAGACGCCAGGCAAAAGCATGCCCATTATGGAAACAATGATGTAAGCCCGCCAATTCATTGCCTATCAGTTATCTCCTTTAGCGCACAAAGATTTCAGGAACCCCGTCGACATTCCTCTCCATGACATAAGCCACTTGAGCCTCATCGGCATAAAAAAGACCGCCTCCCCGGGACCCCGCCGGCTCATAGGCCGTAATATCCCTTCCTCTCACCTCCACTTCATCAGGAATACGCTCAAGCCCGGTGAGCATAATGACCGTTGCCTGCGCATCATCATCATATTCCGCCCGCTCAACAGACACCATGGGATCGGGAGCATAGGTACTGACCACATAGGATCCACCTTCTGCCACACGGTCTCCATTACGCGTCAGCAGCATTAACATGAACAGCGCAGCCGCCCCCCAGGTAAAGGGTGATCGCAACCACCACAAAACCGAAGCGCCACCCGTTGCGCGAGCTGAAGCAACCACATGACTTTCCTGCCTGATTCTCTTCTGTACCTGGTTGTTGAAAAAATCCGGGTAAGGCGGCTCGATTTCGGCACTGATTTCCAAGCGCATCGCGCTTCTTATTGCATCAGCCTCCTCCCTGACCTGAGAACAAAACGCAGGATCTTCGGCCATTAATGCCTCAAACTCCTTCAGGGTTTCCTCATTCAGTTCCCCGTCAATCCATCTTGTGATGAGTTCTTCTTTTCGATTCATGATCTGTTCTCTGATAAAGCTGCCTGTAATTTCTTCCGGGCATAAAACAACCGGGACATGACGGTGCCAACAGAACAACCGGCAACCTCGGCGATTTCCTGATAGCTTAACCCATCTATCTCCTTTCGTAAAATAACCTCACGGTGATCATCGGAAAGGCTCCCTATTGCCTTGGCAATCCTGCCACGCAGCTCCGATCGTTCCATGGCTGCATCCGGGAGATCTATCGACTTGGGTGCCGTCAGAGCGCCGGGTTCCGCCTCCTCGACTAATGAATCTTCAAATTCCCCGGATACCACCCGTTTGCGTTTCCTGATCCAGTCGTAGGTGACATTGTGGGTAATTCGGTAAAGCCAGGTGTAGAAAGCCGAACGTGACTCGAACTTTGATAAGGCCTTCCACGCCTTGACAAACACATCCTGAGATAAGTCCCAGGCGTCAGCGTCATTGTGGATCATGTTTAAAATCATAGCATACACCTTCCCTCTATAGAGAGTCACAAGTTCATCAAAGGCTTGATTATCACCAGCTTTACAGAGTTCAACGAGTTTTCTGTCCCGCTCGCTGGCAGGGATTTCATCATCACCTCCACCGCCATCAGGCAACTCATTTGCCCTGTTAGACGGGATTAGTCGCATAAAATTCATTCTCCGGGCGCAGGATTTCTGTTTTTTCAGGGAAAGCAGTAGGAATCGAGGGTAATCCTCACCCTGACAGGAGAAAATCTCAACCGGAACACCCGATATTGGCATTACTGCTGATTTCCCTGATCTCCTCGGGGAGAACAGGGACTAACTCAATTACCCCCTCATCTCATTGATTTACAACAAATTACACTTGGATATAGCGGAACAGGGTCAGCACTTGGGATGTGATGCTCAATCCTCCGGATGGTGAGCTCAAATGTAGCCCTTACCCCCTTCACAACAGTGACTGATCATCCCTTGAAGAAGTTGTTGCCACGCAATCAGTGCGCCTCCAGCCAATTCTCCCCAGTACCAATATCAACGACGATTGGAACCTTGAGAGGCAATGCATCCTGCATCTGCCCGGAAACCAATTCCCGCACTGCATCCTCCTCGTCACGCTGCACGTCAATAATCAGTTCATCATGCACCTGCAGGATCATCCTGGATTGTAATTGCTGCTCACGAAGGGAAACATCCACGCCGGTCATTGCCAGTTTGATCATGTCGGCCGCAGTGCCCTGAATCGGGGTGTTGATGGCTGTGCGTTCAGCCGCGCCGCGAACCATGGCATTTGACGAGTCAATGTCCCTGATATAGCGACGCCTTCCTGCCAAGGTTTCAACGTAGCCTTTTTCCCTCGCCAGGGAAACGGTGTTTTCCATGTAGTGCTTCACTCCGGGATACTGCTCGAAATAAGCCTCGATTATTCCTGCCGCATCCCCGCGTGATATTCCAAGGCGCTGGGACAAACCAAAAGCTGAAATCCCGTAAATGATACCGAAGTTCACCATCTTCGCACAACGCCGCATCTCGTCGGTGACATCATCAAGGGCAACATCGTAAACGTTTGCCGCCGTTGCTGAATGGATGTCCAGTTCATCTACAAACGCCTGCTGCATCCCCTCATCCCCGCTGATTGACGCCATCACGCGCAATTCAACCTGAGAATAATCCGCCGCCATCAGGATGAATTCGCTCTGTCTGGCAATAAACGCCTTGCGAATCTCGCGCCCCTGTGAAGTGCGCACAGGAATATTCTGCAGGTTCGGGTTATTGGATGCCAGACGCCCCGTTGCGGTTACCAGTTGCCCGAAACTGCTGTGCACCCTTCCGGTACGTTTGGCAACTGAGGCAGGCAGCGCATCCACATACGTGCCCTTAAGCTTTGCCGATTCACGATATTCGAGGATTGCCTCAACGATACGGTGTTTTGGTGCAAGTGATGCCAAAACCGCCTCATCTGTCTTATACTGCCCTGTCTTTGTTTTCTTGGGTTTCTCAACCAGTTTAAGGTCATCAAAGAGAACCTCACCAAGTTGCTTGGGCGAGTTTAGATTGAAATCCCGGCCGGCCAACTTCGTAATCTCCGCTCCCAGTGAGTTAATCTCCACTTCCAAATCCGCACGTATTCCATCAAGCACCCCGGGATCAAGCGTGATGCCTTCCGATTCCATTGCCGCTAAAACAGGCACCAGTGGACATTCAATTTCGTAGAACACCCTGGTCTGTCCCTTTTCCTCAAGCATCGGACGTAGTTTTTCCGCCAACTGGAATGTCACGTCAGCATCTTCAGCCGCATACTCGGCAAGTTTATCCAGCTCAATATCCACCATCGTCGTACCAATAAGGCTCATCTGCCCTCCTTTCTCCTCCCCTTCACCCAGGAGGCTTTTCAGGGAAATCGGGGTATAGCCAAGCAAGGACTCGGACAAATAGTCCATGGTATGCTTCTGCTCAGGCTCTACAAGGACATGAGCCAGCATTGTATCAAAGAAAGGGCCGGAAACCTCCAACCCTGCCCAACGCAGGACGGCCAGGTCAAACTTGAGGTTATGCCCGATCTTCTCGACCTCATCCGCTCTCATCAGAGACTCAAATTCGGAGAGTAACTTCGATCTTGCCCCTGCCTCCTGCGGAATTTCAAAATAAAATGCCTCCCCGGCAGCAACAGAAAAAGAAATTCCCAGCAAGTCATCATTCATTGGGTCCTTGCCCGTCGTTTCCGTGTCGAAACAGAACTGCTTTGCTCCCCGAAGCACCTCAATCGCCTCCTTCCTTGTCACCTTGTCACCAGCAGATACCAGCTGGTATTCATGAGCAACATCAGTGATGGATGTTAATTCCGCGACCAATGCCTCACCATCCCCGCCGCTGGTGTCAAACCCCCTTCCGGCAACAAACTCATCACCCATCAGGCGCTTGCCAAGTGCATTGAATTCGAACTCAACCAGTAAACCCGTGAGTGCATCACGATTCATTTCCCCCAGTTTCAGCGCAGCCCAATCCAGTTCCACGGGAACATCAAGGATGATGGTGGCAAGCTTCCTGGAAAGAAGTGCCTGTTCACGGAAATTCTCCACATTCTCCTTCTGCTTGCCCTTTAACTGGTCAGTGTTCTCAAGCAACTCCTTAATGCCTCCAAACCGGCCCACCAGTTTCTTTGCTGTCTTCTCGCCAATACCCGGAACGCCGGGAATATTGTCGCTGGCATCACCCCACAGTCCAAGAATGTCTATGACCTGGGATGGATTTTCCACCTGCCAATTCTCCTTCACCTCCTCAAGGCCTATGAGTTCCGGTTCTCCCCCTCCTCGCCCAGGCTTGAACATTGTCACCCTCTCATCAACCAACTGGGCAAAATCCTTATCAGGAGTCACCATGAAAACCTCACACCCTTCCTCTCTGGATGCCCGACCGGCGAGAGTGCCAATAATATCGTCCGCTTCAAACCCGGCCTTCTCAATGACAGGGATGTTAAAGGCCTGGATAAGGCGCTTTACCTCGGGAATAGCTTGCGCAAGATCCTCCGGCATCGCATCGCGGTTTGCTTTGTATTCCGGGAAAATAGTGTGGCGCTCAGTGGGTTCGGGAGTGTCAAAAACTACCGCAAGATGCGTGGGGCTCTGGCTGCCAAGGAGATCAACAAGGGTATTCGCAAACCCGTATATAGCTGAGGTATTCACTCCCTTTGAGGTGTAAATAGGGCTGCGAATCAAGGCAAAATGGGCACGATAAACCAGTGCCATGCCATCGAGAAGAAAAAGTCTTTTTGCCATTTTTTTTTGTTACCTCTAGTCGATAACAGTTTGCGCTCCCACAAAAGCTAATTCTTCTATGACTCGCTCCTTGAAATTGTGCAATGCCACCCCCATCGTCACACTATGAAGTGGTTTATTTTCCTGATTGTCATAGGTGGCCTTGTTTTCGCAGGATTACGATTCAAGGAGGAAATCGTGCGGTTTGTCAGTGAAATGGGCAGCGATAAGCCAATCCCGGGCAAATCCACAGGCAATGATCCAGTTGCTCAACCCGAACCGGAAACCCCTCCTGAAGGAAATAATCGACCCGATCCCCCTGCCGAGGTAGCTGACCCGATCGCATTGAAGTATCCGATGCCGGATTTCAAGCCACTTGAGGAGTATGTCGACAACTGGCAAAAAGTGCCGGCTTCAGCCTTCCCACGTGAGGTCACCCTCAAGGCAAAGGCAAGCTTCATCATCGGAGACAATGTTGGCAGCACAACCCGCCCGACAGGAAGCAAGAATACCGCTCTCTCAATCAGCAACGGTCAACTCGTCATCACTCCGCACAAGAGCTCAATATTGAGAGCAAAGGTTGCTATCGAAGACACCAACTACAAGGAAGTGCTGAACGGAGAATACGAGAAATACAAGGAACGTAAGCGGAAGCTGGTCAGGGCACAAAGAGAACGTGCCCGTGCAATCGCTGCCAGTGAAGAACGACAAACCCTACCACAAACCAGCGAGCCGGTTACATCGGTCACCGTGGCAACCGCCTCCAAATTACCAAAGACTGTTCTTAATGAATATGAAAACAAGATAGGCAAGATGCCTGAGAGGGATGGGCGGGGCCGGGTTGCCCTGATGGTAAAAAGCATCGAGCAGGGCGATGTTACCGAGATCAACCTCAACGAAATCTCTCACTGGGGTCCTGTCCGATACGAACTGGTGGATCGTCAACCCTACTGGACAGGCACTGTGAACTATAAAACCAACAGCCTTTTCGGAACCTTCGACACGGAAGCCATGGCTCTCATTCGCAACGACAAGGTTGAGGCATGGGTATATACCGGGTCACTTGAGGAGGTTCCCTAGCAACAGAATTATTGCCCGTTCACTTTGGCAACCTTGGCAATTTCAGCCATTTCCTTTCCTGCGTGAATTCACGCACCGAAGAAACCCATACCAGGGCTTTCTTTCCCTCCCAGAAATCCTTGCCCTTGTAGATTTGTCGTTGCGCCTGGCTGCTTGAGCCTCGACTGGCGGCAAGGTATACCTTGAAGCCCAGTTCGGCCTGCAGGTGATCAGGAACACCCGCACCACTCATGAGCATATCGCCACCCTCATGAAAGATGAGAGTATGGCTGTCACCAAGCAAAATCACCGGGCTTGATTCATCATCAGGAAGGGCGCTGGTAATTCCCCCCCCCTTCCTGATGCCTGCCTTGCGCACTGTTACTTCCTCTGCCTCCCAGGTGTCACGTTGATCCTCTGGAATCAAGTCACCCTTAATGGCCTGCGTTCCGGGATCACCCCTCACGAAGCTCAACTTCGAATCTTCCGCAGCCTGCTTCGCCCACGCTTGACCGGAGAGAATCCCGGCCACGCGTTTGGCAATCAACTCGCAGGTCCATGGCGCAGGGTGAGAATCTGTCATGCAGTAACTGCGCTCACCTCCACTGGCCCTGTTCGCTTTCAGGTCCGACTCAATGTCAATGACGGCAATTCCGCCACTTCTCATCCTTTCAAGGAAATCCGATATAGGGGTAACTGCATCATCAGCGGGCACTTTCGCCTTCATCTTGATCCCATCGGTGAACTTCTCCGGGTAGATGGAAGCTTTGGCCGGAATCGGAACAAAAATAAATTTCACACCCAGGGCGCTTAACTTCTCATTCAGGGCCAGAAATACCGGGACGGGGTCAACTCCCGATTTGCTTACTTCCTTCCAGTCCTTGGTCCAAAAAGCACCGGTGCCCAAGTGTTCGAGTTCAGACTTCAAAAACAACCACTGCTTATTCACCCCTCTAACCGTCCGCGTAGCGGCTACATCGCCGGCCGCAGCACAGTCCCTGGCAAAGGCGTCAGGGGATTTTTCCTCCGCTGACGCGAAGACGGAAACCAGGAAATAAACTGCTGGGACAAGGAGCCTGTAATTCGTCATGGATTCTCTGATTCTTGAATTAGGGGTGTCGAAATGTCGAAATAAATCGCTGCATCAAGGTCAGAAGTATCATCAAAAGTACGCTCACTCTTCAGCTGAGGATTCTTTCCCAATGGCTCTACTTCCATTTCATAGACCTCACCAACCCGGGAAGGAACCTCTTCAGTGGGCTTACGATCAAGCAGGGACCAGTGAGCAACCACCATGCGCTTTGCATTGAATTCTCCTGCCAAAACATCATCAATCTCATAGAGGTGATAGACCAGAGCGCGGGTATATGCTCCCAATTCATCAATGGCCGGCCGCGGTGTCACCTCAAGGAGTTTACCCCGGATCTTGAGCCGGTCTTCACCGCTAACAGCCTTAATCCCGTAAAGCCCCGCCAATTGAGGAACGCTAACCTCATCTGATACACTCCCGTAAAAAGCCACCTGTTCCAACCTTCCGTCCCATCCTCCTCCAAACACAATTCCGGCATCCTTCCAATTACTGCTGGCATCAAGCGGCGAGGTCCAGATCTCCTGCACCTTGCCATTAATTACCGCCTCCATACCTTCCTGATCAAACTGCAAACGTAAATATAACGGCTGCCCTGAAACAGGTTTTCCAAAACGAATTGAACGCTCACCTCCACCGGATCGTATATTGACCCGGAATTCACTACCCTTCTGGGAAAGGCGGTAGTTGCCGAATTCCATCACTGTCCCGTCGTGTTTATCAGGAGTAATGATTGCATCAACAATCAACCATTTCATTCCATTAATGAGCTTAGCATCAATACCATCCGCTCGAAAAAGACCTTTCCCGGGAGCCAGGTCAAACCGTTTCCCATACCGCGCAGCACCCTCTGCGCGCACCCGGATAATTCTGCCTCCCGTCTCGATATTCTCACGATTGTTCTTCCAAGCAAAAAACAATTGCCCACTCTCCGGCGGCCAATGTTCCGCATGAACCTCCACCGGTTCCCGTTCCCGAATCGTCAATGATGCCTCATCACCACCCTCAATCCAGACATCCGCATAAAGATCAGCTCGATCATTTTCGCTCACCTGATACCATTGTTCGACCTTACTCATGTCAGCAGCAAACCTGCCGAGGTAAATCTCAATCCTGTCTGCACCTTTTTTCTTGTCATTAATATAAGGACCACTGACTACTGCAAAATGGGGGTGGTTGGTCCAGCGCGGATGATATACACGCTGCCCCTTCAAGTCGGGATGCGTATTCATCGCTATCGAGTTGAGAATTCTCCCACTACTGTCATAAATGCTCACATTACGGTGAGGTCCGTCAAACACCCATGAAATCCCGCTGTTGTCTGGTGCAAGGGAGGTCCAGCATCCATTGCCAATTCGCTTGAAGTCACCGGTTTTCAAGTCAACAACCCCCGACTCCGGCCACGGGAACTGACCCACCATTTTCTGTCCGTCACGACTGACTCGGAAACTATCACCACCCACCGGCGTCTTGTCCCACAGAAGCTCACGCTGCTCGGGAGCTTCCAGCCTGAACCTCTCCAGGCGCTTACCCTCCATCACCACCCGTTCATCATCTTGAAATTCCGTACTCACAAAAACCCATAACTCGCCACTAGAGGGATCACGCCAGATCGCTTCAGCATATCCCTCCCCAAGTTCAACCAGTCCTGTGCCATCAAAATTCACCACAAAACAACGTGGATTATAGCTACGGATCCCGTTCTCTGATTTCGTAATCCCCTTATTACTAAACACCACCCGTCCCCCATCCGGAGTGAACAACGGCCGGGCATAGCTGCCCACTTTATCAAGGATAGCGCGTTCACCTCGGCTATCCATACTATCCAAGCCCATGAGCTTCAGGTTATTTCCTGCCGCATGCTGATCAATCTTTCCGGATTTCTGCTGCCCCACCCAGACCGCCCGTGCATGCGCACCGGCAAACTGTCCTAAGCCGCCCCCCCTGCTCCCCGCAGGCTTTGAATCACCTCCTGAGTTATCCACCCCGGGATCCTTGTCTCCACCGCAGGAGCAACACAATGTCAACGCGCAAACAAGTATTAGCGAATTTAGTCGATCCATTTGCATTCTAGCACTCACCTGGTTTCTTCCTCACGTAGATATCGCTCACGCCATTCTTCATTAGTTGAGTCTGCAAGCGGTTTGTAGGTCAGGGGCTTAACCTTAAATGCCTTCCCCACATCAATGGCCAGTTCCCTGAGAATCTCCAGTGTCCTCGCTTCATGATGAACAGCAAAGTCCTCATAGTGGATTTGCACCGGCGTAATACTGTTCTTAGTGAAGAAGTCCCCCCATGCCTTGTCCTCATCCTCAAATCGCCGCTTAATTTTCTCTATTTCATTAAAATCATATATCGCCTCAGCTGCTAAATGAGCACCTCCTTCGGTCTGCAGGGAATTATACACCTTCGTCTGCTTGGCCTTCCACATCGAAATCGCCTGCCGCAACTTGTCGTCCCTGCGTATCCAGAGATAGCGGATGTTGGGAAAAATCGTGCCAAGCAGGTCGGTATCTGCCATGGAATCCTGCCCCAATCCTGTCAGGAATGGTTCCAGGTGAGACCACATGATCTTGGCGCCAAAAACCCCGTTTGAGGAAACCCTCTTGCTCACCAATTCGGATACATATCCTGGATAATCAAGTTGAGGGTCGGCAACCAGACCATATTCCTCCGCAATTTTAGATGCTCGGGTTGGTGAAAAAAACTCCTGCGGATACCCACATAATTCCGTATGCCACAAGGACTGGCATAGCAAATTGCTGCCGCTACGGTGGGTGGCGCATACGAGATAACTGATCATGAATACTTTCTGTCTCCACCTATGCCTGAGTAACGGCTGGCACAAGAAAATTTATGTTCATGCCCGCTACAGGTAACGACTGCGAAGGTGCTCAAGATGATAACTTGGTGAAAGTTCCTCCCCAGTCGCCACACGCATTAAATCCGAAGGCAGCATTTGCCCTCCCGGCTCATGAATCTTGCACCGCAACCACTCCAGCAATCTGGCATAATTCCCCGAGGCAAGTTCCCCATCAATACCAGGGAGGTGCTCATGAGCCTTGGCAAACAACTGAGCAGCCCCGAGGTTACCGATGGTATATGTGGGAAAATAACCAAGTGCCCCCATGCTCCAGTGAATGTCCTGCAGGCACCCTTCGGTATCATTGGGAACACTAAGCCCGAAAAACTCCTCGAACTTGGTATTCCATGCCTCAGGAAGATCCGCCACGGCCAAATCACCCGCAATCAAGTCGCGTTCTATCTCAAAGCGCAAAACAATGTGCAGGTCATAAGTGGCCTCATCAGCCTCAACTCTGATCAGTGATGGTCGGGACCGCGTGGTAAAGGCAATAACCTCGTCCACTCTCCGAGAAGATAACGGGCCAAAGACTTCCTTTGCGACAGGAAACCAATGCTCCCAAAAGGCCGGTTGCCGACCGACGTGGTTCTCCCAGAGCCGCGACTGAGATTCATGAATGCCAAGGGAAACCGAATTGCCAACCGGTGTGCCATGATGCTCCGCGGGAAGCCCCTGCTCATATAGGCCATGCCCGGTCTCATGGAGCACCCCATAAAGGGAACTGCAGAAATCCTTCTCATCATACCGGGTTGTCAATCGCGTGTCGCCAGGCGCAAGGCCTGAGCAAAACGGATGAACAGCCGTGTCAATGCGCCCTGCTTCAAAATCGAACCCAAATGCCCTTGCCACCTTCTCGTTGAAAGCACACTGCGCTTCCTGAGGATAATGACCGTTGAGCATCTCTTCGGAAACCGTCTCCGATCGTCGCGCGGCAGCCAATCCAATCTCACGCAGTTGCGGCTTTAGCTCCTCAAACAATTCAGCCACATCCGCTGTGGATGTGCCACGCTCGTAATCTTCAATGAGCGCATCATAAGGAGTTTCATTATAGCCAAAGCACTCTGCCTTCTGCCGACTGATATCAATAATAGTCTCAAGGTGCGGCCTGAACTTACTGAAATCATCCTCCTTCCTTGCACTAGCCCATGCCGACATGGCATGAGCCCTTACGCGCTCGGATGTCTCGACGAGTTCCTCCGGTAACTTTGTCGCACGGTCATATGCCCATCGCCAATCACGCACATTTGCCAATCGCGCCGGATCCTCACCAACATCACCATCCTCACATTCACTGATCCATCCACCAACCTCAGGAGCACAAAACAAGCGGTGAGACCTCCCCTTCATCAAGGCACACTGTTCAGCACGGTAAGCAACACCCTTCTTCGGCAAACAGGTCTCCTGATCCCATCCCAGCAGGGCAGAAGTGCTGTTATACAAGGCAATCTCACTGCACCGTTCCACAAGATTCTTATAAGCTGACGTCGACATTAGTAACAACTTGGAGCATTACTGGGAAAAAACAAAATCCTGTTCATTAAGTCGATCCGGTTGAACATTCCGCTCATATCCTATATGAATCATGCTTCCAGCAACATCCGCCTGCCCGATTTTATTGGCATCGGCGCAATGCGTTCCGGGACATCCTGGTTGACCAAACAGCTCAATCGGCACCCGGAAATCTGGACAAGCTCACCAAAGGAGTTGCATTTCTTTGATCGTCACTTCATAGACTCCCAGGACGACTATGCCCGTCATTTCTCCGGCGCTCCCGAGTCAATGATTGCCGGCGAGGTCACTCCAGCCTACGCCATCCTTGAATCAGGAAGAATTTCCGTGGCTCGCTCCTGGATGCCTGATCTCAAGTTACTCTTTATCATGCGCGACCCGGTTGAGCGGGCATGGTCCCATGCCCGCAAAGATTTCCCTCAGTTCCACAATAAGCCCGTTGAGGAAGCGAAAATTGATGAACTACATGAATTCATGAAACTGCCTCAGGTCGCCATGCGTGGCGACTACCTCGGTTGCCTGAAAACTTGGCTTGAATACTATAATTCATCACAATTGTGGTGCGGCTTCCTTGAACAGGCGGCAACTGATCCGGAAGCCCTGCTTCGGGAACTCTTCATTTTCCTTGGAGTGAACCCCGACAAGGGAATTCATCCGCAACTGGCCGCTCAGCCTGAGAACACACGCCCCCCCTCACCGATTCCCGAAGCTCTGCGCGCCTACCTCAGCGAACAACTCTACGCCCAAAACTCAGGGTTGGAATCATTGCTCGGGCGCCCTTTACCCTGGAATTAAATTCGCATCGAGCCCGAGTCACTTAACCTATCATCGGAAAAATGGTAGAGACATCGTCCGGATACGGTCAACATCCTCACCTTCCTTATCGGCAACCTCCTCCATGATCTTTCCACTGTCACCTTTAAAGAAAAAGAGCGGTGTGAATGGTGCGGCATTCCCCACCTTTTGCCATTGCTCATCCCCGGTGCGTTGCAAGACAGTGGTTGCCGGCACATTGGGCGTCAACGATCCGTAAATCTTGCTTGCCTGCTCCGCCTCCGGAAGGAGAACAGGTTGTCTATCAATGTCCATGTAGCCCGCCAGGCCAAATCCGGATTTAATTGCCTCCTCGATCAGGTTGCGGTTAACCTTCGACTCCTTCACATAGCTGTAGTCACCTCGCTTGGCGTAGAAGTCTGCTATGGCCTTTTCTTGCTCGGGATACTTGTCTGTCCACAGCCAGTCATGCCTGCCAAGTAGAGCGGGAACAATGGCTTTAATCTCCTGAAAGTCACTCACTACACTGGGTGCAAACAAGGTTCCCCATTCGTGTGCCCGCCGCATGATCACCTTACTCAACTCCACCTGCATGTAGGCCTTGAAAAGAGGGTGCACATCAGTGGCTGATAAAATATCATCGAAGACGGACAATACCCCCGAACGGTAATACTGCTGACTTTGGCTCATCAGTGTCTCGTTGGGCCGGATCTTCCTGAACAAGTTGGTCTCTGTGCTAATTTCCTCGCTGGTCAAATCCGTGCCAACCCAGTTGATCGTTGCTGCGGGAACACTCTTGAACTCATACTTCACGATTCCAAACCGCCCCCCCTGAAAGAAGTCACCCAATCTCTCCACGATCTCAACAGGGCCGACCCTGCGCTTGCGCAATTCAACCGGCCCGGCACAATAACGCACAAAGATCTTCCCGCTGGGCACCTCCCTGAAAGCGCACCGGTAAAGCTCCTCAAGCTTCTCATCTTTACTCAGCTGCTCAAGAACAACCCGCTCGCTCTCCTCAATCACCTTGGGATAAAGGTCAACCTTGTTACGGTTGGCCTGGAAAAAGGCCCATGCCCTGGGATCACCCGGGGCAATGATCTCTCCCGTCACCTGGGTAATCGTCTTCTCAAAGCCCAGGACTTCGATCGCCGCAGCACGTTCAGGAGTGTTCTCGAAGGGTCCCTCCTGGAACCGTTTCATTGCCAAATTATAATCGGCCAGGCTGGCAGCCTTGTTGGCCGCCTCCAGCGCACCGCGGAACAATTCCATGCGCTTGGAAAGATCCGTTAATTGAGGACCAAGGTCCTTGACCTGCTTACTCGCCCCCTCAAGTGGTTTTGATGGAGGAATGATCGTCTGCATGGCATCGCGCACCTCCACGACAAGGGCATTAACCTGCTCGAAAAGGGCATCATCACGTGCGGCAACCTGCAATGCAGGTGCCGATTGCAGAACATCGGCCATCTCGCTAATTGCCTTGTTTCGCCGCTCGTTCTGTCCGTTGACGTAAGCGTCCACATGAGCCAGCCAACGTTTCTTGAAAGGTCCCATTTCCCGGGCAAGCAACTCCGAGAGATCGGTAACAGCATCCGCTATCCTGCCCTCTATCGCCTCAACCTCCGCGTAGTAGTCATCAATGGGACGGGTAAATTGCTTCGCCGTCTCCTTGTCAATGGACCGAATGGTCTCTTTCACCCCCTCCATATGGGCTTCCTCCCGCTCAAGCCAGGCTCGCGCACTCTTCAGCCTGCTTGCGAAGGGCTTATGCGCGAGTAGCTCGATCGGCTTGCGATAGGTATTGGTGCTATCCACAAGCTTCCTCAATGGCAAAGCCAAGCCCTTGCCCTTGTAGACGGCAAACTTCTCGATCATCCACGTGCTGCGCCACTGAGCATAGAAGTAGTAACTCACCGCAAGGCCAATCATGCTCAGCACGGCAGCAACCGTGCGAATTTTCCGCATTCTCTTCTTCTTGAGATTGGCAACAATAACATCAAGCTTCTGCCTGGCAGCACTCACCCTTCCGGAAAACTCATGGCCGATTCCACTGCCAATCTTCTCTACCTCCCGCCAACTGTTACTCAATTTTCTGCGCTCCTCACTGGCGGACCCAACCGAACCCTTGGAAACAACCGCCCAGTTGCCCTCTATCCTGGTAAGCTCCTTCATGCAACGCTCAACAGCCTCCTTGGAAAGCCCCTCCTTCTTCAACCTGTCCTCCTCCGCAGGAATCCAGGCCTCTGCATCATCAAGCCTTCCCTTCTCTTCACCTTCCAGATCAAACTTGTGAATCCTGAGCAGGGTGCGCGACTCAGCAACACTCTCCCTGACACTTTCCAGCTCCCGGGATTCACACTGGCCAGGCAGCTCGGCAATCAAGTCATCCAGCTTCTTCTCATCGCTCTCGCGCTTGAGCGCGTTGCGCCACTTGATCGCCGTTTCCCATGCCCTGCCCCTCTTCAGCTTGTCAAAGGGAAGTCGGTCAAGCCCATCGGCAAGCTCCAGTGCCTTGTCCTGCTCACCGGCATCAACAAGCTTCTCCAGTTCCGTCTTCTGTTCCCGGAAATAGCGCCGCATAATACGGTTGTTCTCATCCAGGGCTGAGCGATCTGAAGGATCCAGCTTGATGATCCGGTGAATTACGGAGATCATCACCTGCTGATCCTTGCGAATAACCGCATCGCGGTATTTTTTCCACAGCAGCTTGGATGTCCCTTCCCATTGCTTATAGAGCCCTAAAACCCAGTCAGCTCCTTCCCTGTCGATTTCAGGCGCCACCGGCAATGAATGTTTCCTGCAATAATCCGCCCAAGCCTGCCTCTGGCGAAACTTCGCCAGTGTCTCAAGCGCCTCCATGAGTGGTGGTTCCTTCTCGGCCAAATCCACCGCCTTCTCCTCTTCCCCTTCCACCTTAAAATCCCGGCAACCTTCCAACCGCTCAGCAACATCACTGCACAGGTCGACAAACTCCCTCGCGGTTTGCTCTACATCATGATTCTCATCCTTTCCGGAAAGGACTTTCCAGATAGCACCTGTCAGAACCTGGGTCGCCGTCTTCATCTTCCGCTTTTCCCCTCCTTGCTCCAGATCACGAACGGCATCTGTTTATCTCCCCCGAACACGAACACGATCTCATAAATTCCCGGAGGCATCCCGCTCGTATTGAGATAATTAAACCTCTTGTTAGCCTTATCCGCAGCAGCCTTGCGCTTTACTAGCTCATTAAGGCGACGCTTCATCCGACTATATTCCTTTTCTGTCATGTTTGGCACTCTAGGTTTAGCCTCAACGATATGCCATAGTCGCCCACCTTTTTCACCGCCGAAAAAATCCTCCCAGCGCTCGGCAAATTTCTCAATCTCTTCACGCGCATCCCTGTCCCTTATGCGATAAACACGGTCGTCATCGTCATCCCTGTAAGATGATTTCGCAAGGCCACGGCAAGACTCTGCAAACGCATCCATTACCATTTTGAATTTGGCAACAGTGGACGCAAAGCTCAGTTCACTGAATTTGCTGGAAGACAGGGAAAATGTAACTCTCCTGACATCCGAATCACCAACTCCCTGCTCTTCCAGTGCATCAGGAAACCCGTCCACCATGTCCTCCGCGAACTCAAGGATTTGCTCACGAACATCATCCTCCTTGGAAAAATTTCCCGGATCACAAATCTGGGGGTAATCCTTTTCCTTGAATCTTGTTATATAATCCCTACCCATCTGCCCCAAATCCTTTTTCAGTGACTCGCGATAAGCAAACCACCTTCGGTAACTTTCATAATTACCAAGACTTGCCTTTGCCTCATCCACTTTCTTCCCAAGATCCGCAATATCACCCCTGCTTTTGTCCCCATTGGAACTAAAATCAATCGTAAGCTGCCTGTAACCGTCCTCCAAGGGCAACTTGAAACGGTCACTTTCAAAGGATAACTTCTCTCCTGCTGAAGAGTTCCCGGAAACGTAACGCATGAAAATTTCCGTTGGATCGGCTTTAGCCCCAAAAGAATCTCCCGCCTTGAATGAAGCAAGGTATCTCCCGAAACCATCGGTCACCCCAACAACCTTTCCACTCATGGTAAAAGGCTTGACCCTGGTAACCTTGAAGGGTACCCCACTCCAGAGTAACACCTGAAACCTGTTACCCTGTCCCTCAAAAGCAAAGAGGTTGCTCAATGCCGTATCCCAGGCATTATTCGCTTCATCTCCGGCGGAACCCCTTTTCAACAACACTGTCTCACTCCCTTTGAACATCACCTTAACGTTCAAATCACCATCAAGAGGAAAATACCCATCGGATGATTCCTCTTCAGCGCTTTCCGGAAACTTATAACTGTATTGATCCCCGGATGATGGATCTAACAACAGCAGGTTGTCGGGCCTCAATCCGTAATGACGCATGAGCACCTTTCTCTGGCCCTCCTTTCCATTCTGCAACCCCGCCCAGGATTCACTGTATTGGACTTTCTCCAGTGCCACAGTTTGATCATTGAGAAACAGGTAAACAGAGTTAGGTAACACCCCCTCCCTTGTCTCCTTCTCAACAGGTTCACCCGACGTGACATCCTTATTGCCACCGTCAACCACCTCCTTGCCCGACGATTGCTCCTTGGGATCAGGAGTATCCCCCGGGGATGGCTTATTACCGGAAGAGGCAACTCCCGGGCTCGCGGGATTCAATAATTCCTTATTGATCTTGGTCTTCTTAATCCTCTCGAAGCTTGCCACAAGGTTTTCAATATCCTCATTTCGAAGATCGTATTTCTCCTCAAATCGCTGCAACTTCTCCAGCTTTGCCGACACCTCTTCCTGAAGTTCCTTCACCTTTTCATCATTTTCCGTGGCATACCTCTCATTAATCTCCTCAGCCTGAAGAAGCATCGCCCTTATCACCTCACGGCGAAGCTCCTCGACCAACTCTACGTCCATGTTCTCCTTCTCCTTATCGATGAGGTCCATGGCTCCCTGCCAATAATCATTGGCGATATTCCCCTTAACCTCAGCCTCAAAATCCTGACGGGGATGAACACTGAAGAGGTAATAGCATAAAAGCCCAAGCGCCAATACGGCAGCAGCACCGCCTCCTATGACAAAGCGAAGATTTTCCGGGCGCTTCAAAAAATCGAGTTTCCCCTCCCCCGATGACTGCATGGAAACCGATGGCGCTTGAACCGGACTTGGACTCCGCAACTTCAAGGGTCCCCGCCTCTTCACCTCTCCCTGAGAATCAACAGGAGTGAAGGTTACCCGGCGCGACTGGCCTCCCTTCTGTAAGTCCTGCTCGCCAAAGTCGGATTGCCCGACATCTGAAGCCTGTTGCTGCAAGGCATCAGGCTGCGGCAAGCTTACCGGTGCTCTGTGAGTTGGTGGCGGCGGCTCAGCCCGGCCGGTTGCCGCAAGCTTTGCCAGCTTTGATCCGGGTGTTGGCGCGTCGATCGCAGCAAGGTTCAATACCATGCGATTGCCCGGGCGCTGTAACAAGGCCTGCTCTTCCGTGCACCCGGCCCAATCAAAGTCAGCAAGAGTGTCAACCTGTTGCAGATACGTGGTGAATGTAGCCTCCCACATTGCCGGGGTATCATCTGATGACTGCGCCAGTTGCAGGGACTCGGCATACAAAGAGAGGAGTTTTCTTGCCTCAGCATCATCGCCGGAAGAAGCCACAACGAATGCACTATCGGGCTTGCCCTTCTCATCCATAAGCAGGGCTGCATCCCCCGCCTCACCTCGCACCGCCTGCCAGTTCCTTGCCGGCAGACTGAAGGTCCCTGAAAATTTCCCAAGGTCGATGATCTCATTGTCCTCAAGATAACGCGGGTCATCCTCATAGCTCTCCAGCCAATCGAAACCATGCAGAATTTCCGCCGGCGAGGCCCCGCAATCGGAAAGCTCATCAGCTTCACAGACTAGGTGATGCGCCAGGTGATTGGTGCGCCCGGTATAATCCGAACCCGCATCCTTGTTCCTTGTCAGGACATGATACTCCTTGCCCGAGCAGGAAATTCTGCGGTGTGCGTAGATCACCGGAGAAACACCGGAGGTGGCAAATGTATACCCGCTGATGCGCTCAATGTCGGATACCAGCCGATCACGGATCTGCCGGTGCCTTGCCGCAACGGTATATCCGCTGCGACCGGGAATCAGTCCCCGGCTAACACTGGTGTAGATGAGTTGGTATGCCATGGACTTTCTATCAACAAGCCTTCAAACCCATTCAGCGGAACGAGGGAACAAGCTCCGGCTGAATTCTTGACAACGCCCATAAGGTCGGCACCTCGACAAACATGGGGTTGATCTTTGTGGGATCCGGACCAATGCGGGTAATCCCCTTGTCATCCTCAAAGGTGACCGGGGTATGACCGAAGGCACTTGACGCAAAATAAGTAACGTCGGAGGAAATGGTCTCCGCGTTGGCAACGATGTAGGGACAGTATTCCTCCATTAATGCACGCACATGGGCAGAGTTTTCCTCAATGGCACCAAGGTCAATGCGTCCGTCAGCGATAGGATCACGGAATTTATCAACCCCAATTTTATCGATCCAGGCATCACACTTGCCTACAATCACCGCAAATGGCGTATCGACTCGTTCCCGCCTGCCATAGCCTAAAAGCTTCTTCATGCGCACCTCGGTCTCGGCAAGGATAACATCCTGTTGATCGGAGACGTGTGAGGAAAGCTGCGGATCATCCGCCCCGGTAATGCAGGCCCTGAAGTCAGGGTTGATTGTCGGGTCGAAAAGGAAAAAGATCGCATCAGAGGCGGCGATGTGCTGTGCCCCCGGGGAATTGGCTGAATCCTGCCCGGGTTGAAAATGCTCGCCGGCATTGTCATAAAACACAACCGAACACGCGCCCTCATCTGTATCAGCGCCGGAAAGAGAGAAAATGAAGGGTTTGGGCAGAGTAACCATCTTGTCATACCGCGGCAATCGCTCATACATCTCTCCCTCAAGCTGGGTCTTGGTGAGAAATGCCTGAGCGGGAGATTGCGCACTGAACAGATGACTCTTCATCTCGTTAAGCGGAGCGTTACCGGTCGGGTCGGCATCACGGAAGACAATGCCAAACTTCTTGAATAGCGTAGTCTGCAACAGCTTGATCAACACGGTAAGGTAATAGGACTTACCGGACTGCGGTGCACCGACAATGGAGAAGATACGATGCGGATCATCAAAAAATCCTGGAGGCAGAGTTCGTCGACAATGCGGACAGGCAATCTCCGTGCATGGCACCCCCTGCTCATCAAGGGCCTGCCCCCGGTCATTGAACCGGGTAGCCTCAAATCGTCTCATGTGCTCCTCGCCCAGGAGCGGATCTCCAAAGAGTGACTCATGAACGGCAACGTGCATGACGTCACCGCTGTCGAATCGCAACCAGCATGTCGGACATCCAAAATCGCCAATTTCGCTGTCAACAAATCGAGTTACATCTGGCGGGCGCACATCACCCTCCTCAACTCGTGTTGCCACCGGAGCATCTACCGCATCCTCAACCACTGCCATCGGCGCCGCCACATGCGAAGCATCCTCACGTATCATTAATTGTCGCAGGTAAAACCCCACCTGACTTCCCCCCTTGAATACCGGTGTTGAGTCCGGGTCCAACGCCATGGCGTCCCGGGCCGCGAATACCTCCTGTAACGCCAGCGGACGTGAAGCACTTGCTGCATTGGACTTGTTGATAATCCAACCCGTATTTCTGATCTCCATTCCCCAACGCTGAAGAACCTCCGCCTTGGTCGCCTTAGCCGCACCAATGATCAGGAAGCTTCTGCCAATCTGTAGTGAATACTCTTGGGGGCGCTTGAGCGGAGAAAGGTTGGCTGATGAGCCGTTGATCACCATTTCCCCACTTGGGTGGTCCGGTTGCACTGCCCTGATCTGAATCCCCTTCTTTGTCTTCTCAATCAAGCAGTGCTGATCAAGGACCCGGTCATCATCCACCCTAAGGTGACACTCCGGTCCCGAGCCAATGATGAAGGGTGAATTGACCGCCTGCGCGAAGGTGCCACCTATACAGTCAATTACAGCGATGTCCGTCTTGTGTGCAAATGCCATGGTAAATTTATCCAATAAATTAGACGCATATCCTAGCGTACTGTTTGGAATTAGGAAAACCCGCAGTAAGTCGATTTATATAGGAAAAAAAGTCAATACTTCCTAATTAATTCCGGCAACGCAAGCCCACTTTCCTGCAATATTGCTTCTAGTTAGTCGCCCGTGGAGTAGCGAAAGACCTCTTGCCCCGACTTGCTAACCGTCACCACGATCTTCTCCACGGCATCGCGCTTGTAGTCAACCTTGGGACCTGAACTCCTCGGTGAACTCACCGATCTTGGGGAGAGACATCACCCTCCTCCGGGAGCGCTACTCCCGCTCACCCTGCTCAGGGGCATGGTCTGGGAGAGCACGACAGGCTCCAACCCGTCCCTGCGCGGAACGGAACTCAGATAGCTGACTTTCTCAGTGTGCGTGCGTACAGAGCGGCTACCGCTCTTACCATCATCCCGGAAAAGGTGAATATTGTAGGTGATCTCCAGGTCCTTGAGTGGCAAGGAGCCGAAATTGGACAATTCGGAGTAGTAAAGCCGCTCACTGAGAATCGTCTTTGATGACTCCGCCTTGGTCACTGTCCTCTTGCCCCACTCTCCGGTAAGTTTCAGCCGTAGCCAGCGACCCGCTGCAAGAATCTCTTTCTGAACATCAACCCATTCCTGGTCTTTTTTACTGAGAATGGAAACCGGGAAGTGCATTTCCCTGCCACTGACCATACGAACCGTCACCAGTTGCTTCTTGTTATCAACGCGAAGCAACTCCGCATAGAAGGACTTGCTTCCATCGGCATTTTCAAAGCGATGAAGATCAGCCCGTAGCTGCCATGCAGGAACCAGTAACAGGCCTGCCACGCACATTGTCATTAATGCCATGCCTCGAAACCTCATGTCTCATAAAATGCCCCCTGCCCATAAGATTGTCAACATTGCCCCTTCCAGGGATAATGAACTTCCTCCCCTGCGCACAAAGGATTACTAATCAGCAATGAAATCAATACCAGGGACAGGAATCGAACCTGCACGTCCGAAGGACACCAGATCCTAAATCTGGCGCGTCTACCAGTTTCGCCACCCTGGCCTTTTCATTACGATTGATCTACTTCAGTGAAATTCTGGATGCTGTCAAGGGAGGTAATTGCCAAACTTCCAGGCAACACAATCCCTGCCATCAACCCACGCACTGAGGGCAACTGCCGAAAAATTCCAACTCATGATAGAGCCCCGAGAAGCCGGTCCTATTCATGACTTCCTTCTCGAGGGTCTCAACCGGGCACTCCAGGTCCAGCGCTTCAATCTTCCCGCAATCCGTGCACACCAGATAATCAAAATGCTCACCGGGATAGGCAAAGGCGTAGTAAGCCGCGCGTTCATGCAACCCAAGCCTTCGAATGACCCCCTTCTCCTGTAATCTTCCCAGCAGTCGATACACAGTGGCCTTATCACACTGCTCGGAAAGAGATTCCAACCCGCACAGTTCGGCCAGTGTCCGGGGACGATCCGCCGCAATCAGTGCAAGTAACAGTTCCTCCATTGCCCTGGTTCGCCTCAATCCGCGTTCCCTGCAGACAGCAATGGCCCACTCCAGACGTTCTTTGGTTGTTTCTGCCTCTGCCATCACGATCTCACCCCTTTAATACCTTGTGAAATTTGGAATATCAACCCTGCTCTCAGGCTTCATGAAGCCTTGAGCACTCCTATTGCACAAAGGGCAATAATCCTATAGACTTCCTAAAGACCCGCAATGCAACAAAATACACGAATTGCCATGAAATTTGCCCTGTCCCTGCTCTTTGGTTTGAGCACCTTTTTCCTTGCCTGCTCATGCGAACGCAAACCCACAGCTAACGCTCCAACCCTCAGGTAACAGGCTGTATGGATAGGGGTTGGAATCTTCCTTATTGAACTTTTGGCATTTCCAACAAACACCCAGTAAAAATTGAAGACTTATACCTATACAATTTTACTCCGCTTACAGTAATTAAGGTCATTACAATTTGTGCCGTATTTTGTAACACCTCATTTCGCCAGACGATGATACAAATAGCTCATATGACAATCAATAAAGCCAAAGCTCCGACCCATATCCTCTTCGCTACGCTGATCACATGGGCTCTCTCAACAACTGCCTGTAAGGACATGCGAACTGCGGCAACGCAGTCCAAAGAGATACAGAAGCTAAAAGGCATCCACGGCTTAATCTTTAGTGCATTTGGAAACAAGTTCCCGGCAGAGAATCTGGAAGAAGCCATCTCTAACGCTGCATTTGAAAACAAGAATGAGAAAGAGGGATCAAATTATACCCTGACTCGCTTCAAGCATCCTCAAACCGGCGAAATCCGTCATGTGTTATACAACCGACTGCATGGCAATCTCTCTTTGGAGCAAAAAATCATGCTCGCCAGTCCTTGGGTGTACAACAATACGCGCGCTGTGGTCTTGGACGACGGCTCAGGCCTACAAATTGATGAAACCCAGTATCAGCTCATGATACAGAAAAAAGGAACTGATATGCAACCCATCAAGGGAACCGATCCCGCACCCAAGCAAAACAATCCCGCACCCGCAACTTCTCCCGAAAAAACTGCCTCCAGCCAATCCTCACCAGATAAAAGCATTAAGCCAATGCCAAAACGCGAAACCTACAAGCCTCTCTCTGATGAAGAACTCCGCAAGACGCTCACCCCCCTTCAATACCAGGTTACCCAACATGAAGCCACCGAGCGCGCCTGGACCAACAAGTATGACAAACACTTCGATGAAGGAATCTATGTGTGCATCATTTCCGGGGAAGCCCTTTTCTCCTCAAAAGACAAGTATGATTCCGGTTGCGGCTGGCCGGCATTCACCAAACCGATAGACAAGGGGGAAATCGAGACTAAAACCGACTTCAAGATCGGCTACGCGCGAACCGAGGTGCGGGCCAAGACCGGCAATTCCCACCTTGGCCATGTATTCAATGACGGCCCCCCGGAAAAAGGTGGTCAACGCTACTGCATCAACTCAGCCTCACTGCACTTTATCCCCAAGTCCAAGCTCGTCGAGGAGGGATACGGTGAATACCTGCACCTATTTGCAGGAAAAAAAGAAACACCCGAGTAAACTGGTGATCGCCCCGGAAACGATTCAGGCCATCGGCGGAGAAATCGCCATCCGCTGGGATGACGGGAGCGAGAGCTACCACCCGATGGAATTTCTGCGCGCCAATTCACCGAGCGCAGAGAACAAAGGGGAAACTGACCTGCTGGGCAACCGCATGGGCGGAAGCGATCAGACCGATTTTACCGGAATTCGCGTGACTGGATGGGAAATTATCGGCGGGTACGCAATACAATTCACATTCAGTGACGGACACAATACGGGCATCTTTAGTTATGAGTTACTCAGGGAACTCAACCCGGTCAACTAGGCTTTCCGGCAACCTCCTTACACCCTAGCTGTCCCCTTCCTGGGAATCCTCCTCCTCCAGGAAAACCCACTCGTCACGCTGCTCGCGACGCAACAGGTGATTGACGAAAAGCACGATTCCAAATCCAATGAGCCCCAAGGTTAATTCCAACAGGCCCGGCATGGTAATCACCGGAAGGACGCTGTCGGAGGCATCAACGAGCAACTCAAGGACATCACGGTGGAAAACGACCGCGGTAATCAGCAGGCCAGTCAATATGCCCAGCCAAAACGGTCCGATCCGGCGACGTTTATCCTGTTCATCCTGTTGTCGGTTCGCCTTGCTCATGCTATGGCAGTCTAAGGCCAACCCAATTAACTGCAAGAAACTGCTATGGACTCAATCAAAGAAATTACCGGTAAAATCAAGGAATTCCGGGACGAACGCGACTGGATGCAGTTCCACAATCCCAAGGAACTTGCCGCGGCAATCGCCATCGAGTCAGCCGAGCTACAGGAAATATTCCTCTGGAAAGACTATCCCGCCAGTGAGTCCACCGTTCTCGACAAACCCGGCGCAATTGCCGATGAAATAGCGGACATTGCCGTTTACCTCTTCGAGCTTGCTGACAACCTAGGACTGCAACTCGGGGACGTTATTCTGGCCAAGATGCAAAAAAACGCCGAGAAATACCCGATAGAGAAAGCGCGCGGTTCAAACCGAAAATACACCGAGCTCTAGTAAAGCTCTGGAATTACCCCGGCGCTTAATGGTTACTGGCTGTCATGGGACGCCAGGGGCGCCTCCCCGGAATGATCGGCCTGCCGCCTGAATCAAAGCTAATTCCCCTGAGCGCACCCTCAATCACGTTCCCCGATGTGTTTAATTTTTCCTCAGGACCACCGGAAACAATATAGCCATTGCCGGCCAACAACTCCATCCTGCCGTTTGCAATCCGGTTGCCTGAAAATGAATTGGTGTCCGGGAATTCCCGGTCTTCCTTGAAAAATTCTGCCAGTGCCCGATAACGAACACGGTGTTTCCGGGTCGAGTCTGAAGTCAGTAAGTTGCGCCATGCATCCATGCGTTCGCTGGAACCGGTAACCAATGGCGTAAACTGAAGGCCAAAGGGAACGGGACAATCAATAAAGGTATTATTCTCCACCGTGACATGCGCACCGCCATCGATGAGAATTGTCCGGCTTGCCTTTCCGGAACCCACGCGGTGAAAGACATTGTCAGAAATCCTTACCCCCATGGTGCCGTCGGCAAGACAGATTGCTGCGCCGGGCTCTTGGTCCCTGCGCCCGATATTCTGGAAAAGATTACCGCGAATGACGGTCCCACGCATGTGCGGATGATTCCCAAGACGAGCATAGATCGCCCCCATTTTCTGGGGGGCCCGGCAAACGCGGTGAAACCAGCACCCTTCGATCAGGAAATCATTACCCCTGAACTGTACTGCCATATCCGGTAAGTCACTGAAAACGCAATCACGCACCTGATGCCCCACTCCGACGAGCTCGATAGCGGAGTGCCATGACGGGTTCCACCATCCGGTGCCGACAAACTTCGAGCCAATCACCATGTTCCCCGAGGACTTCAAGCTGACAGGGTCCCCCCCACTCAACACCATACCACGCCCGCCAATATCCTCAGCGATTACCCCCTTTACCCTGATGTCACGACCGCTCAGGACCACTCCGTCACCACCGCACTGCCTCACCGTGAGGCCTTTGATTGCAACATCCAGGCCGTCGTTCACCACGATCCCATCAGCACGCGTGCCTTCCACCCGGAAACCGGACAACTCAATATATCTGCCTCCATTAATCCTGAGTATCGGCTCCTCACTCCATAACAACCTGGCAGTTGAAGCCCAGTCGGGATTATTTGGCGGTGGCAGGAAATACAGCAACCCACGGGAAGCATCAATAAAATACTCATTAGGCTCATCAAGTTCCTCGAACACGTTCTCGAAAAAGAATTCCGGAAGGTGCTCCCGTTCGCTCCCCTCACCACGCAGCCCTGCAGAGTTAACCTCAATCTCATGGCCGTCGTCACTGATCTTCTCTACCCGGGTAGACCCCCACTCCTTATCGTTGCCAAGGGCGCCGCTTAACCAAATATCCACGGAGTTCTTCCATCCCCCAGGACGACGTGACTTAATACGCACAATGCTCTCGCCGGCACTGGAACGGCGATGTTCACCACTGCCCACCACGACAGCCGGTTCCCCAAGATCGAACCCCCTGATGAACCCGACATTGGGCCACCTCGCAAGGCTCATCCGCTTATCGGCGAGGTAAAGCATTGCCGGCGGTTTCTTCCCCCCACCATCGGCGGCAACCCCGCGATGACTCAAGGCTCCCAGCTTCGGACGATCAACATCATGGAAACGGAACTGCCTCAGACGGTCGCCAACCCGGCTGCTCTTGATTCGCTGCAGGTCCTCACTATCGGTCACCTTGCGCCAGCCAGCCGCAGGAAGGGACAGGTATCCGGAGAGGACAACATTTCCACCTTCACCCCGGATCCTTAGCGGACGTCCGGGCAATCCGGAATCCCTAGCACTTAACTGCACGGCCTTTCGCACCAAATGCGTTCCGGAGAGTAACACAATCTCTCGTTCCTCATGTGTTCCCCGCAGTCGCGATAGTGCCTCATCCAGAGAAGCCAATGGCTTTTCCCGCGTGCCCTGCATGGTATCATTGCCTGCCGGGGAAACGTAAAACGTCAAAGCCCCGGCATTATTACATAACGTCAGCAAGGCACAGGTGAGAATCAGTGACCGAAAACGCACAGTCAACTCAGTCCTCCCTCTCCGGGAAAGATTCCTACAGCTTTCTCTCACCCTCACGCATCGTCTGGACACCTTGCAATGATACCTTTAATTTTTGTTAAAATCTATGGTAATTTTAATCCCTATTTCACTTATCCCTGCCCGGCATCCTTAAATACACAGCATTTCTCCGGCAGAAGCGTTGCCGAGAAACTCCTAGGGACGTAATGTCTCAGCTCATTGTTACGCCAACATCCTCCATGCAACTTCACCTCTTCCAGACCGATATCCACTGGGAAAACCCGGAAGCTAACAGGGATTGGCTGGCTACCGGAATCGAGCAGTTACAGCCAGCCCCCGGTGATCTTTTAATACTCCCTGAAATGTATGCCACCGGGTTCAGCATGGACGTGCATAAGACGGCAGAAGAACCAGGAGGGAATCAGCCCAATACGGATTTCCTCATGCAAAACGCCCGCACCACCGGTTGCTGCATCATTGGTGGCGTTGCAACAAAATCAGCAACGCGTTTCCACAACGAGGCTATTGCAGCCTTTCCGGATGGAGGAACAAGCCGTTACAAAAAACATCAACCATTCACCGCCGGAGGCGAGTCCGAAATCTTTAGCGCCGGCGACGAGCTCATGGTCCTGGACTGGCAACAATGGTGCGTGGGATTAACGATCTGTTATGACCTTCGTTTCCCGGAAATCTACAGGTCATTGGCATTAGGCGGAGCAGAGCTGTTGGTGAACATCGCCAACTGGCCACGCCGAAGAATCAACCACTGGGTGACATTGCTCAAGGCTAGAGCCATAGAAAACCAGTGCTACGTAGCCGGCGTCAACCGGGTCGGGGAAGATCCTGATAATCACTACCCGGGACGAAGCCTTGTTGTCGACCCTCACGGAAAAATAATCGCCGACGCGGGCGACAAAGCCGGGGTCACCTCGGTTGCTATTGATCTGAAAGACCTCCGATCATGGCGACGTGAGTTTCCCGCCCTTGAAGATATACGCCATGATGCATCCCTGCCGGTCACAAAGGGGAGATGAAACCTCATCCATAACCAACAGGACAAAACCAGTGTTAATACCACCACCACCCGGCGATCAGCAGGTCCTTATCATCATCATCGAACTGGATACCAGTGGTGCAGGGTGGCAGGCATGCTGTAGCGAGTTGCCCGGAGATGAACAGGCACGCACCCATCGGTATAAGTATGACGCGGACCGCCTACGCTTTGCCAAATGCCGATACCTGCTGCGCAGAGTCATTGCTTCCTGGATAGACATTCTCCCAAAAGAGGTGGAATTCCGACTTGGGAAAAATGGCAAACCCTTCCTCACTCCAGCAGGCAACTTGCAATTCAATATCTCTCACACCAGAGGGTATGCAATCCTCGCCCTCTGCAAGAATGAGGAGATTGGCATTGATATTGAATATACTCAACGTGATGCGGATATCGACGGAGTGTCGGGAAAAGTATTTACTCGCCGGGAACAGGATATGCTTATGCCGCTGGAAGACAGCGAAAAACGCAGAGAATTCTTCCGGCTCTGGACCGCCAAGGAGGCCTTCATGAAGGCCACCGGACGGGGATTCTCGCTCGACCCTTCATCCATTGAGGCCTTCCTGCCTGGAAATCATGAGCAGCCCGGAACATTCCTTTGTGAGAAAGTTACTGCCTCAGCCTCCTTGCTGGCAAAAGAAATTCCAACATCTCCCGGCTACCAGGCGATGCTCTGCGCCCCGGCCACTGTTCTGTCCCAACCTCCCGCAGTAACCAGCCTATAACGCGTGATGAAGCCGGGGCATTCAGGTCAGGCTTACAATCTCATCGGGATGAGCGACCAGATGACGGGCCCCCGCCTCCCTTAGCTCATTCTCACTCCGAAACCCCCAAAGCACACCCACCGGCACCATCCCTGCCCCAACAGCCGTGAAAATATCCACATCCGTATCCCCCGCAAAGAGTGTCCGGTCGGAAGCGGCCCCAAGTTCATCGGCAATGGCCAGTGCGCCGCCGGGATCAGGCTTGCGGGCAATTCCCTCCCGATCCCCGCACACCTCTGCAAAGGCAATCCCGGGCAACAATTCAGAAACACAAAGCCTGGTGAAATGGTGCGGTTTATTGGACAGGACCGCAAGTTTCACTCCCTGCCGGCTGAGGCTCTCAAGACACTCCGGAATTCCTTCATATGGACCACTCTTGTTATTCCAGTTCCTGCCATAGGCAGCCTGATAATCCTCGAGGACTGCCGAAAACACCTCGGGATCGGATGCAAACTCAGTAGGCAGCGCCCTGCGGATCAGCATCTCCATGCCATCACCAATATACTCCCGGTAATCGTTGTAGGAATGCTCAGGCAACTGTCGACTTCTCAGAACCTCATTCACCGAGTCCCCCAAGTCCTCTATCGTGTCGAGCAGGGTGCCGTCGAGATCAAAGATCACCAAATCAATATCCGCCATCAATCAAGGTGGTTAATTAAATCCACCATGCATGATGAACCTTTGGAAACACAAATTTATTCGCCACCATGCAGCCATGACTGCGTAGATCACGCACCTTACCCTTCAATATCGGTAATCTCCAGGTGCCAGTCACTGCGCCAGCGTTTGTCCTTGTAGCGATGGAAATTCAATCCCTTGATACCTTTGATCAGGTCCAGTGCCATGCGGATCTGATCTGAATTGTCCTTAAAGTCCTCTTCTGCAAACTCATTGCCTGCAAAAAATGCCTCGGAATTGGCAAGCACCAGGTCCAGCCATTGGACAGCGTATGCATGCAGGGGACTAAAGCGCAGATGCATCACGGCACCGGTAAGCTTTGGTCCATCACCGGCCGCGATCTTTGCCGCCAACTCCTCCGTGTAGTTCT
This sequence comes from Verrucomicrobiaceae bacterium, assembly GCA_024229495.1. GTDB lineage: Bacteria > Verrucomicrobiota > Verrucomicrobiia > Verrucomicrobiales > DEV007 > CACIUL01. The sequence goes on along the minus strand of JAAESJ010000233.1, from coordinate 41,199 downwards.
TTGAGGTGCTCAGGAAGAACATTTCATCACTGATGGACAATGAAGGCAGGAAATCATTGCTCACGAACGGCAACCCGAAGAAGTGGGTCTTTACATTTTTCCCGTCACTGCTCAACGGATCGGGCACCTCAAACTCCTGGCCTGGCTCCTGACCGGGGATCCCCTTGGCAATGTCGTTGAGTAACGGCACCATCTCTTCCCATGCCTCGGTCAGTAGTTTCCGCTCATTAACGCTATTAAACATCGCGATACGGGGAAGCTTGCCTTTCTTGACGGCAACAGCAGCCGCCGGATGATCAATGGGAATTTTTGGCATGCTTCCCTTCAGATCAATGACCACCCCGGCCTCGCTACCAAGCCCCTTGAACACCTTGTTCTTCATGATACCCCAGCCCTTAAGCATTTTCGGCACAAACTCCTGGTCGACCATGCCAAGGATTTCCGCCATCTCGGCCGGAGCCTCATCGCTCCTGGCAAAGCTGAATGCCCCCTGGTAGACAAGCTGCGCAAAGGTCTCCATGAAATCAATGCTGTTGGCTTTGTGTTTTTCAGTAGCCGCCATGTTGATGGCAAGGAACGCATCATCGGGTATTGCCCCGGCAAGCTTCAAGGCCTTTCCTCCGTCAAGCCCTGGCGTGCTGAAACCACCAATGGATGCTCCTTTAAGCCCGTCCTCGACATAAATCACTCCGGCACTGGTATCCGCCTCGCTCTTGGTCAGGGCAGCGAGTTGCTTACCCAGTTTCTTAATCAGCGGCGTAACCTTGGACACGTCGAAACCGAGCTCCTCTGCCGGTTCAAGCGCACCTGTTACCATATCTGCCCAACCTTCCATACTGCCAAGGCTGTTCAGGGCCTGCAGTAACTCCTTGGCCGCGTAACCATAGGCAAGAAGCTGCTTGTCGGCATAACCATGCATGAATTTGAAACCCTTCTGCGCGATCAGGGATTCGCCGCTTTCCGCCGCGAATTTCAGGTGACTATGATCCGGGCCAATGGCCAAAACCATGCAGCCATCTACGGCGCCAAAGGAGAATTCCACCTTCTTGCTGTCAATAATTCTCTCAATGTGGCCGGCGAGCTTTTCATTATCGATTTCCGCGCGCATCTCCTCGCGGGAAGCGTCGTCGAAGGCATCCTTGGCGGCGATTGTCCAGGAATGGAACTTCCCGGCACCGGCTACATCAAACTCAGAAGTAAGGACGATCGGAGGAAGGTCCTCCTCAAAAGCGGCAAGTTGCGCAACCAATTGGTCAACTGCCCCTTCAGGAGGACGGCAACCGATAATCAGTGGCGGCACCTGCACCTTTAGCAGGGACTTTAATACCTTGCCATCGTCCGCGTTAAGGGTCTCCTCGATAAGTTGGGTCATTTCCGCCTCCATCTCACCGAGGTCTCCGCCAAACTGCTGTTGGATCATTAACTCCATAAACTTGGGATAAATGCTGTAATAAGCCCCATAGAAATCCATCAATCGGCTGATCTCCCCTTCAGCTCCTTTACCAAGTGCAATGAAGGCGTCCTCCCCGACGAAGTTCATCACTTCATTGAACGGCTCTGAGGCCTCATTAACGTCGAGCCCGCTGGCTTCCATTATCAACCCGCTCACCCTCTCCCAGGTATTGCTCTTGCCAATCCCGTCAGCAAACTTCGCAAGGTTACGCAATGCAAAGACTGCCTCTGTATCCGGCGATAGCTTGGCGGCAAACCCGAAGGCCTTGCTACCCTGACCCTCAGCTGCGGAAGCGGCAGGTAATTGTGCGCAGGCCAGTCCTATGCAGGCGAACAGGGAGAAAACGTGGAGTTTGTTGGGAGAGTTGAGGTAGGTTTTCATGGCTTTAATGATCAAATCAGGGAGGGAAATGTTGACACCTAAGTGCTCGGTTCGTCAATCCCTATTGTCTTACCGGACAGCATTCCCGTTATCGGGTAAAATGCTTCCCCGCAGCGGCTTTAGCCATTACAAAATTGCGAAATTCTTGTAAGCCCTTGCAGTTTGCTTGGCAAATCACCCATCTGTAGCTTCAGGAAGCCTCTAGCCACTTCTCAGGTCGCCTTCCAGACGATTAAGCCTCCGCCACCTGATCGGAACGCCGATTGCGCAACCAAAGGCTGATTAAGCCCTGTCGTGGACTAACAATCCACACAATTGCGAAAATTCCAGCACCCGCCACCACCGATGCCGGTGCGGTCGGCACCTGCAGGGCCACGGCAATGTGCACCCCTCCCAAAGAGCTGATAAATGCATGCAACACACTCAGGATCAGCATGACCCATAGTCGGTCACTCAACATGCACGAAGTCGCAGCAGGTAAAATTAACATCGCAATGACCAGTATTGCACCCACCGAGGTAAAGGCACCTACCACAACCACCGAGAGAACAGCCATGAGTAAATAGTGAACCAGCCTGGGGTTAATACCCATCGAGGCAGCCAGGGCCGGGTCAAATGAACTCAACAACAGCTCCTTGTAGAAGATGATGATCAACAATCCCACGCACAGGGCAAGCGCAGCCATAGTCACAGTAACACCGGGAAGCCCCAGAAAAACCGGTTCCCGGCCAGGCAGAAAATCCATTTTCCCAAACAACACACAGTCAAGGTCAAGGTCCGTGTGGGCACCGTGAATGGAGATCAAAATTACCCCTACGGCAAAAAAAGTTGAAAAGGTAATACCAATGGCTGCGTCCTGCTTCAGGCGACTACGAGAATGCAGGACCTCAATGATTACCGTAGCCACGACTCCCGCGACAAGCGCACCGACAAACATCGGCGCACCGGAGCGACTTCCCGTCATCATGAAGGCAATGGCAATACCGGGCAAAACGCTGTGACTAATCGCGTCGCCAATCAGTGAGATACGCCTTAACACGAGATAGTTTCCGATCAATGCACAGGCAACGGTAACAAAAAGAGCCATTGCGAACACCGGCCAGTAATGAGCTGCATGGCTCTGCCAAGGCTCAACGAAAATCCTGTGAAAATTCATGCCTCTCCCCTCCCCGGAATCGGTTGGCCATGGGGATCAACCACAGGATAATCGAGCTGTCGCTCAATCTCTGCCACCTTTTCCTCACTGAGGAAATGCTCGATCTTCTCGGCATCATCATGCACATGGCTTGAGGCATAGTCAGCCTCGTTGGTCAGGTAAAGCTCCCATAACCGGTGGTTGCGCACCACCTGTCGCGCCTGTTGTATTCCTATTTCGGTCAACATCACATCCCCTCCCTGATCGACAAATTCCACGGCTCCGACCCTGCGCAGCCGGCGCAAATCGGCAAACAGGTCTACCTTGGAAACCCTCCTCTCCCCCGCCAAACTCTCAATTTTTACCACACTCCCGGCATCATTGTCAGCAGAGCCCTTCTCAATGATCCTGTAAATGGACTTAAGCGTATTCTCATTACTGACATCACGGCGTCTTGAGCGATGACGGAACCAGCGCGTTACACGCCCGTGCCGGGGCGCAAACAAATAAGCAACAAGGAATACACTGCTGGCACCAAGAACCATGAACGGCCCGGTTGGAAGATTACTCCCAAGAAAGGAGAAAAATACTCCAATTACCGCAGAAAGCATTCCTATGGCAGCAGCCACCCAGAGCATGTGATGCATGCGGTTAACCAGAAGGTATGCCGCCGCCGCCGGCGTAATTAATAATGCCGACACCAGTACCACGCCAACCGCCTGCAGGGCAACCACAATGGCAAAGGTAAGGAATAACTGGAAAAGACCGTCAAGCAATCTCACCGGAAGACCAATCGAATGAGCAAACTCACGATCAAAGCCAATGATCAACAACGGACGGTAAAGTAAGATAACCAACATTACGGTAACCGTCACTACCCCGGTCATGGTAACAACGTCCTGGCGATCAAGCACAGCAACGTCACCGAACAAATAGCTCTTCAATCCCGTGATCCTCGATGCGCCGTCATTATTCTGGATCATCCTGATCATGCACAACCCGACGGCAAAAAATGAAGCGAGAACAATGCCCAGCGCTGCATCCTGCTTAATTTTCGTTGTTCGTTTGATGAGCTCAACAACCAATGAACCCATCAACCCGGCTACTGTTGCCCCGGCGAGAATAGCCATTGGATCCTTCTCCATTGACCACAGGAATCCCATGGCAACACCCGGCAACACCGCATGAGAAATGGCATCCCCGATGAGCGCCATTTTCCTCACCACGATAAAACTTCCCAAAAGGCCACATGTCGCCCCGAAAAGCAGGGCCCCGCTCAGGCCGATCCGCAGACCGGGGTCGGAAAACGTGAAAAATCGACGCGCCTGCTCCCAGGGGTCATTTTCAATGATTTCACCTATCCGTGCTGCCGAAACATCAGTGACAAGCACTAACAAGAGAAATACCGCAAGAGGTTGATTGATATTACGGGCAATCACAGGAACAAGAAATTAACCCTCCCCCTTGGCCACCTTGTCGGCGATCTCAGAGAGCACGGTAAGCCGCCCTCCATAAGTCTGCTGCAGGAGTTCGCCGGTAAACACCTCTCCGGTCTCCCCAAAAGCAACCACTCTCATGTTCAGCAATAACAGCATGTCAAAATATTCACGGGCGCTTGCAAGGTCATGGTGCACCACGATGAGAGTCTTCCCCGCATCACGCATCTCCTTCATCAGGGTAATGAGCGCGACCTCAGTTGCCGCATCCACGCCGGCAAAAGGCTCATCCATCAAATAAATTTCACTTTCCTGAGCCAATGCGCGCGCAATGAATACCCTCTGCTGCTGCCCTCCACTCAGATTGGATATCTGCCGGTCTGCATAGGCCAACATACCAACCTTCTCCAATGCCGCACAAGCCCTGACCCTCTCCTCACCGCCAGTGCGGCGAATCAAGCCAATCCGTCCGTAACACCCCATAAGCACAACGTCCATTACGTTTACCGGAAAGTCCCAATCCACCGATTCACGTTGTGGCACATAACCCACTTTCGTGATCTGCTCCTTGACCGCCCCCCCGAAAACCCTGGCCCATCCACCCGATACCGGGACCAGACCCATGATTGACTTGATGAGTGTCGATTTCCCCGCACCGTTGGGACCAATGATGCCGACCAAACTTCCCTGAGCAACGGCGAAATCCACTCCATACAGGACAGGTCGCCTCAAGTAGGAAACCGTCAGATCATGCACCTCAAGTGCCGGTTCATCGCCGCTTGCATTAGACATCCCGTCAATTATTTCAAGGCATTTACCGTCGTGTTGACATTGTGCTTCAACATTCCGCTGTAGGTTCCCAGATCATATTCATCCTCTCCCGAATGCTCAATCACCCCGGGTTGCCCCATGGCATCAGAAAACAATTCCCCACCAATCTTCACCCCGGCATCCTCCGCAATACTTTCAATTGCCGCTGGTGAAACACTCGATTCAACAAAAATTGCCTTCACGGAATTCTGCCTGATGAAATCGACCAGTTTCACCCGCTGGGAAATACCCGCCTCGGTCACAGTGGAAATCCCCTGCAACCCAATCACCTGTAATCCATAAGCATCACCAAAATACTCAAACGCATCATGGCTGGTAATCAATACCCTCGCCCGCTCCGGCACCTCGGCAACCCGTTGCACTGCCCATTGATGGAGTTGCTCCAGCCTCTTGCTCACATCAGCCCCGCGTTTCCTGTATGACTGGGCATTATCTGGATCAACTTCAGAGAGGGCATTCACCACAACGGGAACACATCCTCTCCAAAGCAGGGCGTTCCCCCATATATGCGGGTCAGGATGCCTATCATCACCCTTAAGTTTATCTTCAGGAACTGATGCCCCGAGGGAAATCGCCTTTTTCCCCTTCGCCTCAAGGATCCCCGTCATCTGCCCCTCAAGCAGCAAGCCATTATAAAAAACCAAATCCGCCTGCCTGAGGGCAATCGCATCATCGGGTACCGGCTCGTAAAGGTGCGGGTCAACCCCTGGACCCATCAAACCCTTGATCCTGATCTTGTCCCCCGCAACATCCTTCACAAGGTCAGTAATCATCGTGGTGGTCGTCACCACAAATAACCTGGTGTCGCCGCCACGGTCATCACCGGGATCACTGCAGGAAATTACGACGATGGAAAAACACAGCGCTACACTCAAGCACATTAAGGCATGTGCAGCTTTCCGGAACCTAACCATAAAAGGAAACTAACAAGACGAATGATGCGGTCAATCAAAATATAGTCTCAACTAACTTATATTGTTTAAACAATCTTTATTTATATTGCCAATTATTTTTAGCCATGCCATATTCCATTGATGTCAAAAGCCATCACCCCCACACTTCGCGGAACGCGAGCGCAGGAGGACTACCTCGAGCAAATCCTCACGCTTATCGAGAATAAGGGTTACGCCAGGGTCGTTGATATCGCGCACAACCTCGGCATCGCTCAAGCCAGCGTGACAGGCATGATCCAGCGCATGGATGCCGACGGCCTTGTTGCCTATGAGAAATACCGCGGAGTTATCCTTACCGAGGCGGGTGAGGAGATCGCTCGGGAGATTGTCAGGCGACACGAGAGCCTCGTGGAATTTTTCGCACTATTCGGACTCGATGAACATTCCATTTACGATGACATCGAGGGGATTGAACACCACATGAGCCAACCTATTCTTGCCGCAATCCAGGCACTCACCGGGGAACTTGAACGGCAACCGGCACTGCTTGAGAGGGTAAAGAAAAAAATTGCGGGCTGCGCCTAACCTTCTGCATATGTCCAACGGCATCCTCGGAATCGGAGTCTGCACCCTCGATATCCTGACACATACCTCGACATTTCCAGCGACCGGGGATGTAGAGGAGGCCAATGAGGCGCTGGTAATGGGAGGCGGACCAGTTGCAACGGCACTTGCTGCAGCCGCAGCATTGGGAACCAGAACCACCATGCTGGACCATTTGGGTGATGACTGGAAATCCAGTATGATCCTTGAACAACTTGAAACTCAGGGTGTCGGCTGTGAGCAAATTAAAATAGAACAAGGAGCGCAGGCTTCACTGGCCTCCATATTGGTCCGCGCCAAAGATGGTGCCCGTGCCGTGCGCTTTGTTCGCAGTACAACACGCGCAATACCCGCGCGGGAAATCCGTCCTGATCTGGTCACATCACACCGCTTCGTGCACTGTAACGGTCGGCATCTGGAGGCCTGTATGCAGGCAGCGGAAATCTGTAGCAATTCCGGCCGGAAAACCCGGCTTTCCTTTGATGGGGGAGCCAACCGCTACAGGGATGAACTGATCCCGCTGATGGCGTCAGCCGACATTGCCATTGTTGCCCTCGAGTTTGCGCTTACAGCAACTGCCGAAAAATCTCCGGAAGATGCAGCTGAAAAACTGCTAAACCTCTGTCCGCAGGCACAGCTCATCGGCATTACCGACGGCGGTAACGGTAGCTGGATATACCCTCGGGACGCCAAGCATTTCCACCAACCCGCCTTCCCTGTTGCACATCCAGTGGATACAACAGGTTGTGGCGATGTTTATCACGGAGCCTTCCTGCACGCCATGGACTCCGGACTGGAACTGAAGCAAGCAGCAAGAATCGCCAGTGCCGCGGGGGCATTGAATGCCTCTGCTCTGGGAGGACGCGGAAGGTTACCAACTCAGGAGGCTATTGAACAAATACTGCAGACAGGCTGAATGTAATTTTTCAGACTCTCGGCAACGCCCCGGTACTGTCACCAAGCTTTGACACCTCAAGTCCCAACTTGTCGAGCATCGTGACATAAAGGTTGGACAAGGGCACCTCACCCCGGAAATCAAGGTGGCGTCCCCTTTCCAGGGTTCCACCTCCTCCACCGGCAAGAAGCACCGGCAGGTCATGATGATCATGGCGGTCACCATCCGCAATCCCGCACCCATACACAATCATTGAGTTATCAAGCACGCTGCGCCCATCAACATCCTTCATGCCCTTGAGCTTATTGAGAAAATAGGAAAACTGCTCGATATAAAAACGGTCAATTTTGGCAATCTTCTCAAGCTTTTCCCGGTTCCTTCCATGGTGGGAAATACTATGATGCCCATCCGGGACGCCAATCTCACGGAAATTGCGATTGCTCCCGTCATGAGCCATCATGAAGGTGCTAACCCGAGTCGTGTCACTCTGGAAAGCCAGCGCACTGAGGTCATAAAGCAGACGGATATGCTCTTTATAGCTGCCCGGAATACCGCTGGGCTTTTTCATGTCCGGTGATGCTGCGGCAAATTTCTCTGCGTTCTCAACCCGCCGCTCAGTTTCACGCACAGCCGTGAAATATTCATCGAGTTTCTGCCGGTCATTACCTCCAAGGCGGGACTGAAGGCGTTTTGCATCCTCCATGACAAAGTCCAGGATACTTTTGTTCCTCCTGGCCTGACGCAAGCGTTCTGCCTTATTGCCTCCACCGCTGGTGTCCTTACCGAACAAGCGCTCAAAAACAAGTCGGGGGTTAGCCTCAGGCGGCATCGGCACCTTCCTGTCCCTCCAGGAAATATTAAACTGGTAAGCACAACTATATCCGGAATCACACTTGCCGCTGCGACGGGCTGCATCACAACTCAGTTCCAGCGAGGGTAACCTTGTCAGTTTACCCGCCTGTTGAGCTGCAACCTGATCAACAGAGATCCCCAGACTGATGTCAGCCCCGGCAGTTTTCTTTGCCCGCATTCCCGTCAGGAACGTGGCGTTCGCCCTGGCATGATCGCCTGCCCCATCACCACCATTTGTTGCATTCCTATGATCAAGGCCACTGAGAACCTGGAAGTCCCCCTTCAGGGCAGCCAGCGGCTCCAGAGTGGGCGACAAGGTGTAATTGCTCCCCTCTCCCTTGGGACGCCACTTCTCCATGTTCTTGCCGTTTGGCGCATAAACAAAAGCCATGCGCTTGGGTGCAGCACCCGCATTTGTCTTCGCCGCTGACGAGCTTGAAACCATCGCCTCCAGGGGTGGTAAAACCATGCACACTCCAAGACCACGCAGTGCAGTCCGACGGGAAACCTGATGATTTCGTTGCTCTGACACGTTTAAATATAATGCTAATCCCTCCAAGGGACACTACAAAATTACTCCCTTTCCCGGCAAAAAATCACCCTGAAATCCACAATTAATCATAAATTCGCCTGCCATCTCCGCGACGATACTGAAACGGCACCGAATCAACCACCCCAAGAACGGCCCGGGAAAAAGACAACTTCCCGTCCTGCAACCTCTTGACCACGGAACTCACCGCGGGTTTATCATAGAATTCCAATCCCCTACCAAGGGCAAATGTCAGCATCATTTCGCTGACGCAACGCAGGTAATCACCGCGTTTGCTGGTGGAGAGAACCTCCTGAAACTGCTCATGAGTCTCAAAGCGCTCACCGCTGACGAGTTCGCCACTGGAGTCAATGCGCTGCCCGCCTTCATCATCACGCCACCTTCCGACACCGTCAAAATTCTCAAAGGCAATGCCCAAAGGATCCATCAGTGCATGGCAGGCAGCGCAATTGGGATCTTTCCGGTGCTGCTCCAGACGCTGCCGGAAGGTGCCTTCCAGTTTGCTATTGTCCTCTAGTTGCCCTACCCCCGGTGGCGGATCCGGCGGAGGCGTTCCCAGGATATTATCGAGGATCCACTTACCCCGTTTAACCGGTGAGGTTCTCGTCGGGTTTGAAGTGATAGTGAGAATGCTCCCGTGAGTCAGGATGCCTCGTCGGTGACTGCCTGCAAGAGACACCTTCTGTAATGCGTCTCCGGACACCCCCTTGATCCCATAATGCCGGGCAAGCCTGGCGTTGATAAACGAGTAATCTGCATCAAGAAACTCAGTGATCGGCAGGTCATTGCGCATGACATGCTCAAAGAGCGCCTCGGTCTCCATGCGCATTAATCGGCGCAACTTGTCATCAAATTCACGGTATTGCCCCGGATCGGGGCTTACCAGGTCCATATTCCGGAGTTGCAACCATTGCCCTGCGAAGTTCTCCGTCAGCGCCCGGGCCTTTGGATCCTTAAGCATCCGAATGACCTGCGCGTTCAGATTTTTGCGTAGATCACCCCGGCCGGCCTGCAAAAAAAGTTCATCGTCGGGCATACTGGACCAGATGAAGTAGGAAAGCCGTGAAGCCAGTGCGTAATCATCGATTCTGGAAACTGTCTCGGGATCATCAGGATTCTTCTGCACCTCCCCGCGGTAGAGAAAAAACGGTGAAACCAGAACCGCCTGGCAGGCCAACTTGATTCCCTTCTCAAAAGCGAATGGCCCACCCTCATCAAAGCCCATTTTCACAAAACGCATCAGGCGCTCCACCTCCGCCTGGGGCACTCTGCGCCGATAAGCCCTGCACAGGAACTCGTGCAGGACTTTCTTCGCCACAGCCAACCGGTTAGCCGGTGTGATTTTCTCGCTGCCCAGTATCCTGCGATGAAATTCCGGCAGAGGCAGGACCACCGCCCCGGTTTTCTCTACCTCCAGACCGTCGACCAGCAAGTTGCGGTCACGCCTCCTGCGGTCGCGTTCCTTCGGGTTATAATAATCATTGATAAACTTGATGGTCACCTCATGACTGCCGGCCTTCATCCTGACGCGTCGCTCAAAATTCTTCAACTCTTCCGGCTCGTTACCCACCTCAAAGGTGTGAAGGTCCCTGCCGTTGACATTGATCGTCATCTTTGCCGCCTCGTCACCGGCCTGGTGCGCTGCCGCACGAATCCTGATGATATATTCACCATCCTGGGGAAAATGATGCTTTAGCGACACGCTCCCTATTGTGGAAAGAATGCGTGAACCGGAATGCATTTGTCCACCCTTCAAAGATTGTGCCGGGTATTGCTGCTTTTTCCCCTGCGGTGCCGTGGTGCGCATTGCCGCATCCATCACGCGTCCGGCAGCACTCATGTATTTCTCCAGCAATACCGGGGAGAGGGTCAAGACATCACCAATGGTATCAAAGCCATACCCGGTGTCATCGGGGGGAAAATCCTCACCCGGCTTGAAGTTTACATGCAACAGGTCACGCACGGTATTGTTGTATTCCTGCCGGTTCAGCCTCCTGATGGTCACCCGACCGGGATCGGGATTGTCGGGATCATACCGGAAAACCCTCTGCTCAATCCAACCCTCTATCACCGCGCGCTCTGCCTCCGAGGGTTGCACCTTGCGTTTTGGCGGCGGCATGACCTTGAGGGAAACATTGCGTAGGACTTCCTTCCATACATGAAGATCAGCCACCCGCTCCGCAGGGGATTTCCAGCTGTCCAGTGAAAGCCCGCCCTTCTCCGTTCCGTCACCATGACAGTCAAAGCAGTATTGCTCAAGAATGGGCAATACCTCCTTCTGGTAAGAAAGGTCTTTCGCCGGGCAATCAACCGGCATTGCAAGCAACCACGGCAAGGTTCCGCAAAGAGCACTTAGCGCCGATAAGCAGCGACTTAACTGCCGGTTCAATCTTCCTTCTATGGCAAAGGCATTCAATGCAATGAATATACTGCCCTTCCTCATGAAACATCACCTCTATCTGCCATAACCCGAAAGATCATCTTTCCAAGAAAGGGTGCTCCATCCTTTGAATCCCTCTCTGCTCATTTTGGAAGTCTCGTCCCTTAAAAGCCCCTCAACGAGCGGCTAGTGACATCCTCATCCCGGGCCACAATGCCCCTCAAACTCCTCTTCGGTTGGCATGCGACCATTCTCAAAAACCAACGACACCCAACTGCCGATCGTCTGGTGAACACTCTGAATGGACTCCTGCGCCTCGACAAAGGCCTTGGCCGCCGGATCATCAAGCATTTTCTCCCTCAGTTTGTTGTATTCCTCCACCTCACCGGCAGTCAGTTCAATTCCAGCCTGCTGCTTGTTCTGCAACTCTTCGCTCTTGGTCTGCATCTGGCTGAAAAGCTCTTTTGATACGTCATTTTCCATAAACGCATCAATAGAGGTAAAAACCCCTTTTAATTTCTCATCCTCAAGCAATGCCCGGCACAAGTCCTTGGCTGTCTCCTTGTAGTCGTTGCCGGTAGACGGGGTTTCTCCTATAATAATGGACATAATACAAGATCAACGGGGCGTGCCCTGCCGTCAAACGGATATGCCGAAGAGTCCTCCCGCTATTGCAATTGTCTCCGAATTCGTTTAATCCTTTTCGAATCATCCCGAACACGGGAATAAAAAAGCTATCAAAATCCAATAAATCACCATCCAAATCAATCATGTCTGAGAAATGCTGTAATCGAATGTTCCGCGGAGAAGCCTGGGCCTGCTTTTTCCTGAGGATGTGGATCGGGATGCGCCTGCTGTTTGCCGGCTTAACCAAGTGGAAAGGCAAAAATGAGGCAACGGGACTGTCTGAGTTTTCCCCCTCCTACGGCCCGGATTCCATGGAACCAATCATCACGGTAATGAAAGAATTCACCCCGATCCCTGAAGGCATGCTGGGGCTCTACGCCAAATTCCTCCCCTGGGCACTGGTCATTACCGGGATATGGGTCATCATCGGCCTCTTCACGCGCATCTCCCTGATTGCCGCCAGTGGCATCATTCTCTCACTGAGCCTGGGCCTGATGCTGCTTCCTGACGATATTGATACCGTCCGCCGCGGGGTGGAACTCATCGTCATCGCCCTCGCGCTTATGACCGTGAAGCACAACATCCTCGCTGTTGATAACATCGTGGACTTGGCCATCGGCAAAAGTGATGAGTTCCCTGAGGAAAAAGACTAAGCCCTGCCTGCAGGAAAAAATAGAATAATCACCATACCTGATCCCATGAAGTTTAAACACATCGGCAAGAAAAACGCTGCAAACAAGCAAGGCTCTGCGGAAGAGAAATCCTCCCTGTCCCGGCGCAACTTCCTGCGCAACGGTTCATCGGCCGGCGTCGGCATTGGCCTGATTGTCACCAGCAAGACTGCCCTCGGGCAGAAGGCCACCAAGGAGGGCGTTGTCCGCTGCGGCATCATCGGCTATGGCGACGAGGGCGAGGCCTTGAAAGATTCAAGCAAAGTCCTCAGGGACAGTAAGGGAGAACTCAATGTCCGTTTTGTTGCCGTTAGTGACATCTGGGGTCGCAACCTGAGAAAAGGTGTCGGCCAAATTGCCGCCTCTGGCCAGGGCGGCGGACAAGATGGCAAGACCTGCACCCCATACGCCGATGCCGAGGAAATGATCAAGAAGGAGAATGATCTTGACTGCATCATTGTCGCCACCCCGGACTTTGTCCACGACAAGTATTCCATCATGGGCCTTGAGGCAGGGCTGGATGTTTACTGCGAGAAGTTGATGTCCAATGACATCGAGAAGGCACGTGCCATGGTCAAGACCCAACGGGCAACCAATAAACTCCTGCAGATCGGCCACCAGCGCCGCAGTAACCCGCGTTACCTGCATGTAAAAAACGAGATCCTCAACCAAAAGAACAACCTGCTCGGATGGATCACCCACATGAGTGCGCAATGGAACCGCTCACGCGGCGGCTCGGTGCCCCGCGAGATTCCACAGGGCAAGGATGCGCTCGATGATCAGGTGTTGAAGGACAACGGTTATAACGGCGGAGCCATGGGGATGTTTGAGTTCCGCAACTGGCGCATGTACAAGAAATTCGGCGGCGGCATTATCTCCGACCTCGGCGCCCACCAGATTGATATCTTCAACTGGCTGCTGGATACCACCCCGAACTCGATCTTTGCCCAGGGAGGTACTGATTACTACACCGGGGAGTTCCTCAATGACCTCTTGACCAGTGAGGTCGAGGAGGCCCTTGAAAAAACCAAGTCCTCAAAGCGCAAGGCCAAGCTTCAAGCCGAGCTGGAAATCGTCAGCCAGGTCAAGGACGGCTATGAGCATGCCGACAACGTCATGGCCTTTTTCGAGTATGACACACCCCGCGCTAAGTGGGGCACCAAGGGAGGCACAGGAGATATCCTGAAGACCAGGGCCTATTACCAGGTGCTTACCACTTCAAGCTCCCAGAAATTCTTCGAGAAGTTCATGGGCGAGGACGGCACAATGTCCATCTCCGAGCTTACCGAGTATAACCAGATCTACCGTGAAGCCCACGCCAGGAGCTGGGAAGAATATGGGCTCGGGGCCAAACCGCTCATTGAGAAAGATATCTCCCAAGAGGAAATCTATCACAAGTTCTGGGAAAAAAAGGCACCCTGGCGTGCAGCGAAAACGGAACCAGGTAAATGGAACGCAGATCTCCCCGAGGAAATCAAAAATTCCGGAGTGGCCGATGCACGGGTCTCCAAGGGACTCGATCCCTGGGAATTACCCTCCCACGTCCAGTTCAAGGAACGCCCGCACGCCCCGCACCTGCGCAACTTCTTTGATGCAGTGCGCAATAACGGCAGCCAGGACGACCTGAACTGCCCGGCTATCGAGGGCTTCAAGACCACGGTCACCTGCATGAAAATCCACGAGGCGATCGAGAAAGGCGAAAAAATCGAATTTAAACCTGAGGATTTCGTCGTATAGATAGCGACTTTCTGTAGCAAATATTGAAAAACAGACCCATAAAACCATGAAAAAAACATTCATTCTGGCAATATCACTCATTACCCCGGCTATCTTCACGGTAACCGCGCAGGATACAGACAAGAGCAAGTGGAAGGACATGGAGATTGATTTCCCGAAGCCCATGTTTGTCGGCACGCCGGTAGCCGCCAAGCTGCCCAATCTCGACAAGAGTAAGAAACCGCGGCTGGTTCTCAAGGCACCGGCGGGAAGCGAGAACCTCGCCCTCGACATGGAGGTCACCTCCAGTGATCCGGAACCCATCATCGGGGATCTCGACATGATCTGTGATGGAGACAAGGACGGCGCCGACGGCTCCTATACCGAGCTCGGACCCGGCAAGCAGTGGGTCCAGGTCGATCTTGAGGAGGAAGCCACTATTTACGGCATCGTTGTCTGGCACTTCCACAAGAATGCCCGCGCTTACATCGATGTTGTCGCACAGGTTTCCAACGACCCCGAGTTCAAGACAGGCGTGGTCACCGTTTTCAACAACGACCACGACAACTCTTCCAAGGCCGGTGTCGGTAAAGATCTCGCCTGGATCGAGACCAACCACGGCAGGATCTTTGATGTCGAGGGCAAGAAGGCGCGCTATGTGCGCCTGTGGTCCAATGGCAATACCGCCAATGAAATGAACCACTACGTGGAAATCGAAGTCTACGGCAAATAATCGCCGCCTATACAGGTTGAATAACTCTAAAAAAACCGACGGCGGTGACGCCGTCGGTTTTTTAGTATATTGGCAACAGCGGGCTCCTTGACTCGCTCTTCGGATACAGTTTTCCCGCTAAACAAACACCCTCATTATCGGTGTCATCAAAGCCGATGGTAAAAGCGCTGCCCGAGGGCATTAGCGAAACCATCAATGCAATGCTTCCCTTCAACAGAAGGGCTGAAAGGTTTATTCCTTCTTCAACAGCAACTGGCGAACCTTCTTTCCCTCAGTGGTGGGTAATTCGCAGTGTTTGCCCTTGCACAGGTAAACCTGCACCTCATCCCCCTTTGCCAGCGTCTTGGCAAACTCCTCAATCGGGCCGGT
The DNA here is from genome assembly GCA_024229495.1 of Verrucomicrobiaceae bacterium. GTDB lineage: Bacteria > Verrucomicrobiota > Verrucomicrobiia > Verrucomicrobiales > DEV007 > CACIUL01. Next base: position 25,674 of record JAAESJ010000233.1, on the reverse strand, counting down.
GGTTCCCATCACCACCTTGTGCGGCTGATAAACTGAGTGCGCCGCTCGCAACAGGCCCCTTGCAGCATCCGACCCACAATCGCCGGCAATCACCACGCGATTCGGTTCCCGTAAGGCAAAATCCGCCGCCCTCAACATGTAAGGGACTCCCACCGAGACAGTCTTCATTCTCCCGGAAAAATAAGACAGCGTCTTGTCGGCAACCTCCCGGTAACTTTTATTCCCGGTAATGGCCGCAAGTTTGAGCAGGGCAAGCACAGCCACTGAATTGCCGGACGGCTCAGCACCATCGTAGTCCTCTTTAAGTCGCAGGATAAGGTCTTTTGCCCCGCTGCTTTGGAAAAAGCCTCCGGCTTTCGGGTCATAGAACCCCTCAATCATCCTCCCGGCAATGGTCACGGCAAACTCCAGGTAACTTGGGTTCAGCGTAACTTCGTAAAGGCCGACAATGCCGCTCAAGAGATAGGCATGAGTATCAAAGATCTGGGCACTGTCGCGCGCCCCGTCACGCCAGCGATGATACAATCGCTGCTGCTTCTCATCCCAGAGCTCTGCACGGATAAACTCCAGATTCTTCTCAGCTGCAGCCAGGTAAGACTCATCACCAAGGACGGCAGCAGCCCGAGAAATGGCCTCAAGCATCAATCCATTCCAGGATGTCAGGATCTTGTCGTCCAGCCCGGGACGCACACGCTTCGAGCGAACTTCAGACATTTTCTTCCTCGCCGAGGCCAACAGGGCAGCTTCCCCCTCGGCAAGCTTGGCATCAACCACGCTCAACACATTCTGCTCCTTCAACGGGTCAGGGTCACTGTGGTCCTCAAAGTTACCCGACCGGGTCACTCCATAATAACGGATAACCACCCCCATTTCCTCGGCGGATAAAATCTTCTCCAGTTCTGCCTTGGTCCAGCAGTAGAACTTCCCCTCCTTGCCTTCACTGTCCGCGTCCTCCGCCGAATAAAACCCGCCCTTTGGATGTGTCATGTCACGCAGCACATAGCGCAGGATATCCCGGGCGACATCCGCATGATGCTCTTTGCCTGTAATCAGGTAAGCATCCAGATAGAGTTGCAGAAGTTGCGCATTATCGTAGAGCATTTTTTCAAAATGCGGCACTAACCAACGCTCATCCACCGAGTAACGACTGAACCCGCCCCCTATCTGGTCATACATGCCACCGGCAGCCATCTTTTCACAGGTAAACACCACCTGGTCAATTGCCTCCTTGTCCCCCAAGCGGGAACCCAGCTGCAGCATGAAAGCCGGTTGACTGGGCCTGGGAAACTTGGGAGCGCGCCCCCATCCACCAAACTGGGGATCATACCCCTCCTTGAATTGTTGCAGTGCCTTAAGCAAATCCGCCTCGGCCAGAACGCCCCCCTCACCCTTGCCCTCATCCACATACTCCGAGAGTTTTTGTGCGATATTGTCGGCATCCTTAATGACCGCCTCACGCTTCTCCGTCCAGACCTTGGCGATGTTTTGCAGCAAATCCGGCCATGAGGGCCTCCCAGGTGCCGCTTTCGGTGGAAAGTAAGTGCCGCCAAAAAACGGCTTCCTGTCCGCAGTGAGAAACACGTTAAGTGGCCATCCTCCCCCACCTACTAAAGCTTGGACCGCCGTCATGTAAATCTTGTCAACGTCCGGTCGCTCTTCACGGTCCAGCTTGATGCACACGAAGTGCTCATTCATGATCTTCGCGATCTCCTCATTCTCAAAAGACTCACGTTCCATCACGTGGCACCAGTGACAGGTCGAGTAACCCACGCTCAACAAGATCGGTTTATCCTCCTTCTTCGCTCGCTCAAATGCCTCGTCCCCCCATGGATACCAGTCCACCGGGTTATGCGCATGTTGCAGGAGATACGGTGATTTCTCGTTAATCAGGCGATTGGTAAATTGATGCTTTTCCTTACTCACTTCAGATTTTTTTTCGGCACTTGGATTAACTTTAGCTTCTGGGACGGGCTCGGGTGCAGGTTCGGTGGTAGCCGGCGAGGACGCATCATTATTTTTCTCACAGGCTGACATAAGGACAACCACAGACGCCAATACGGTGGTTACTGCATTGTTAAGGAACTTGGTTTTCATCATGAATGGAAAACTCTGCATCAACGGCTTCGCCACTTCCCCGCGCCATTCTGCACAATGGCAGGTCAATGAATAGAGCCGCGGCAAGGGCAACCTCAGAGTTCATTATAGCCGCAGAGTCTAAACGCTGCAGCCCAAAGCGGCAAGTATCGTTCAATCCAGTGGCACCACCCGCAGAAACCGCTCTAAACCGGGAACATTACCCGTTGGTTCAGTCACTCGAAGGCTATAGCCGGTTGCCTGCTGGGCAATCCCCACTGAATTCCATTCAGAAAGGTCCCCTGAAACCTGCAACTGGTAACTAACACCAATCTCGCTGCCAAAAACCAGGCTCAGCCGTCCATCGGCCTCAATTTCAACGGAAAGCACCTTCAGGTAGCTTGTATCCCGGACATCAGAAATTCGGAAAATACGATTCGGGCTCGATCCTGAGGAATCGGTTGCGAAATAGAGCTCCCCATCCTCATCCTCACCAAATGTCGTGACCCTCGTAAATCCTGAGAGCAACGACTGCACCTGCCAATCCTGTGGCCCGTTTGGGCGGACACCGGTGAGATCACCGGTATAATAATCAACATAGAAATACACTCCCTGCATACGCGGATACTTGGTACCCCGATACACATAACCGCCGGTAACCGATCTACCAAAACTCCGGCCGTATTGGTGCACCGGATCAACCGGTGCCCCGGGAATAATTCCTGAGGTGACATTCTCGCGCTCACCCTCAAAAAACCGCCAGCCGTAATTCTCGCCTCCTGTGCTGGATGCCTGCTGAAAATTAATCTCCTCAAGGGCTCCCTGCCCCACATCCGCAATCCACAGGTCGCCCGTATCCCGGTCAAAGGAAAACCTCCAGGGATTGCGCAACCCGAGCGCCCATATCTCATCAAGCGTCGATGCATCTCCAACGAAAGGGTTATCAATCGGGATGGCATAACTCTTCCCGGGATCCGGTATGCCCTCAACGTCAAGGCGCAATATCTTGCCCAATCGCAAGTTCCGGTTCTGCGCCCGGTCTCCCGGATCGTTACCACTGCCACCGTCTCCCAGTGCCACGTACAGGTAACCGTCGCGGGCAAACTGGATCTGTCCGCCGTTGTGATTACTGAACGGCTGGCTCTGGGTCATGATCACCTCCTCCGAAGCCTGCAGTGCACGGTCAGGGTTATCCTTATCAACCATGAACCGTGACAGCGTGGACCCCAGGGAACCGGTATAGCACAGGTAAAAATGCGGGTCAGGATCGGTGCCGAACCCGGGAGGAAATGCAATGCCCAGCAAGCCCTCCTCATTGCTTGAGTCATCAACCCTTGATTCAATGTCGAGAAACGGGGCAGCAAGCAATACCCCCTCCTTAAGGATTCTTACCCTGCCTGGTTTCTCCAAGATAAACAACCTCCCGCTACCATCCCCGCAATGCTGGATATCAACAGGCCGATCCAGGCCATTTGCGACGGTCTCCACCCGTAACCCCGGCCACTGAGTATCATCAGCAACAAGCTGCGGCATAATAATCAGGTCACTGCTGCTCAATCCCTCGTTTAATCCCTGGATAGCAAGCATGTTCTCACCCTCAACGAGCAACCCAATCGAGTTACTCAGGTCAAAAGATTCAAAAACCTCCGCGGCATCATCACTGTGACCCGCGGAAGCCAACGCGTTCCAGTCAGGAGATCCAGCAGGAGAATTGCTCCCGGCAACCCTCACCCCGTTAATCCAGGCAACAAACCCGTCATCGTATTTCATCCTAAGAGTCAATGCATTAATCCTCACCAAGTCCGGCGCTTCAACCCGGAAAGGAATCCGGATAAAAACCGAACCTGATTGCGAGCGCATCTGCTCAACATCTATTCCGATCAGTGGTCGGTAGCGATCACTGCTGGAGGTATCATATCCGATCCCGGTAACCCCAGACAGCCAGCCTACAATGTTATCTGGCCCTGTGACATTTCTCCAGCTCTCGCCAAGCACACTCCCTCCGTTTTCAGCGGAGGGCACCAGAGCCCGGGCATCAGATTGCTCATCGACAAGGACCAGTTCAACAGCAGGTAACTTTGCGGCCAAAAAGAACACCGCAACCAACGCTAATCTTTTCACCATAGACCTCATCAAAGATGATTCACTCCAAGGATCTGAAACTGGGTAAATCCTCATCATGAATCACCTTCTCACTAGAGGTGGAGTTTGTCACCCCCACATCTGCCGGAAAATCATGGACCTCCCCAGAGGAAGCATTGTCACCAAGCAACGATAAACCTCGCCCCGGGGCCTCGATGGCTTCCGGCGTAATCATTAACGCTTGTTCAGGAACATCCTCACCGGTCCCCCTCAATGCCTTCCAAGCAAGCAACACCCCACAACCAAGTACAATACCAATAATGAAAAAAATGCACACTCTGCGAAACACTGGATTTTCACTCCCACCCCTCTTCCCGAGTTTGCTTTTGTCCTGAAGAAGAACGGATGCGAGAGCTCCGGTATTATCCCTGCCCCCGTCTGCATTTTCCTCCCTTGCAAAGGGATTCTCAACCGCTTCCACCCCCGCAACCGCACAACCAGAAAAAGGCACGGCAAAAGCGTCATGGCCCTCCTCCTCAGCTAATCGATGCATCTTCCCGCCCACCTTGGCCACAGCAAGCGGAACAAGGTTTGCATCCATCGGAATACGGCGGTAAGAGGGTTTTTCTTTTTCCCCCGATGCCCGTGGCGTTACCCGAAACCCGACGTCTTCCCCGGCAGAGCGTACCGGTTTAGAATCCGTTACCATCTGCGCGGGAATCTCTCGATCCATCTCCACCGGGGATGGATCAAAATGATTCTCAATGCGCTCAATTCCAGCCTCCTCAAGATCAAGCCCCACATCAGATTGCCTTGCCGGCGGCGTTTCTCCTGAATCCGTCACCTGTTCCACGCCGCTCCTCCATGCAGCAGGATCCAAGTCACTCAACACGGTCGTGTCCTCATCCAGCCTACCCTCGGTAAGCTTTATCTGTTCCTCCGGGCCGGGGATGACTTGACCATCACATTGACTAGTGAACGACAGGCTGCCCTCAATCTCGTCGAGCACACTGGCCGCCCACTCTTCAGAACTCAGAGATGAGTGCCCCGTTCTCACGGCAATCTCACGCCCCGCTTCAATTGATGGGAAGGGCCCTGGATCGACATTCCCGTCCACAGAAAGAGGATCAATGGGTTCCTGATCCAGAAAGACCGGAAACCCTGTCTGCCCCCCTGTATTGAAATCGGGTTCGGCATCACCCGAAACCTTCGGCGCAAATGGTTCCGGTGTTTCAGCACCGGCAAGCGGAGAATCCTGAAACCCCTCCCCGACGGTCCGCTCGGATAGAACTTTCCGGCTACCGGCCGGTTTACGCAACACCTGATAGAATACAACAGGGACAATCGAGGGCAGGCTCATTCGTACAAAGCCTGCAATGACACGACTCAAAATCAGTCCCCCAACAAGTCCCGTGATCGCCAATGAACCAAACTTGAGTGCCTCCCCAGGGCATGATCCTCCTGAATCCTTTGAGCTCTCAGCAGTTTCGGGAGTTTCCATTAATGTTGTGAAACCTTAGTTTTATTAACGTTTAATATTATTTATTACTAAAGATCACTGAAACATCCAAGCGAAAAGCGTCATGGTATCACGCACTGCACCACGGGTCAGTTGACAGCCCATGATCCCGCCTCGACCATCCCAAATGCCCCATAGCACTTCACTTTTCAGCATCTTCCTCACCTCCCTGCTCAGTATCTCAGCCTTCGCTGATGAGGAAAAGACATCGGTTTCCACTGAGGACGCCAAATACCTGCGCTTCAGTGAAACGGACAGTCAGGCTCTTCTGGAAACAGCGTCCGTGAAATATACTCATCCCGACGGCACTACGGTAGAACTGATCGGCGCCGTGCACATCGCCGACAAGCCCTACTACAAGACCCTGAACGATCAGTTCAAGAAATATGATGCCCTGCTCTATGAAATGGTGGGCGGCGATCCCGAGAACCCGCCCTCAAAGGAGGATCTCCAGAGCAATAAGAACAACCTGATGCGAACCCTGCAGTCAAGCTTTGGGCGAATGATGAAACTCGACTTTCAACTCGATCATATTGACTACGCTGCCAAAAATTTCGTTCATGCTGACATGAGTTATGAAACCTTCACCAAGCGCCAAAAGGCCAAGGGTGAAAACCTGCTCTCCATGATGCTCAAGGCTCAAAGTCAGGCCACCAACGGCAAGAAGCAAAACCTGAACCTCTCTGCAATCCTCAAGCTCCTCCTTAAGAATGACCCTACAGAAATGAAAATCGAACTGGGGCGTCAATTTCAGGATGTTGAGTCAATCATCGCAGGCATTGAGGGACCAGACGGGTCAGTGCTGGTCGCGGAACGCAACATCACAGCCCTCAAGGTATTGGAACGTGAGCGCAAGAAAGGCAAAAAGAAAATGGGGATCTTCTATGGTGCTGCCCACCTTCCCGACTTTGACAAGCGCCTGCGTGATGATCTCGGCTTTAAACGCGGCAAGGCAATCTGGCATCCTGCATGGACCATAAAGAAACCTTCTGCCCAAGAAACCAAGGAGAGCTCTCCATCGGCAAAGAAAAAGGCTGCCTAGCCATCACTCAGCCTTGAACCATCCGTATACCGCTTCAGCGCCACAGGCACATTCCCATTGGGAAAACCGACCAGCGACCACCGGCGGATTGATTGCACGGGAGCCAAAATTGATGCGTAAGGCATCCTTCCTCCTGAAGGCCTTGCGCCATTAACTCTCTGCCACGACCAATACCAAGCGATCCAATGTCCCACACGATTACCGTCTTCCTTATCTCCGCCATCCTGCTCATTAATTCCGGTGCCGACAAGGCGCCAGACACAGGTTCCTCGATCCTGGTTCCGGTTAATGCCGTGGCCGTGGATCCGCAGGGCACCGCACCAAAAAAAACCAACAAAAAGAAACGCGGCAACACCACAAGAAAAAAACCGCAATCAAAATCAAATAAAGAGCAGAACAGCGAATTCCAGAAATACGCAATCTTTGCCAATCAATCACCTAAGCCCTCAGCAACAGAGGCAATGCAGACCCAACTGCCCCTGAAGCCGGCAAATGGTGAGCATGTGGCCTACATCGGCAATACCCTGCTTGATCGCGCCAGGCTCTTCGGCCATTTCGAGACCATGCTTCACCAGCGTTTTGCAAAGGAGCAGCTCGTAGTGCGCAATTTTTCCTGGTCGGCAGACGAGATTGACCTCATGCCCCGCCCTGACAATTTCGGCACTCTCGACCAACATCTTCTCCATCACAGGACCGACATCATTTTTGCCGCGTTCGGTTTCAATGAATCCTTCTCCGGGAATAGCGCGATTCCGGAATTCAAGCAACGCCTTTCCGCTTTCCTCAATCACACAAAAAGCCGCGCTTACAACGGTAAAACCGGTCCCCGCATCGTGCTGATTTCCCCAACACCAAACCTGAATGTTGAGGGCGTTGCCGCCGCAAAACTGAACAATGGGCGGATAGCAGCCTACACGAAAGCGATGAAGGAGGTGGCCGCCGAGGAAAATGTTGGCTTCGTTGATGTATTTTCCCCCGGGCTTCCGGAAGGCTCCACCTTCAATGGGGTGCACTTGGTTGAAAAAGGCTACGAGGCATTTGCCCTTAATCTTTACCGAGGTTGCTTCGGGGAAAGCCCGGTGCCGCTCAACGAGGCACTTCGCAAAATCGTCATTGAGAAGAACAGGCAATATTTTCGACGCTATCGACCGCTGAACACCTTCTACTACACAGGCGGTCGCAAGGGCAGGTATGGCTATCTGGATTTCCTGCCCGCAATGCGCAATTTCGAGCTAATGACCGAAAACCGGGACAAGCTCATCTGGAACATCGCCAGCGGAAAGAGCCAAAAGGTGGAGATTGATGATTCCATGATCCCCGAGATTCCGGAAACACCGGAAAGCCGTGGCGGAAACAAATGGATGAGCGCCGCCGACGAGCTTAAAGCCTTCAAGATCGACCCAAGATTCAAGGTCAACTGCTTTGCCTCGGAGGAAAATTTTCCGGACATTGCCTGCCCGATCCAGATGCGTTGGGATGCGCAGGGAAGGCTATGGGTAGCCTGTTCCACCACCTACCCACATGTTTACCCGGGACAGGAACCCAATGACAAGATCGTCATCCTTGAGGATACCGACAAGGACGGCATTGCGGACAAATCCACCGTATGGGCAGACGATGTACATATTCCCCTGAGTTTTGAGTTTGGTAACGGTGGCATCTACGTCTCTGAAGAACCTGCCTTCACTTTCCTTAAAGACACTGACGGAGACGGCAAGGCAGACTTCCGCCGCCAGGCATTGACCGGCTTTGGTTGTGAGGACTCACACCATGCCCTGCATGATTTTGTATGGACCCCTGATGGTGATCTGCTTTTTCGCGATTCGATTTTCCTTAATTCTCAGGTTGAGACCGCCTATGGCCCCATCCGCGTCAAGAACTCGGGATGGTTCCGCTTCAGGCCACGGACGCACAGGTTGACCACCTTCGGCAGTTACCCTAACACCAACCCATGGGGAGTAACCTTTGACGACTGGGGGCACCATGTTGCCAGTCATCCCGTATTTGCCTCAACCTTTCACGCCGTCAGTCCACCCTACCCGCGACAACATCCACGCCCATCGGGATTTCAGGCCTACTCAGGAACGTGCGGTCAGGAATTCATCGACTGGGATACTTTCCCGGCTGAAATGCAGGGCGGTTTTGTCAAGGTACGCTACAAGCCCACCAACCGGGTTGAGTTTCACCAATGGATCAACGCGGGTGACCACATGGAGGAGAAATATTCCGGGGACATTATCTTCTCGAAAAATCTCAGTTTCATTCCTGTCGACGTCCGCTTCGGCCCCCGCGGTGCCCTTTATGTTTGTGACTGGTACAACCCCATCAAGGGACATGCGCAATACTCACTGCGCGATGAACGCCGGGACCGCCATTCCGGCAGGATCTGGCGCATCACTGCCAAAGACAAGCCCCTTGCACCTGCCGTGAAAATCGCCGGCATGTCAATCGCCGAGCTTCTTGAGAACCTTAAACGAAAGGAATACCGGATTCGCTACTGGACCAAGCGCGAATTGCGCGCTGCGGATGCAGCACAGGTGAAGTCAGCCCTTGATAAATGGCTTGATAAACTGGATCGGGATGATCCTCGATTTGCCCATCATCAAACTGAAGCGCTATGGATGTATCGCAATATTGATGCCGTTAACACCTCCTTGATCAAGGAACTACTAAACTGCGATGTTCCGCAAGCCAGAGCCGCCGCAACCCGGCAGCTGCGTTACTGGAGCTCGTCCCTGGGAGCGGATGCAAAAGACCTGTTGATGAAATGCGCCAGGGATGCGGACCCGCTTGTGCGGCTGGAAGCGGCAATCGCCAGTTCGTGGATTGGAACCGACTGGGCATTCCAGGCACTCTTAGCAGTGACCGAGTCTCCAATGGGAAAACACCTGAACTACGCGGTGCAAACTGCACTGGGATCCAAGTCAATGCTGCCAAAATGGCAGGACGGCAACAGCGACGTAAAAGCCTTCCTGGCCAATGCGGCAAAAATCAACCAGCTCAACGCTGGAAAATCCACGAAAAGCGCCAGTGAAGCAAACTTTGATAACCAGAAAGGCCTCAAGGCCGTCACCATCAACTGCATCCCGGAACGCATGATTTATGACACGACCAAATTCAACGTCAAGCCCGGGCAACCGATAAAGCTGGTTCTTTCCAATCCGGATATTACCATGCACAACCTTGTAATCGCCACGCCTGGATCTCTCGAGAAAGTCGGTAGCGCAGGGAATGAAATGGCCAAGGATCCCAATGGGCTGAAGAAAAACTACATCCCAAATCTCCAGGAAGTCCTCTGGTCAACCCCACAACTCAAGCAAAACACCAGCCACGTCCTGCGTTTTCATGCCCCAAAGAAGCCGGGATCCTATCCCTACCTTTGCACTTTCCCCGGTCACTGGGTCATCATGAAAGGCACCATGGTCGTCAAATAAAAAGGGAATTGACGCTGTGGCTGAAACCAAGCTCCAATCCTATTTGGCCTGAATCTCCCCCTCCTTGCCGCTTGCCTTCCGGTTCCCCGCCTTCAACCTTTCAGCAATTTCACCTGATACGGGTGTCACCGCAAGTCCCCCGAGCCCGGTGCAGCAGAGCTCACGTGGCATTAGCTCGCCAACCTCACGCATCGCTTCAATGACCTGATCAATCGGCACCAGATGCTCGAAGTCAGCAAGGGCCATATTTGCACTTGAGAGCGCATTGGAAGCCGCGGCAACATTACGGCCGAGACAGGGTGCCTCAACCCGGTTGGCAAGTGTATCACATGTCATTCCCAGGGAATTCTGCAACGCCATTGAGGCAGCCCCCATCTGTTGATCATAGCTGCCGCCTGCCAACGCAACGATAGCGGCTGCTCCCATACTGGCGCCCGAGCCACACTCTGCCATGCAGCCCGCCTCCTCCGCTGCAAATGTTGAGCTCTCAGCGATGAACACCCCTATCATTCCCGCTGCAAGCATTGCCTCGACACGCTCATCTTTATCCTTTCCCAGGGCATCAGCAACTCCCAGAACCCCACCAGGCAATGCCCCGCAGGACCCTGCTGTCGGAGCTGCAACAATAACTCCCATGGAGCTCTTCATCTCCATCATTGCGGTAACATAAAGAATCACCCTGTTCAGCACATCCCCGGGAACCAGCTCCCCGTCATCCATCTTCTCCTCGAAATTCACCGATTGGCAGGGAAGGATCCGATCCGCATATTCCGTACCTGCCAGCCCGACCTTTATCGAATCCTCCATGACCTCAACAAGCTGAGCCATCCTTACACGCACCTCTTCCTCGCTAATCCCCCCTCTCTGAGCCTCGTAGAGTGCTCCGAGTTGCCCTAGGCTCATCTCCCCCCCTTGTTCCTCGCGATAACGGTTCATCTGCGTTCCATTAATGAATGGCACGCTCATGTCACCACGCGCCAGGACAGGCAATACCGGCTCGATCACGCGGAGTGACAGGACGGAGTCATTGGCACGTAACTCCTCAAGAAGCCCCTCATCAGGCATCACCCGGCTCTTGGCCTCTATCAAAACCGCATCACCACCTTCAATAGTGGTCACTTGCTCAAAAGCAAAGTTCGAACGCAACCACATCGAGAGCCCCTCCTCTCCTTCCGATACAAAAACCAGCAGCTCAAAATAATCACCTAACATGCTCACCTTCGCCCCGTTAATTTCCTGAATCTCAATCATCCCGCCACCGGTTGATATCGCGGTCATCTCCTGTTCTTCATGGGCATTACCAAGAGTAAGCCGATAGGTATTCGGATGCACCGCCCCATAGGAAAGATAGCGGATCTCCACATCGATCCCCGCCTTGCGGATTTCCTCACGGAAATCAGGTAAGCGAGCATCATCAGTTTCCCACCCCATCAATCCACCAAAAAGCCCCAAGTCTGACCCCTGAGGTTCATGAGTCGTTACCAGCGCGCCGTTCGGGTCATAATCCACCACCACTCGGGAAAGCTCACCTGCCATAAGGTCACGCGCCATTCGGCCGATCCGTAAAGCTGCCGCGCTGTGAGAGCTGGAAGGTCCCCGCATTACCGGACCCAAGACATCATTGAATATGCTGGGAAATGTATCCACTGCAACGCAACTTAGACCCTATTACGGCAGTTAGGCAAACCCCATCGCTTAATGGCTATTCCACAGTGTCTCATCTGCCGGCTTGCAGTCATCTCCCACTCAGTCGACGATAAATACAACATGGATCCACAAGTATCCCCTAACCCAACCTTTGTGACCCACCTCGAGTGCTCGAAAACCAAAGAACACTATGAAGCCGGACAAATACATGGGCTTTCAAAAGCAGGGGCTCCACTGCTGGTACGCTACGACCTTGCGGCACTCTCGCAATCATTGCAGAAAAAGCACCTGGAAGCCCGCTCCCCGGACCTCTGGCGATATCGGGAAATGCTACCGGTGGGTAACCCGGAAAATATTGTCAGTCTAGGTGAAACAATGACCCCTCTCCTGCCCTCATCCCGCCTGGGCGGAAAAAATGTCTTTATCAAGGACGAGGGTCGTCTTCCCACAGGATCATTCAAGGCACGTGGCCTGTGCATGGCTGTATCAATGGCTAAGGAGCTCGGCATCTCCAGGCTCGCTATCCCCACAAACGGTAATGCCGGAGCTGCAATGGCGGCCTATGCCCGTCGTGCAGGTATGGAAGCCTTTGTCTTCTGCCCCGATGACACCCCTGAAACAAACATGCGCGAAATTGCCCTCCAGGGAGCGAAGGTATGGGGAGTCAACGGCCTCATTACCGACTGCGGCAAGATCGTGCGCAACGGAACAGAGCCGGTCGGGTGGTTTGATGTATCCACACTGAAGGAACCCTACCGCATAGAGGGGAAAAAAACCATGGGACTTGAACTTGCCGAGCAGTTCAACTGGCAACTGCCTGACGTCATTTTTTACCCCACCGGAGGAGGAACCGGTTTGATCGGCATGGTCAAGGCATTCGACGAACTTGAGCAAATCGGATGGATCGACGGCCACCGTCCACGAATGGTCGCCGTCCAGGCAAGCGGTTGTGCACCAATTGTGAAAGCATTCGAGTCAGGAGCTGACCATGCCGAATTCTGGAAAGATGCCCACACAGTGGCCGCGGGAATCAGAGTGCCGGCAGCGATTGGAGATTTCCTAATCCTTCAGGGCATCAGGGAAACCGGTGGATTTGCCACTGCCGTCGATGACGGGGCGATAGATGAAGCGAGACGAAAAGCTGCCGAACTCGAGGGCATACTGCTCTGCCCGGAGGGTGCCGCAACCTACGCGGCGTATCTCAAGGAACTGAAAAGCGGTCGGGTTACCACCCAGGAAAGCGCGGTGCTCTTCAATTGCGCCACCGGCCTGAAATACCCGATGCCCGCCGTTAATGACACCCTCGATCATCACAAGCCGGTGGATTATTCACTGCTCGTGTAGCTTACGGTTTGCAAATGTCCCTTATTGGACTCACACTCCGGATATATGGCATTGAAAGTAGACTGGAGCGGTGTTTTCCCCGCGATTCCCACCCAATTCAAGGACGATTTCTCACTCGATATTCCCGCGACGCAAAAGCACGTCGAGGCGCTTCTCAGTGAGGGAATTCATGGCCTGATAATGCTCGGCACCATTGGCGAGAACTGCTCACTATCCCTTGAGGAAAAGATTCAGGTTCTCAAGGCCACCAAGGAAGTCTGTAAAGACAGCGTTCCGCTGCTCAACGGCATCGCTGAGTTCACTACTGCCAACGCCTGCCTGACCGCGCAGGCTGCAGCCAATGCAGGCGTTGACGGCTTCATGCTCATGCCGGCTATGGTCTACAACTCCGACCGCCGCGAAACGGTCAATCACTTCCGTACCGTGGCGGCCGCCACTGACCTGCCGATCATGTGCTATAACAACCCTCCGGTCTACCGGGTGGACATCACGCCTGAAATGTTTGAGGACCTTGCCGATGTGGAAACCATTGTCTGCATCAAGGAGGCTGCCGGGGACACCAGGCGCATTACCGACCTCTTTAACAGGCTCGGCGAGCGCTATATCATCTTCTCAGGTCTTGATGATGTGGCCCTGGAGAGCATCATGCTGGGATGCAGTGGATGGATATCAGGGCTTGTCGATGCCTTTCCCCGTGAAAACCGCATGATGTGGGATGCCGCCATCGCCGGTGACTGGCAACGCGGCCTTGAAATCTATCGTTGGTACATGCCGATGCTGCACTTCGACAGTCACCCGAAACTCGTCCAGTATATCAAGCTGGCCTGTTCTGAAATGGGATACGGAACGGAAACCGTGCGTGCCCCAAGATTGCCCCTTTCAGGCCAACAACGTGAGGATGCCCTGAAGATCATCAGGGAATCCGCCGCCACAAGGCCGTCCTGAGGGGTTGAAGCTTAAATCCTAGCTCCCACTGACCGTGCGGTAGGCAAGGCCCGCTCCCACCAGATCACTCATTGCCATCCCGATTGACTTGAAGAGGGTAATCTCCTCATCGGACTCCCTCAACGTGGCACTACCCCGGCACATCTCGGCCAGTTCAGCGACAACGCCGTCCTTTGAAAACGCCCCTTCCTCAATGGGCACAAGAATCTCTCCCGCCTCCTTGAAAGCATTGACCCTGCTGTCTGCGTAGACCTTCGACTTCAGGATCAAATCGGTGTCGCATTCCCGTTTGCCGGCATGATGGTTGCCGATGAAATCGGTGTGGGTTCCCGGCTGTATCCATTCCCCTAGGACCACTGGTTCATGCGAACCTGTCGCCGCCACGACAATATCCGATTCGGCACAAGCCGACTGCCGGTCATCAACTGCCAGGATGTCAATCTCGGGAAATTCCACCGCCATCTTTTCCGCAACCTGCTCCGCCTTTGAGCGGGTTCTTCCCCAGACCATGATTTTTTTAAGGTTCCGCACGCTTGCATTGGCCCTGATAATATACGGCGCAAGGTTTCCTGTTCCGAGCAGGAGCATTGTCTCTGCATTCTCCCTGGAAAGGAGTCTGGTTGCCAGGCCGGAGATACCGGCAGTTCTCCAGAACGTTACAGTGGTTCCGTCCACCAGAGCCAAGGGTTCACCATGCTCTCTGTCAAAAAGCATCACCTTCGAATACAGGGATTTATACGGGGCCTTTGCCTCCGGGAAATAGGTAAATGCCTTTACTGCAATCAACTGCTCACTCCATGAGGGAAGAACCGCGAAAGCATCATGGCCTCCCTCCTCATCCAGAAGGAATACCTGTCTGGGAGGCATTGAGTAATCTCCCGAGTATGCTTCCTGTAGCGCATCTACAAGGGCGGGGAAACTAAGGGCTTGGTGAACTTCTTCTGCACTGATAACTTTCATGATATTGCCTTTCCGGCGAAGCCTTCTTGCCTCAACATTCACTGAAAAACCAGCATTTTTTATTTCCCAGACACCATGAAGCCATCCACCACTATCCTGATTTTCATTACTTTTATACTCACTGTAGCCTACGGGCCATGCGCAGAGAAACCAGTCCATGTCTTTATCCTCTCAGGACAATCCAACATGGCAGGCATGAAACCGGCCACTGGCTTTGTTCCCGAGACAAAAAAGCTCTTTGCTGATGCCGAGGTAATCTACTTCAAGGTAGCCCGGGGAGGTCAACCCATACGCCTCTGGGTCGAGGAGTGGAACCAGATTGCCGAAAAGCATAACCTCAAGGCAAAGATCAATGGCACCAGCTATTACAAGCCAATCCTTGAGCAGTTCGCAAAGCTCACTAAAGATCATCCAAAGATCACCTCAGTTACCTTCTGCTGGATGCAGGGAGAACGTGATGCCAAGGAACAACTCAGCGCCGCCTACACCGATGCCATGAAACAGCTCATTGCCAACCTGCGCAGGGACCTGAAACAACCTGAAATGAATTTTGTCATTGGCAGGTTATCCGACTGCAGCACTGACAAGTCATGGGAAAGTGTTCGCACCTCACAGGTGAACGTCGCCAATTCAGACCCTCGCGGATCCTGGGTTGACTGTGACGACCTCAATGACAAGGACAAAAATGGCGTAAAGCGCAATGACCTCCACTACACCCAGGAAGGTTACGAGCTACTGGGACGGCGCTATGCACGGCAGGCGAAAGCACTCATTACAGGGAAATCCCCGGCGAAAAACGGACGTCCCGAATAGAATTCGGGCAATCTCCCCTTCCCGGGGACTTTAGTCATCAAACTCATTTCAGCCATCCTGATAAGGGAATTGGCATTTCCTGCGTGCACCAAAAAACCTCCATGGAATGGACACCCCTGACCAATCCTGAGAACATTCCCTCTCCGGGACTGCTCATTGATCCGGGAAAAGTCGCCCGCAACATCGACAGGATGATCTCCACCGTCGGCAGTGACAAAATCCACCGACTGCGGCCCCACGTAAAGAGCCACAAGATGAGTGAAGTCACCAAACTGCAGATAGACAGGGGGATTCATCAGTTCAAAGCCGCCACCATCGCGGAGTTGGAGATGGCTGCAGAATCCGGAGCCGAGGACGTGCTGTTGGCCTACCAGCCTGTAGGCCCCAACATTAAACGCCTTGCCTGCTTAATTGAACGATTCCCAGGAACATCATTTTCCGCAATCACCGACAACATGGATTGCGCAAGGCACATTGCTGACCAACTGGGTAATGACAGGAATCCTTTCCGACTCTTTATCGACATTGATTGCGGAATGCACCGCACGGGAATTGCCCTGGGTGAAAAGATGCATTCACTCCGACGCTGGATAGAAAAACAATACGGCGTGAACTTTGCCGGACTTCATGCCTACGATGGTCATCTTCACCAACCTTCCCTTGAAACCCGTAAAGAGGAAGTCGCCTCCATCAAATCTGCACTTGGCGATTATGTTGCCGCCGATCCCGTGCCCGCTATCATCGTCAGCGGTTCGCCAACCTTCAACCTTTGGGCAGACACAACAGACTGGCAGTGCAGTCCCGGGACAACCCTCCTCTGGGACATCGGTTACGCGCAATCTTTTCCTGAACTCGATTTCGAGATCGCCGCCTGCCTGCTCACACGTGTCATCAGCACACCTGGCGAAATGAACATCTGCCTGGACCTGGGCCACAAGGCGGTTGCCGCGGAAAATCCGCTCGAGCGCCGCGTTTCACTCCAGGGAATCGCTGACGCCAAGACATTGACTCATAGTGAGGAACACCTCGTCATAAAAAGCACAAAGGCTACTCAATTCTCACCCGGGGACGCCCTCCTTGGATTTCCCCGGCACATCTGCCCGACCGTTGCCCTGCATGCCGACGCCAACGTCATCTCTAATGGCAATGCAACCGGTGAAACCTGGCAGGTCCGGGCGCGTAATCGCGCTTTAGAACCCACTGCCAAAACAACACCGTGTCCATCATGATGCCCAACGCTCCGCAGGATCACGGACCAAGTTAATCCGAGGTCACCTTCCGTGCCTGCCTCTTTCTCTCGGTGGCACTAAGGACCCGCTTACGCAGGCGAACGTTCTGTGGAGTCGCCTCCACGAGTTCATCCGCACTGATGTATTCAATGGCCCTTTCAAGCGAGAACTTCAAAGGCGGTGACAACTGGATACCCTTGCCATCTCCAGAAGAGCGGTGATTGGTCAAGTGCTTCTCCTTTGTTGGGTTCACCGGAAGGTCATCACTGCGAGGATTCTCACCGATGATCTGGCCCTCGTAGACATTCTCCCCGGCAGCAATGAAAAGTTTTCCCCGCGCCTCGAGGGCATCCAGTGAATAAGCCATGGCGACACCGTCCTCCATCGACACCAGAGTGCCGGTAGCGCGACCTGCAATCTCGCCGACACGTGGGCCGTATTCCTTGAACAAGTGCGACATTATTCCATGACCGCTGGTCATGTTGAGCAACTCAAACTCAAAGCCTATCAGGCCCCGGGTTGGAATCGTGGCCTCTATGACACTACCTCCACCGGAGGGCATCATGTTGACAATTTCCGCCCGACGTGAAGCCAACGCCTTCATTACCCCGCTCACATACTCCTCGGGAATCTCCACATAAAGAGTCTCAAAAGGCTCAACCAGCACATCATTCTCATCGCGCTTTGTAATCACGCGGGGGCGGGAAACACAAACCTCATAATCCTCACGGCGCATCTCCTCAACGAGCACCGCAATCTGCATGGCGCCACGCGCGGCAACATTGAAGATCCCAGCCCGGTCACTGTCACTGACATCAATGGAGATGTTGGTCTTTGCCTCCCTTATTAGGCGATCACGCACCTGCCGCGAGGTTACATATTTCCCCTCACGTCCGCTGAATGGTGAATCATTGACGGAAAACTGCATCTGCACCGTGGGAGGATCAATGTCCACAAAAGGCAAAGCTTCCCCCTGCTCATCCGCACTGAGGGTCTCTCCAATGTCAACATCCTCAAACCCCGAGATGCCGATAATATTACCCGCTTCACCCACCGTCGAATCCTCCGAACGGCCAACACCTGTATACTGGAAAACCTTGGTAACCTTAATTGCAGTCCGCTCGCCGTCACGTGCAATGCGCCAGATCTTGTCCCCTTTTGCAACCTCTCCGGAAAGCACTTTCCCTATCGCAACACGACCAACATAGTCATCCCAATCAATGTTACTGGCCAGCATCCGGAAAGGAGCTTCGTTATCAATCCATGGTGGAGCTATCTTGTCCACGATAGCCTCTAGCAGGGGAATTACACCGTCCCGGGTATCCCCAAGCTGACTCACAAAGTATCCCTCCTTTGCACTTCCATAAAGAAACGGCGATTCGAACTGCTCCTCACTGGCCTCAAGGTCGAGAAAGAGCTCCAGCACCTTGTCATGCACAGCTGCGGGATCGGCAAACTCCCGGTCCACCTTGTTGACGACCACAATTGGAGTTAATCCCTGCGCCAATGCCTTACGCAACACAAAGCGTGTCTGTGCCTGCGGTCCCTCGGCTGCGTCGACAAGCAGCAGCACCCCGTCGACCATCTTCATTACCCGCTCAACCTCACCGCCAAAATCAGCATGCCCGGGAGTATCCACGATGTTGATCGTGTAATCATTCCACAGGATTGCCGTGTTCTTCGCCTTGATGGTAATGCCTCGCTCACGCTCCTGATCCATCGAGTCCATCGCCCTTTCCTCAACAGACTGGTTTTCACGGTAAAGCCCCCCGGCCTGAAGCAACAGGTCCACCAAGGTCGTCTTGCCATGGTCAACATGGGCAATAATGGCAATATTGCGGATTTTCTCTGCACTCATCAATAGCTCCACTTTCTCTGAAGGGGCGCCAGTTTCCACGCCTTTGGCCAATCGTCAATCAATTGTCTTGATCATGTGAGGATATAACCATCAATACTCCAGCCTCAGACAAGAGGTTATTTACGCTCAACACCCTGCAAAGCCACATTTAAAGGCAATCCTCACCCCTTCCGGGAACAATGAAAGGCGTGTCGAATATTCTTGTTCGCAGGGGCGCTCCTCCCCTATATCGTGCGATATGAGAATTAAGATATTCGCGGTAGCACTGATCATCTCCAGCGGCTTTTCCCGGGCGGCAGAGCGCCCCAATATTCTTTTCATTTTTTCAGACGACCACGCTGAAGCTGCCATTTCGGCCTACGGTAGTCACCTTGCCAAGACCGCACCAACTCCCAACCTGGATCGCATTGCCAAGGAGGGGGCAATCTTTCACAACAGTTTCTGCGCCAATTCAATCTGCGGTCCCTCTCGGGCCTGCATTCTCACCGGGCTCCACTCTCATACAAACGGCTTCCTCGACAATAACAATTCCCGCTTCGATGGCACCCAGACCACCTTCCCTCAAATTATCCGCAAAACCGGTTATCAAACCGCAATTGTCGGCAAGTGGCACCTCGTCAGTAACCCCACCGGATTCGACTACTGGGAAATCCTTCCCGGTCAGGGAGCCTATTACAATCCTGATTTCATCCAGATGGACAATACCCGCAAGCGTTATGAGGGGTATTGCACCGACATTATCACTGACCGGGCCCTTGAATGGCTGAAAAAGCAACGCGACGATTCCAAGCCCTTCCTGCTGATGTGCCAGCACAAGGCTCCTCACCGCAACTGGACGCCTGCACCCCGTCACCTCACCCTGTTCGACGATATCCAGATGCCTGAACCACCAGGCCTCTTTGATGACTACGGCGGCAACCGCTCAAAGACCCTCAAGAACCATGCCATGGGTATCGCAAGCCACATGTATTGGGGGCACGACATGAAGTTCCCCGGCCAGCAATCCCTCTTTCCCGAGCATTTTCTCAGCGGCATCGCCAACCGCCAGTATGAACGAATGAACGAGCGGCAAAAACAACAGTGGGACAGTGCCTACACCCCGAAGAACAACAAGCTCATTGCAGATATCAAGAGCGGGAAACTCAAGGGCAAGGATATCACCAAGTGGAAATACCAGCGCTACATCAAGGATTACCTGCGCACGATTCGTGCCGTTGACGAGAACGTCGGCAGGATGCTCAAATACCTGGATGATACGGGATTGGCAAAAAATACAATCGTTATCTATTCCTCTGACCAGGGCTTCTACCTCGGCGAGCATGGCTGGTATGATAAGCGATGGATGTTTGAGGAATCCCTCGCCATGCCATTTCTGATCCGATGGCCGGGGACGATCCCTGCCGGAACAGAGTCCGAGACACTGATCCAGAACATTGATTACGGGCCAACATTCCTCGACATCGCAAAAGCTGACATCCCTTCGCACATGCATGGACGCAGCCTGCTCCCGGCATTCAAGCAGCCGTCCCGCCCTCCGAAAAACTGGCGTAGTTCAATCTACTATGCCTATTACGGAGAACGCACCCACCAAGTTGCGCGACACGACGGGGTTAGGACAGGCAGGCACAAGCTCATGTTCTTTCCCGATACCGGTGAATGGAACCTCTTTGACCTGCACAAAGACCCGCATGAAATGCAATCCGTCCACGCTAACCCTGAATACGCCTCAACACTGGCGGAAATGCAGGGTATTTACACGACGCAACGCAATCATTTCGGGGTAAGTGACGCCACGATTCCCCGCGCCAAGATGCAACAGGCATGGTGGAAAAAGCGTCACCAGGAAAAGGTAAAGGCTGCCAACAAGGGGAACTGTGACCTGTTGTTAATTGGCGACTCGATTACACATGGCTGGGAAAACTCCGGTAAAGAGGTTTTTGAGGAATACTACGCCGGACGCAACACCCTGAACCTGGGATTTTCGGGCGACCGGACACAACACGTTCTCTGGCGCCTGCTCAACGGCGAACTCCCTCCCCAGGTCAAACCCAAGGTCGCAGTAATCATGATCGGCACCAACAACACCGGCCAAGCGATGCAGAAGGCGGATGAAACCGCTGCGGGAATCAAGGCCATAGTCGAACTCTTAAGGGATCGGCGCCCAGAAATGAAAATCCTGCTGCTGGGAATCTTCCCCCGTGGGGTTCAGGCACATGACCCGAAACGTAAACTCAATGAGGCAATCAATGCACTGGTCGAAAAACTTGCCGACCAGCAACACATCCACTACCTGGACATCTCGAAAGAATTTCTCTCCGAGGACGGCGCTCTCCCAAAGTCAATCATGCCGGATGCCCTTCACCCGAACGCCAAGGGTTACCGAATATGGGCCGGGGCAGTTGAAGAAAAAATAACAGCGCTTGGAGGGTGGTAGAAAATATCCCCTCCTCCTGCCAGCCTCTAATATTCACAATGCCCGTATTCTAGGACTCGGGAGTCGTCCCGATAACAATGTCCCAGTGCGCAGCAAACTCGCCGGCTGACGAGCCCTTAAGGGGAGAAAAGTCAATGGTGGTTAACTTCTGGCCAACCGCTCCCAACCTGCGATAGATGCCATCCTTATCATTTCGAACATCACCCTTGATGTAACACTGGGAGGTCAGCATTCTTTTGCCTTTAAGCCCTACCGCAACATGAATGTGTGGTGTGCGCCCTGGATATGGAACCGGCTTGACCGTCCGGAAATAAAACCGCCCCTTCGAGTCGGTCAAAAATCTCCCATAACTCTGGAAGTTCTTGTCACGCCCCTTGCGGTTATCCTTGGTGTGCATGTATACGCCGTTGGCTCCTACCTGCCAGATCTCCACTAAGGCATTACGAACCAGCTCACCCTTTACATTGCTGACAGTGCCGGAGAGGTGCGTCACCTCCCCTATCGCCGGCGTGGTGGCATCCCCAATCACCAAAAGATCATTATCAGTATCAAGGGGCATCTTGTCGGGATAAAAGGGTCCTTCCACTTGCCGTGGAGTGCGCTGTAAAGCCTCGGCAAAAGCACCGGGCACCAGGAATGCACTCGCCCCAAGACCAATGCCTGTCACGAACCTGCGCCGGTCCCAGGATTCAATAAGAGAATTACGTGAGGTATTCATGGAATCACGGTAGTAATGTTCTCCGCTGCCGACAAGTCATGTTTTTTGTGGCTAAAGTCGGTTCTATCTTGATTACGAGTGACTTTCGCATTGCAAAAATCAACGCAGGTCGAATATTCAATGAATACAAACCGTCAAATCTCCTGATGAAACAAATCTATCCACTCCTTTTTTTAGCCACCTGCCTGCTGCTGGGTTCATGCACCAGCTATGAAACTCACGGATCCTATCAACGGTATGGATCCGGCTTCAACACCCGCTATGGCTACAGCGACCCCTGGGAAGTGGGCTCTGTCTCTCCTTACTACCAGCCATACCGTTCCTATCCGCGCAGTTCTTTCGGTTTTGGCAGTTATCACGGGCATCGCCACCACTACTCGGACCATGATGATCACCGGCGGTCGGATTCAGGTAGCTCCAAGGATAAGAAACCCTCAGGCAGCACCTTGAAACAAAGTCGCCTCGGTAGCAGCAACTCAAGCAAAGGAAGTAATTCCAGCAGCCGAAGCACCTTGAAACAAAGCCGCCTCGGCAGCAGCAACTCAAGCAAAGGAAGTAATTCCAGCAGTCGAAGCACCTTGAAACAAAGCCGCCTCGGTAGCAGCAGCTCAAGCAAAGGAAGTAAATCAAGCAGCAGTAAATCAAGCAGCAGCAAATCAAGCAACCGAAGCACCTTGAAACAAAGCCGCACCGGTCGCAGTAACTAAGTAAAGGAAGGAATTCATGCCAAAAACGGCAGGGCTTAATTTTTTACCTCTCCTATTCGATCTCTCACCAGCATTCCTTCCTATTGAAAACCGCTCAACCCACCACCCTCTTTGCTCTCCTGATATCCTGCGCCTGTAACGCAGCGGAAATCGTCAAGATATCTGCAAGTTCTGCACAAGAGAAAAATCCAGCCGTCGCCGCATTCGATGAGCTGCCTGCTACCCGGTGGGCGGCAGAAGGAAACGGTGAATGGATTGCCGCAACCTTCAGCTCACCCATTGAACTCAAGTCAATTGAGATCGGATTCTATCAGGGCACGCGCAAATACCGCTTTGACGTTGAAGTCACGAATGACGGGGATTCCTGGGAAAATCTCGGCAGTTTCACCAGTGGAGGCATAAACAATAACCCGGAAACATTCCTTTTTACGGCATCTACGGCTAGCCAGTTAAGGGTCATCTCCAAAGGCAGCAACGAAAACAAGTGGATCAACATCCACAGCCTTCGTATTCCCGGAACGAAAGTGTCCGAGAAACTACTCAAGGCGAAGCCCAAGCCGACTCCTACCCCCGGCCCTGCAGGGCTGGTAATGAGCGAAGTGGTTCCCCATGGCACAGTGGGCAGTTGCGTTGGCATATCCGTTGCCAACGACGGCAGCATATACCTCTCCGAGACCACCCGTCGCAACAATGGAGCCCTGGACATCCGCCGCAACAGAGGCTGGCTTGAGGACACCCTGTCCAGCAACTCAGTGGAAGATAAGCGCACCCTCATCCGCAGCAGGAAAAAGGACTGGGAATCACTCTTTAAGTTCAAGGAAAAGATCATCCGGCTGCCCGCAGGCAATCACTCTCGCCGGGAAGTCTTCTTTGAGGGACTTAACAGCGAAGTGCACGGTCTGGCAGGAGGCGTGTTGTGGCATGATGGCGCCGCATATGTGACCTGCATCCCAGGCTTCTATAAGATCACCGACACCGATGATGATCAACGCGGTGACAAGGTTGAAGAAATCGCCCACGGGTTTGGAATTCACATCGGCTACGGCGGTCACGACATGCATGGCCCGACACTCGGCCCCGACGGGCGAATCTACTGGTCAATCGGAGACAAGGGCATCAGCGCCACTCGAAAGGAAGATGGTAAACGATTTCATTTCCCGGGCGAGGGAGGGGTAATGCGTATCGAGCCCGACGGGAGCGGTTTTGAGGTCTTCGCACGCGGACTGCGCAATCCTCAGGAACTCGCCTTCGACGAGTTCGGCAACCTTTTCACCGTCGATAATGATGGCGATTTCGGTGACAGGGAACGTTTTGTCTTTATTGTCGAGGGCAGTGATTCCGGTTGGCGGGCAAACCACCAATACCGGGGAAAGGAACATAACCAGTGGTTGACGGAAAAACTCTGGGAACCGGCCCAAGAAGACCAACCCGCCTTTCTGCTGCCACCCATTTCAAACTATTCAGCCGGTCCCGCAGGCTTCGCCTATAACCCCGGAACCGCCTTGGGAGAGCGTCATCGCAGGCATTTCTTCCTCGCCCAGTCAAACAAGCAGATCACCGCGTTTGCCACCGAGCCCTCCGGTGCAAGCTTCAAGATGACTGGTGAACATCAGGTATTGAAGGGCCTCTTCGTTATCGGCATTAACTTCGGACCGGACGGGGCTCTCTATGGCGCTGACTGGGGCAATAACCCATGGGCTCCACACATGAACGGCAGGGTCATCAAGCTTGACGACCCTGACCTTGCGGGAACTCCCTCCAGGGTTGCTACAGCAAGCCTGCTGGCCATGGATTTCTCACAAACAAAATTGCGGGCACTTCGTAACTTTATTACCCACCCTGACCAAAGAGTCAGGCTCAAGGCCCAATTTGAGTTCGCCAAACGCGATGCCACAGACGAACTCATGGATATTGCAACCAACCACGAGTCACAAATGGCACGCATCCATGCCCTGTGGGGATATGGTCAACTCGCACGCAAACGCCCTGCCCTGGCGGTAAAATTAACCAAGCTGCTGACGGATCCCGACCCGGAGATTCGAGCACAAACGGCCAAGGTAATTGGGGACTCTTCCAATCGCTCTCTGGGTGCTGAAGTTGCCAAGTTGCTGACAGATTCATCACTCCGTGTTCGCATGTCTGCCGGCATCTCCCTGCGAAGAACGGGTAACCCTGCCCAACTTGATGCCGTTAACGACATGATTCGTGACAATGACGGCAAGGACCGCGTGCTGCGTCACGCTGGAGTAATGGCCTTGCAAGGCATCCACGACGCTATTCAAATCCCGCAATCGAAAAATACAACGGGATCAGCGGAAACATTCCTAGGCAAGCTTGCCTCTGATCCATCTGCTGAACTTCGTCGCTGTGCAACGGTGGTAATGCGTAACTCTCATGACCCTCAGGTTTCCAGATACCTCATGGACCCCGACCAGCGCGTTGCCAGTGATGCCGCCCGGGCAATCCATGACGACCTGTCCATTCCGGAAGCACTGCCACACCTTGCCCGGACACTTGGGGTTGATCGGGATGCCGATGCGCCCCATCTGCGCCGCGCCATATCCGCCAACCTCAGAGTCGGTGATGCTGAATGTGCCATGCGCCTTGCTGCCTACGCAACTGATGAGAACTCGCCTGAAGCAATGCGCACTGAGGCAATCAAGACTCTCAGTCAATGGACAAGCCCGGACCGACTCGATCGTGTCCAGGGATGGCACCGTGGTCTTGAACCCAGGAGTGCCTCAGAAGCCCACGCCGCGCTCGACCTGCATCTCGGCGCCCTTCTTACATCTTCCTCAAAAGCCATCCAGTCGGCGACCACCTCGCTCATTAAGCGCCTGGATTACGGCAATGCCACTGAGCGGGTAAC
>JAAESJ010000232.1 GCA_024229495.1 Verrucomicrobiaceae bacterium | reverse complement strand
GCGCATGAAGCGGCGCCTTGAGACAGGATCCTCCTCACCACAACGCTCGAGTTCCGCTGCCCCCTGTGGAAACTCCCGCTCGAGGCGTTCCTTAAATCCAGCAGTATCGTGCAATTCCGCCAAGCTACGGAACATCCGCTTACCGGTGGAGGAATCTTCAGGATGGTGCCAAACGCGTTTCACGGGAAAATAAATAGTCTAAAACAGGTAATCTGAGAATGGTTGTTATAGTAAAAAATCAGCGGTGGCAGCCCGAGCAATTATTCGGCGAGGGCGGGTGAATCCTCCAAAGCTCCTTCAAGGCTAACCCTATCTCCTTCTGGCTGAGCGGCTCATCGTCCTTACCGCTCTTGGGACTCGGAAGCAGTGCTTGGGCCTTGTCCTCAGATCCGGCTTTCCCGGCAAGATACTTGGTGAACTCACTACGCGTGAGATCCTCCGGCTGCCACTTCAGATTAAAGACCTCTCCAAGTGGCCTGAGGTGCTTCTCCGGATTCTTGTGACAATCCAAGCACCAGCTCATGCTGTGGGACTCTGCATGATGCACCACGCGCATTTCACTTACATCTCCATGACAACTCACACAACTCACCCCGCGGTTTACGTGGGCAGAATGATCAAAATAGACGTAATCCGGTGCCCGGTGCACTCTCACCCACTCCACCGTCTTGCCATCGTAACCCTCGTAATTTTTATCTGCAGCCTTGCGGATCGGTTCCAGCTTTGGACTGCCCGTCTTGACGTGCTGATGACAATTCCAGCACGTGGAAGCGGAGGGGATATTGGCATGCCCGGACTTCTCCACAAAAGAATGGCAGTAACGGCAATCCATACCGAGCTGCCCAACGTGCAGCTTATGGTCATAAGGCACCGGCTGATCCGGCTGATACCCCACACGGGTATATTTAGGGGTAAAGTAATAGCTCACCGCGGCACTAACCCCTATACCCATAACCCCAAGGGCTACCACCACCTGCAAAGGCAGGGTGTTTGTCCAGCGCGGAAAAATGTTAGCCATTCGAGGTTTTGCTTAGCTTTCTATACTAGTTTGTGAAAAATTTCACAAGCGGAAATTCAAAAAATATGCAGCATTTGAAAGGAAAAAGGGCTGCTTTGCCCTCCCTTCATGGTGACTCGACCTGAAAACCCATCAAAAAACGCATGTTCTCACTGGCCTGCAAGGAGCCTGCCGCATTGATCTGAACACGAACGCCCCGCCTCTTCCTCACAAGAAGAGCAGAGAAAAATCCTGCAGTTACAGGGTTTCCATGCACAATTCACATAGCGCTCACTGGGTTGACCGCAATCCCGGCAGGTAGCAACCACCGACGGGTTAGCCGAATTCACTGTAACCCCTATCCGTGAATCAAAAACGTAGCACTGCCCCTGGAAATCTCGTCCCTTCACCTCCGGGTCCTTTCCATAAGTAACAATCCCGCCATCGAGTTGTGTGACATTCTTGAAGCCCTCCTGCAAAAGAAAACCGGAAAGCTTCTCACAACGAATCCCCCCGGTACAGTATGTAAGGATCGGTCGCTCCTTGGCATGGGAGAGGTTTTTGCGAATCCACTCAGGAAAATCGCGGAAATTCTCAACATCAGGACAAACCGCATCCTTAAAGTGCCCCAGGTCCGATTCATATTTATTTCTCCCATCTAAAACCAGCGCCCCTTCCTCTTTCATGGCTGCATGGAAATCCGCAGGGAGCAACCGCCGGCCGGTCAGGTCAGTAGGATCAATGTCCTCTTCAGCGGCAAGTTGCAACGTGACGAGCTCAGGTCGGACCTTTACCGAAAGTTTCTTGAAGGCATGCCCGGGGGCAGGATCCACCTTGAATACCATCTCCGCGTTACAGGAGTCTGCCTGCATTGCCTTAATGTATTGATCGGTTGCGTCACTTTCACCGGAGACCGTGCCGTTAATGCCCTCCCCTGCAACGATAATCCTGCCGTGCAACCCAAGGTCCTGACAAAGTGCCTGTTGCCGGGCAGCAAACTCAGAGGGATTATCAATCGGTCTGTAGAGATAATAAAGGAGGATATGGAAAGGTTCTGGCATCGCTATTAATGGAATAAAATTCGTTTTTCATGCGCACTCCATGCACAAGCTGCTTGTTGGCACTGCCTGCAAGCGCTCAATCGAAATTGCCTGCCCGCAATTTTGACAATTCCCAAAATCCGGTTGCATGATATTCATCAACGCATTGTGAAGACGGGTTGATTCATCAAGCAACCGCTGCAATGCCGCCTCATTAACACTCTTGTCCTGCATCGCCTCAAGGCGCGTCAACCGGCCCAGCCCCTTGTCTGGAGAAATCGGCTGCGTGGCTTCCCTAAGTTGTTCAATGCGAACCTCAACCTCAACAGAGCGGTCAAGGATGCGATCACGCAACGCTGTTTTTTCTTCTTCGGTCATGCAGAGTTCTACCGAAACTGCTAAGCATCGACGCCGCCAAGGTCAATCTGACAATTTCAATCAGACTTGCAGTTTCCTCAACTTGCCGATAGCCCTTAAAGCGGTAGTTTAACATTTTCTCGCATGTTACCCTGGTTTGCTAAAGGACAATTCCCCCTCTATCTGGCGCCCATGGCCGGAATTACCGACCGGGTATTCCGCTCAATATGCAAGGAATTCGGCGCGGATGTCATGGTTACCGAGTTCGTGTCTTCGGAAGGGATTATCCGTCGGGATGACCGCACCCGTAAATACACAGAATTCGACGAGGCTCAGCGCCCGGTGGGCGTTCAACTCTTTGGCGCAGATGGCCGACGAATGGCGGAAGCCGCAAAAAAAATCATCGACTGGAAACGCCCCGACTTCATTGATCTGAACTTCGGCTGCCCGGTCAACAAGGTGGTATCCAAAAACGGGGGATCATCCCTGCTCCGCAACTGCCCCGCGCTTGCAGAGGTCGCGGCAAGCGTCGTCGCTGGAGTTGGTGAGCAGGTGCCTGTCACAGGCAAGATTCGTATTGGGTGGGACAATAGCATGATCAATGCCGTTGAAGTCACCGGCATTTTGGAAGACTGCGGAGTAGCCGCAGTTTCCATACACGGCCGTACCCGCGCACAGGGTTACAGTGGCGAGGCAGACTGGGAAATTATTGATGCGAGCGCACGCGCGGTCAGCATCCCGGTTATTGGCAATGGTGACATCAACTCCGGGCACGACGTCGAGCGACGCAAGACACAGACTGCGGTTCAAGGAGTAATGATCGGGCGTGCCGCAATGCAAAACCCGTGGATTTTCCGTGATGCCAAACATTATCTTCAAACAGGTCAGCATCCCGGCCCGGCATCAGTGACCGAGCGCTGGCAACTCATCACCCGGCATTGCAAGGACGCCATCGACTGGGGCCGCTACGGCAATGAGTGCAGGACAATGATGGCTATGCGCTCACGCCTGATGGCCTATACCAAAGGCCTTCCCGCAGGCAAACGCCTGCGCGCTGCCCTGTGCCGGGTTGAATCTCTCAGTGAATTGGAAGATATCGCCGGGGATTACTTGAATTATAGAACAAGCGCTACGGCCAATGACGACGCGTTTGCCGTAGCCTAAGTCCTTTAAATTATTTCATTTTCCCTCAATGCCTGCATATAACCCGTATTTCTGGATCATCCTTGTCGCCGTAATCGGCATATTCCTGCTCGACCTGATCGCTGAGTGGTTCAACCTCAAAGCCCTGAAACCGGGCCTGCCTGGGGAATTCAGTGATGTTTTCGACTCTGAGAAATATCTGCAATCGCAAAGCTACACACGCACAACCACCCGTTTCGGCTTTGTTGAGTCGAGTTACGGTCTCGGCCTGTTCCTTGCATTCTGGCTCATTGGTGGATTTAACTGGTTGAACGGGACCATTGCCGCATGGGGGCAGGGAGAAGTCATTTCCGGGCTGCTCTTCTTCGGGATTCTCTTTGTGGTTAACGAAGTCCTCACCCTCCCCTTTGATATCTACAACACCTTCAAGATCGAGGATCAGTTTGGGTTTAACAAAACCACCATGCGAACATTCCTCACCGACAAGATAAAAGGAGGCATTCTGGCTCTATTGCTTGGCGGACCAATCCTTGCACTGCTTCTGTGGTTGTTCTCCACCGAGCTCCTCCAGGGCAACGCATGGCTCTGGGGATGGGGAGCACTCTCGGGATTCTCACTGCTGATGGCCTACCTTGCACCTGCAATCATATTGCCATTGTTCAACAAATTCGAACCACTGGAGGACGGTGAACTTAAGGATGCCATCAACGCCATGGCATCAAAATGTCAGTTCCCTCTTACTGAGCTCTCAGTAATGGACGGGTCAAAGCGCTCCAGCAAATCAAATGCATTCTTCACCGGGTTCGGTAAAAATAAAAAAATCGCGCTCTATGACACCCTGATAGAAAATCATTCAACCAGCGAGCTTGTAGCCGTCCTCGCCCATGAAATCGGGCACTACAAAAAAAAGCACATCATTCAAACAATGGTGATCGGAATCCTGCAGACCGGCATCCTCTTTTTTCTCCTCAACCTTTTCATTGCAAACGCAAGGCTCTCCGCGGCATTCGGAGTAAATCCACCGGTTGTCCATTGCTCCTTTCTCTTCTTCGCAATGCTCTTCAAGCCCATCAGCAAGATTCTTTCAGTGGCAATGAGTATCCTCAGCCGTCGCAATGAATTTGAAGCGGATGCCTACGCTGCTGACCTCACCGGGGAAGCATCCTCGCTGATTACCGCATTGAAAAAACTCTCCGCTGACAACCTCAGCAACCTAACCCCCCATTCCTTCTACGTGTTCATGAACTATTCCCATCCCCCGGTAATTACGCGGATAGAAGCCCTGCGGAAAATCAGCTCCTAGCCTATATTCCACAAGAGATCTTCATTTTTTATGCATGATTGGCAAGGAACCTGCTTGAATCCGCTCTCAGTTTAAGCCACTATTACTACCATTGAAACACCGTTTCAATGGCAGCCCAAGAACTCCATCAAACCCAAAGGCAAACACTCGATCTGCGGCAAAAGCTTGCTCCGCAGATGCAGCAAAGCCTTTCTATCCTGCAGGCAACCGCACTGGAACTCAATCATCTGGTGAGTCAGGAGCTCGAGGGTAATCCCGTGCTGGAAGAAGAACCCGGAGACAAGCCCGAGGAAAAAGAAAATCCCGATAATGACGATGGGGAAGCCGAGGATGAGTTCACTGAGTTATCCCAACTTGATGACGACTGGCGCGACCACATGCAACAAAGCCGCTCCAGTTCTCCCCGGGACGAAGAACAGGACAGACGGCGCCAGCACATGATGGACTCACTGGTTGAAGTTGAGACGCTTTCCGAGAACCTTCTTGCGCAACTTGCCACATCTGAGGCAGAGGGAGAAATTCGCGAACTAGCTCTCATGCTGATCGGTAATCTGGACCAGGATGGTTTTCTCGCCCAGGACATTGAAGGAATCGCTCTTGAAAACGGGTTGCCCCTGCCCCGGCTTCAGGAAGCCATGCTACTGCTTCAGTCGTTCCATCCGGTAGGGGTAGCCGCCCAGGACCTTCGCGAGTGCCTGCTTATCCAACTGCAGAAACTCGGCAAGTCGCACAGCCTGGAATACCGTATTGTCGACAGGTTCCTCAACGAACTTTCCCGCAAGCACTATCCACAGATTGCCCGGCGGTTGAGCGTAAGTCCCGAGCAGATCACCGCTGCGGCTGAGATGATAGCAACCCTTAATCCCAAGCCGGGAAGTGAATTCTCCAGCAGCAGCAACAACCAATTCATAACTCCGGATATCAGTGTTGAGCGTGACGGCAATAACTACCTTGTCGTCATTCACAATGACCATGTCCCTCACCTCAGGATAAGCAATACATACAAGGACATCATGTCAGGCGGCGAGGCCAGCCCGGAGGTAAAGGACTACATCATCGGGAAAATTCGCTCCGGGAAATTTCTGATCAAGTGTATTCACCAGAGACAGGATACTATACGCAGGATTGCGGAGGAGATCGTTAAACGCCAACGCGATTTTCTGGATAAGGGTGTTGCCCATCTCCACCCCATGAACATGGCGCAAATCGCCGAGGTTGTTGGAGTCCATGAAACCACCGTAAGCCGGGCTATCGCAGGGAAATATATTGCCACCCCAAGGGGGGTTTTTGAGATGAAATATTTCTTCAGGACTGGCTACGAGACAGAGGCAGGTGAAGCCATGAGCAATACAAGCGTTAAGCAGGAAGTCTACCGGATGGTCAAATCCGAAGACTCAAGAAGCCCTCTCAGTGACGACAAGATCGTAAGAAAGCTTTCTGGAAAAGGAATTAAAATTGCACGGCGAACAGTAGCCAAATATCGAGACGAGATAGGAATCCTTCCAAGCCACCTCAGGCGCAGCTATTGACATCTGCGTCCCCTCCCTCTCTTACCAAGAACGGAAATACCATTGCGTTCAGGTGACCTATATTTACACCAGAAATATCAGTCTATGATTAATGAAAACACCATCCGCACGGTTCTCAGCGCCATCAACTATCCCGGGTTCAACAGGGACATCATCTCCTTTGGCCTCATCAAGTCGATCACCATCGAGGGACCGGACATCACTGTAAGGCTTGAACTGGCCACCAGGGATCCGGCTATTGCACAACAGATCCACGCCGAGGTTGAAGAAGCCCTGTCGGCCATCGACGGCTCCGGAAAAATCACGCTGGATTTTGAGATCAAGAACCCTCCTGAAGGGAGCGACAACGGCGGCCAACCCCAAAGGTCATCAATCCCCGGGATAGGGAAGGTTATCGCGATTGCCTCAGGGAAAGGCGGTGTGGGAAAATCCACCGTGGCCGCAAACCTCGCCGTGGCGCTCTCGAAACTGGATGGCTCCCCGCGCGTCGGTCTCTGTGACTGCGATCTCTATGGGCCAAGTATTGCCATGATGTTCGGCAAGACAGATGCGCGACCAATGGCAACCGAGAAAAACGAAATCATTCCGATTGAGGCACACGGCATCAAGTTAATGTCCATGGGCTTTCTCCTCGACGACCAGTCACCGGTTATCGTGCGCGGTCCGCTGGCCACGCGATATACGCAGCAGTTTCTCCGCGAATGCGCATGGGGTGAATTGGATTATCTTGTCATTGATCTCCCCCCCGGCACCGGCGACATCCAGCTCACGGTGGTTCAAACAGTAGCTGTCGATGGAGCCATCGTGGTAACCACGCCTCAGGAGGTCGCCCTGATTGATGCCCGAAAAGCAGCATCAATGTTCGCAAAGGTCAATGTCCCAATCCTCGGCGTTATCGAGAACATGAGTAGCTTCCTTTGCCCTTCCGACGGAATCAAATATGCCATTTTCGGCGAGGGAGGAGGGGAAAATGAGGCGCTCCGCCTGGGAGTTCCCCTGCTGGGGAAAATTCCCATTGAAATGGATACCCGCGAAGCTGGAGATGCCGGCATACCCGTAGCACTTGGCACCAGTGAAACTGCCAAGGCTTTTCTGAGTATCGCAGCAGAACTCGCCGGAAATTAAATTCAAAAAACTCTATCGCCTAGCCATCCAAGTTAATTCACCTCTCTGCTGGCAGGGAACTTAGCGCAAGGGCATCGGGATTCATTTCCCTTCCAGAAAATCAGGCAACCTGCTGCCTCGCTCCTTCATGTAACCTTATGGTAATGAAAGCGCTTTATTCTATCTTTACGGTAATCTTAACCCCCACAACACCCCCAAGAAAGGATGCAGAAAAATGAAACGATTCTTAAAGAGCTTGGCCTTAGCCCTGTTTTCTGCAGCGAACATCTCTGCGCAAACCCCTGAAGTCCAATCCGCACTCAAGCGCTATAATGAGTTCCGCCCCGAAAAAAATGAACTCGCCATGTATCAGATTGACTGGGCCATCTCACTACAGGCAGCACAGGACAAAGCCCTAAAGGAAAATCGTCCTGTATTCCTGGTAATTATCCATGCGCAATACGGAGACCTGGACTCCGGGCACTGCTGAGCCACGGCCACGCAGGTCCGTGGGACCTCACTGATCGATCCCCAGGTCATTCGCCTGTTGCGCCCTTTCGTTGCCGCCTCATGGCACGGGCACCGCAATGATCCTGACGTTCCCAAAGCGGTCCGCCATGTCTGGCGGGAGAAATTCAACCATAGGGGTGTCAACGGTGGAAGATTTCAAGGGCAACAAAGCAATGTTGACCTGGCTGTTCTCGACTCAAAAGGCAACCTCATTCACTGGTTTGACGGCTATCGACGCCTGGGTGGGCAACGCCTCCCGGGAGCTCACAGGCGTGAATCCCTGGCTGACTACACTTCCCGCGAACTGGAAAAAGCCATCAGCGACTTGAACCTTGCCGGCGCACCGACCGGTGAACACCCGATGAAACTGCCGGACCCGGGCCAGTCGGGAATCCGAATCTTCGTTAGTCTGCGCGAAGACCGCATGAGAGCCTACCGTGCACCGGTTGTAGAGGCTGTTTCACTGAAAAGAAAGGACTGGAAACCCCTTAAATACCCACAAGGGAAACAAACCATTGAGGCTTCCTCGTTAAAAAAATGGCTCTCCCAGATCTACCCTCCAGGGATCATGGAGCGCACCAGCCCGCAAACCAAGAAAGTCTACCAGATCACCAAGGTCGAGGGTGAACTCAGTCTGGAACCCGCAGGATCCTCCGGGAAAATGCGCTACGCCTTGCTGAGAGGAAAGATCAGCCTGACCGACGAGGGACCGGACAATTTCACGTATGATGGAGACATTGAGATTGTGCTTACCTATAGCAACTCTCAATCCTTGCCGCTATCGCTGCGCGGCGTATTTGACGGCATCTATCCGCGCTACAACCCAATGCAGAGGCAATACAGGGACATTCCTCTCAGGGCAGCCTTTGAGTCCCTTCCTCTTGCTGCCGCCAATCCTTGATGTCGGTCCTTCATGCTCTCCGGCACACCAGTTGAGCAGGAAGATGATCACTCCCTTGCGAACTGGAAGCCAAAAGGCAGCAAGCGCTCAATGTCGAAAATGTCACCAATGACGTCATCCTCACCTGAATCACAAATCACCAGGGTGTCTTCATCAGCAAACTCCCTGATCACCTGGCGACAAAGCCCACACGGTGAACGTTGCTCCAGTGGCGCGTTCAATGTCGCCGGGGTCGATACCGCCAAGAGCCTGATCCTGCGCAACTGCTGACCCGAAGCATTGAAAATCGCTGTTCGCTCGGCACATACCGTGCCACCATAAGAACTGTTCTCAACGTTTGAACCGCAGAATATCCTTTCCTCTGGATCATCTTCCATCATCACAGCCGCGCCAACATTAAATCGTGAAAATGGCGCATAGGCACTCTCCGCGGCACTGCGTGCGGCAACCACAAGTTCAATCGCTATTTGCTCATCAACCTGAATCGTCCTCTCCCCCAGCGAATATCCGGGAACACGGAGCATCCCGGAACCGGTAGCCAGCAGAGCTTCATCAGAATCAAGGGCCGGTAAAGTAATCGTCGTCATCAGGCATCCAAACTAGCCCTGCATGCCCCCGATAAAAAGAGATAATAAATCTCGAGAAACTACCGGCGCAAACTGCATTGCTTCATGAATCCCTGAGGATACAATACCCGTGTAGGGCTTCATTAAATCATCTCCCGGGACAATCCTCATCAAACCTCCAAAAACAACCCACCCCCTAGGCATGAAAGAGAGAAAAAACGCTACGTGGAAAATCATAGTCCTCATCTCCTCACTATTGACACTGGAAACTGCGGCCAAAACTCCCGCAAATATCCTGCTCATCGTTTCTGATGACCAGGGATATAACGACATCGGCATCCTTAATCCGGACATTATCACCCCTAACCTTGACCGGCTTGCAAGGGAGGGTATTCGCCTGACCAACTTCTACGTGAGCTGGCCGGCATGCACTCCCTCACGCGGCAGCCTGATGACGGGGCGTTACCCGCAACGCAACGGAATCTATGACATGATCCGCAATGAGGCTCCCGACTACGGCTATAATTACAAGTCACGCAAGGAATATGAAGTCAGCTGGGAATGGATCGGTGGAATGGATCAACGTGAGGTAATGCTGCCGGCAATACTCAAGCCCCTGGGCTTTAAGAGTGGCATTTATGGCAAGTGGGACCTCGGTGCTCTCAGCAAATACCTGCCGACTTCGCGGGGCTTCGACGACTTTTACGGCTTCGTTAATACCGGTATCGATTATTACACTCACGAGCGCTACGGCATGCACAGCATGTTTCGCAATGAGATCAGGACAATGGAGGACCAGGGCATCTATGCCACCAACCTGTTCAGCCGCGAAGCCTTGCGCTTCCTTAAAGAGACCAAGGACAGCCCGTTCTTTCTTTACCTGCCCTTCAATGCCCCACACGGCTCCTCATCCCTTGACCCAATGATCAGAGGAAGTGTTCAGGCGCCAGAGGAGTTCAAGAAAATGTATCCCCCGGTTGATGTCGAGATTGTGAAGGGCAGCCGCTACGGAAAACCTGCAATGGTACCCAGCAAGGATGCAAGGCGCAGGGACTATCGCGCCGCGGTAACATGCATGGATGCTGCAATAGGCAAGATTCTCGAGAAGCTCGATCAGCAGAAAAAATCAAATAACACCCTGGTGATCTTCCTTTCTGACAACGGGGGAGGAGGAGGAGCTAACAACAGCCCACTTCGTGGCAAGAAGGGACAAATGTGGGAAGGAGGACTTCGCGTCCCCTGTATTATTCGCTGGCCGGCCGTCCTGCCAGCGGGGAAAACCTGTGATGAATTCCTCACCAGCCTGGAGATTTTCCCAACCATAGCCGCCGTAACCGGCGCCGCCGTCGACAAGGACATCACCCTTGATGGCTTCAACATGATCCCCGTCCTGAAAGGTCAAGCATCCTCCCAGAGAACCTCCATGTTCTGGCAACGCCGGGACTTGAAAGCAGCACGGGTCGGGAACTGGAAATGGGTAGATATGGGCAATGCCGGAAATGGCCTGTTTGATCTCGGCGAGGACCCGGGAGAGCGCAACAACCTCGCCTCCAGGAAACCGGAAATCCTCGATAGCGTCAGGAAAAAGTTCACTGATTGGCGCAGGGAAATGGACCAAGCCCCG
>JAAESJ010000231.1 GCA_024229495.1 Verrucomicrobiaceae bacterium | reverse complement strand
TGGAAAACCCGCGACTGCATCCTGAAACGGGTGCCAACGAATCCATCCTCGCCACCGGTTGGCCCTTCTTTGGAGAGCTAAATCACGCCCCGGTGAATCTCCGTAAGGACGAATGCGAGCAAATCGACAACAAAATCGACGTGATGAGTAAGACCTTTCTCGGCTTAACCGTTGCCTGCGCCCGCTGCCACGACCACAAGTTCGATGCCATACGCCAGCGCGACTACTATGCCATGGCAGGTTTCATCCTCAGTTCCAGTTACCGACAGGCTCGGTTTGAATCGATGGAACAGAACAAAGCGGTCGCAAAGAAGCTGGAAGCATTGCGAAAGGATCACCTGCCGAAAATCGCGAAAGCCTTTGCCTCAGCCGCGCGGTCCGTGGTCGATGCACTGGACTACGATGTGCCCGTCGAGCCGATCTCTACACCTTTGCCCCGTTGGACGAGACTGATCATGGCAGTGGATCCGGGTTCCCAAGGCGAAGCTTGGGCCAAGCTTTCCTTTGATCACGCCAAGTGGAAAACCATAAAACTGCCCGGTCATTTTGAAAACGCCGGGTTGCCCGGTCACGATGGCGTGGTGTGGTTTCGAAAAACCATCGAATTGTCCGCCGGGCAGGCCAAGTCCAATGCAGTCCTGAACCTCGGTCAAATCGATGACATGGACGTCACCTGGGTCAATGGATCGAGGGTAGGAGGCTACGAGAATCCCGGCCATCATTACACGTTACGGAAGTATCCCGTTCCCACGGGCCTATTGAAAGCGGGCAAGAACACAATTGCCGTCCGTGTCATGGACCATGGCCTGCCCGGAGGCATCGCCGGCAAACCGGAGCAGCTCGTCCTACAGTTGGGGAAGGAAACCATTTCCCTCGCCAATGCCTGGCATTTTTCCCCGGGTGCAAACCTGAAGACACTCAATGAACAGGTCGCCCTTGTCAGGCCCGAGCTTGTGACGTCGCCCACATATCCGGTGGAAGGTAAGTTCCAACAGGTGGCCGATTATACCCAGGAACATACACCCTGGCTGGTGGACGGGCCAACCTTTGGGCAGTCGCCAGCTTTGCCGGGCCGGTTGATGCTGGTCACAGGCGATCAACCGCTCATACTAGCCCGCAACGGAGGCGCGATCCGTGATGCCTTCTGGAACGGACTCAAAAACGTCGATAGTGAAAACGATCCCGGAGGATTGGTGGATGGCGTGTCGCGAGCAGGTAAAACCATTCGCACCCCGACCGTTACCCTGACCTCGGGCCAAGTTTACTACCTGATCAAGGGCAAGGCGACGGTGTATGCCGCAATCAGTCAAAACCTTTTTGCCGGCCCCCTGCACAAAGCCCTGGTCAAGACGGTGGAGGTGAAAGGTGACGCACCACAATGGATCGGGCACAACCTCAAGCACTATGTGGGCCAACGCGTTCACTTCGAAATTTCTCCGGTCGGCGATGCGCCTTTCGAGCTCCTCCAGGTTATCGATGGTGGAACCCCGAAGCAGGAACCGGGAAAGAAGAAACCGGTAGTTCGAAAGGAATTGTACCAGGCGCTCGATGACCTGGCAGATGGCAGGCTGGAAGCCCGTCATATACCCCATATAGCCTGGTTGCTAAAACTTGGAAAAGTGAAGCTCCCCGGCGAGTTATTAAAGTCCTGGCAATTAGCTCTCGATAGTCTGGCTAAAGAAGCAAGATGGGAATCACGGCTGGCGGTCAGCTGGTGGGCAGGCACTGGGGTGGATGAACACATCCTCGAGCGGGGCAGTCCCCAATCACCCGGGGAACGGGTCGGGCGGAACCTGCCTGAACTTCTCACCATGGCCCCGTTGCAAAACCGAAGCCCCGGACGCCTGGAGCTTGCCCGGCAGCTTACGGCAAAGAATCATCCGCTGACATCCCGGGTCATGGTCAATCGAATCTGGCACCAGCTCTTCGGTCGCGGGATAGTCCCCACACCGGACAACTTTGGCTGGCTGGGCCAGCGACCAAGTCATCCGGAACTGCTCGATTACCTGACCGTCGAGTTCGAAAAGAAACACTCCTACTCGATCAAGTCGTTGATTGAACGAATCGTGCTGACTAAAACCTTCGGGATGTCGTGCACCGCGGTCAATCCGGCCTGTGCGGAAAAGGATCCGGACAATCGATGGTTGCACCGCATGCCGTTACGTCGGCTCGAGGCAGAAGCAATTCGCGACTCGGCGCTCGCCATTTCAGGCCGGCTAGACCCAAAGGTAGGAGGTAAATCGATCCCGGTACACCTGACCGAATTTGTTGTCGGTCGTGGCAAGCCCACGCAGAGCGGCCCCTTGGACGGTGCCGGTCGCCGGTCCATCTATACTGCACTGCGGCGCAACTTTATCCCGACCCTCATGCTGACCTTCGATTTTCCTGCGCCCTTCACTACCGTGGGAAAACGGGATGTCACCAACGTTGCCGGCCAGTCCCTGGCCTTGATGAATGATCGCTTTTTATATGATCAGAGTAGCCTCTGGGCGGGGCGGATCATAAAGGAACAGACGTCTGCGCCCGCACGCATCCGGCAAATGTATGCCGAGGCCTTTGCGCGTCCACCCAGTGATGGCGAATTGGCGTCCTGCCTTGAGGCCCTCTCTGCCTTTTCCGAATTGTATGGGGGCGATTCCAATAATCATGAGGCCTGGCGTGATCTCAGCCATTCTTTTTACAGCATGAACGATTTCATCTATCTGAAATGAAGCATCCCTTCATCAGTCGCCGCGCTTTCCTGCAGAAAGCGTTGGTTGGCTTCGGCAGTCTGGCATTGTCCGACCTGGATGGGGCGCCGGTGATTGGAAATCACCCCCCCCGTGAAAGGAATGTGATCTTCCTGTTCAT
>JAAESJ010000230.1 GCA_024229495.1 Verrucomicrobiaceae bacterium | reverse complement strand
GTGCCGCCCCGTTTGCCCGGGACAGTGGCGGGAATCTCGGCTGTGGAAGAGTCATCAATTTTGGCGGGAAGGTCTTCGCCGCGAGATGCTTTCCAAATCCGTTGATCCCGAATGCTGGTCATCTGGAGTAGTTTTTTTCGCTCGAGGGGGAAGTTGACCGTGCCGTAGGGGTTTTTGCGATCGCCGTGAATGTAGAAGCTGTTCACGGTGCGGTACCAATCAAAGAAGGTATCATTCTTTTCTAATACCTCGGTCCGAATCGCGTCGAGAGGCGCCCCATCAGGCAGAGGTGCGAAGAGCTGGCCCGGGAGAATTGCAGGTGCCAGTTTTACGTAGCCCTCTGTGGTGAGGTGGATGCCATTGATTGTGTGGCTTGTTTCCTTGTCATGTTGGTATACTTTTCGAGAGGCGGAGTAGAGATCAACGCACGGGATTCCGAGTGAATCTGCAACACGCTGCATGGTCTTAGTGTAGAGCGAAAGAAGGCGGTTTCGTGCGGGGGTATCGGGGACAGTGGTGCCCTCGCAAGCGAGTGGAGAGTAGAGGACGATCTTGGGAGCAGACGTTCCGTTGTAATTCTTGCTCTGCAATTCCTCGAGAAAACTCGCGAGATCGGCCCCGAACCGGGCAATCCCTTCATCGCCTCGGTAATCCCAGGTTTCGTTGAAGCCATAGCAGATCAGGATGATATCGGCTTTTGCTTCGGAAAGATAGTGATGGATATCGCCGAAATCTTTGGGGCGAGGGCGTAAGCTAACAGTGTCGGCTGACCAGGCGAGGTTACGAACGACAAGGTTATGCTTCGGGTAGCGTGCGTGCAGTCGGCTTTCGATTTCACCGAAGTACTGCATTCGCTCGGCAAAGGTGTTGCCGATCCAGATGACATGATCGCCTGGCTTCAGTTCGAGAGAGGCAGCTTTGGTGGTGCTTTTTGAGAAGAGAGCAAGGAGAACAGCGGCAAGGGTGAATCGAGAAAGCATCGGACGGTTAGAATGATTGTAAGGGGTTCATTGGTTATTTTTCAGCCTCTACCTCTTTGCCAGTTACAGCAGTCCAAATTCTAATTTCTGCATTGCACACTGATCCCAGAACAAAGAAAAAGAGCATTAGAATTCTCATTCCCAAACCCTAACACCTCAGAACTAACCGACCAATTACAAAATCCACCGCAGATGATAACAGGAACCGTGAATTATTCCTACGAACGTTGAGTTATGGATTGGGTTCG
>JAAESJ010000229.1 GCA_024229495.1 Verrucomicrobiaceae bacterium | reverse complement strand
GTAACTGCAACGGTCGTCATTGCAACGTCATGCGCCACATTCGGCCTCCTGTCAAAAAAAGAAAGCGGGGAAGGTTTTACACTTCCCCGCTTACAAAAAGTCGTTCAGGGCGGTATGACGCCCCACTGCCCTCTAATTACCAAACAGTGAATCGGAGGGACCTCCTCCAACTGCAGTGCCGACACCAGTTGCTGCTGGCTCTGCACCACCTTGATTCTGGTTAATCGGCTGCCCAGCAGGATCAATGAGCCTTGCTGTGACAAATATCATCAGGTTTTTCTTGAAGTGGTTTTCAGAGGTAGTGCGGAAGAACCTACCAACGAGTGGAATATCACCAAAAAGTGGCACTTTATCCTCAACGTGTTGGACGTCTTCCCTGATGAGCCCTCCAATGGCCACGGTTTGACCGTCCCAGATTGTAACTGCCGTAGTCAGCTTACGTGTTGAGAATACAGGTTGTGTAATCCGGTTCTCAGTCAATACCACTGTGGTCGGTTGACCAAGGGCATCAACTGCACCGGTTTGAATCGGACTTCCATAGTTAATGAAGCCCTCAAATTCAACCACTTCAGGAGCAACATTAAGCTCAATTGTAAAACCGTCAGCGCCAACAACTGGATCCACCTCAAGTGTCACTCCAACAGGGCGCATCTCGAATGCAGTCGGGTTGGCAGGTGTTACCGGGAAGCTATTAGGAGCTTGGCCGAAGTTAGGTTGGAGTCCGGCAAAACCGCCGCCACCAAATCCACCGCCACCGAAGTTGTTTCCTCCGCCGAAATCCTGTGGAATCTCCGGTGGATCAAACTCAGTCGGGTAAATGAACTCACGGATAATCTCAATTTTTGCACGCTGACCGGATCTTGTGACAACGCTCGGAGCAGTCATTAGATCGGTTCCCTTACGCTGCTGCAAGGCACGGATAACCACTTGGAATTGCGGATCTGTCAGAACACCCCCTACTCCAAAAATTCCAGGTGAAAGCGTGCTGGTTAGAATCTGCTGATTCAACAACCCATCAATGGCATTGTTCTGAACCGCATCAGTGCCGAAGCGAAGACCTGATGTGACTGGGAACTGGCCGGTGGGAACTGGATTCTCACCACCCCCTGGTGGAACGAAACTGTAATCCTGAGCGTTAGTAGCGGCGCGAGCATTACCATTTGTGCCACCGGAAGCAAAAACCCTGTTACTGTCGGCGACATTAAACTGACCCAACATCCAGTCAAACCCGAGCTCGTCGTAATTCCTCTGGGTAATCTCAACAAACTTCGTCGTTATATAAACCTGGTTTTGAACCTGCTTGAGCAATTCCTGAACAAGCACCTCAACCAACTCCATGTTATTCTGCGTATTGCGGGCAACAAGGGTGGAGGTTCTAGGGTTAAAGAATGCACTAGCCCCCTCAGGGAAAGTAATGCCATGGGACATCAGGATTTCCTTGGCTGATTGACGAGGCTTAAGGGATGTCCCGCCACCGTCTCCACCGGTTGCGAAAGGATCATCAACAACATCACCACCGCCGCCACCATCACCAACTGCTGATGACAGGAAATCGGGAGGCACCCTGAAAGTGCGAGTGTAAAGATCGTTGGTTCCCTGCCACAACGGGACGACCACAACCGTATATGGCTCAATCTTGTATTTCATGCCACCGCCTTCAGCGACATAACGCAATGCTTCAGCAAGTGGCACATTCGTCAAGCGAAGTGTAATGGTCTGGTCTTCAGCAGGCGCGGCACCATCAGGACCTGCAGCGTTTTGACGACGGACGATATTGACCCCTTTTTGAGCTTCATCTGTCTCAAAGGGATCATACTCTTTGCTTTTCTGGCGCAAATACTCAATTGCCTCATCAACGGTCGCTTCATCAAAAACGATGGTCGGAATAATGGTCTCCTTTAATTTCCGGGCAATATACTCGCGTCCTGTTGAATCATTATCCCCGCCAAGATTATCACGACCACCAACACTAAGAAGGGGCACTTGAGTCTCCCAAGCCTCATCCACTTTACGTAGCAAACGGCTCCTGGTGTGATCCCTTGAGCTCTGGTGATATTGACGGCGAGCATGCTCGACTTCCTGCTGACCACGACGCGCAGCCGTGTTATAGCGATCCAGTCGCAGCACCGCATCATATTGCTTCTCGGCATTGTCAAAGTCACCAAGATCGTAATATCCCTTACCCACCTTGAGCAATCGATCAACCTCAGCAACATTCTCAACGTGCTCTGGGGTCAGTGCATGATTATACCATTCCGGATCATCCAGACGGAGCAACAGGCGCTTCGCATTCTTATGCGTGGAATTAACCTCATCAGTGAGAACCGCGTCAATGAGTTGCCTTGCCTGATCAAATCGTCCCTCCGTGGCTCGCTGATGCGCCAGCCTAACACTCACGTCAGCAAACAACTGAGAGGCAGTTCCTCTGGTGCCGGTGAAATTCGGTGCATTCCTGGGGATATTATCCAAGGCAAAACGATACTTTTTCAAGGCACCTTCGAAATCCTTCTCTTCCTCAAGACGCTTACCATCTGACATCGAAAGCTTAGCCTCTTCGACCGCATTCAGGCGACGAATCTGTTCATTCTCAAAAAGGCGGGCTATTTCCGTCTCCGCACTCGAGCCCTTCGGTCGTGGAGCTGCTTCCTCAGGAGCTGCCACGGCTTCCTCAGGAGCTGCCACGGCTTCCTCAGGAGCTGCTACGGCTTCCTCAGGAGCTGCTACGGCTTCCTCAGGAGCTGCTACGGCTTCCTCAGGAGCTGCTGCT
Organism: Verrucomicrobiaceae bacterium; assembly: GCA_024229495.1. Classification (GTDB taxonomy): domain Bacteria; phylum Verrucomicrobiota; class Verrucomicrobiia; order Verrucomicrobiales; family DEV007; genus CACIUL01. The sequence goes on along the minus strand of JAAESJ010000229.1, from coordinate 335 downwards.
TCCTCGTCCTGCGCACGCACAGATAATGAAGTCAGGACAAGGGCAATAGATGACAGTCCTACAAATAGGGACTTACGAATGCATGTTAAAGGAATCATGAGCTGAAAGTATGCGTAATTTGGGGCTGGTATATTTTATTATTAAAAAGATGTTTTAGGCGATTGAGCGGCCATTTGGAAAGGCCAAAATCACAGAAGATGTATTTTTATCTCTAATCTCTAAGGACTGGCCTCTGGACTGGCTTCTGGGCTGGCTTCTGGGCTGGCTTCTGGGCTGGCTTCTGGGCTGGCTTCTGGGCTGGCTTCTGGGCTGGCTTCTGGGCTGGCTTCTGGGCT
>JAAESJ010000228.1 GCA_024229495.1 Verrucomicrobiaceae bacterium | reverse complement strand
GTATTTTGCCTTCGCTCCCGAGGTCATGTCGGATCGCATGATCCCGGGTTGGAGGTCATTGACGAGTATTTCGTGCTCAGCAAGTCGCGCAGCCCACACCGCTGTTGCCATGGAGAGACCGGCCTTTGAAATGCAGTATGCACCTCGATTGGTCGAGACCGTCGTGGATGAAATTGATGAGATGTTGAGGATCTGGTAATGCTGCAGACGCTTGGTGTCCGGATGATCAATCATCCATCGCGCTGTTGCCTGCATCAGGAAATAGGGTGCCTTGAGGTTAACGTGCATCACCCGCTCATAGTCATCTTCATTGGCAAGAAGACAGTCTCGGCGATTGGGTTCAGTGATACCGGCGTTATTGATGAGCGCATCGACTTGCCCAAAGCAATCCAGGGTTGCCGGCAGGATTGAGTTCCGGGATTCCGGGTTGGCAAGATCTCCCTGGATAGTGTGGAATTCTTGATTGCTGCTGATCGCGTTTTCCCGGCATTCTGCTGCCGCTTCTTGCGCTCCGCCTTGACTGCTGCCGAAATGGATGGCCACGCTCATTCCTGCCCTGGCAAGTTCATTGGCGATTCCGCGTCCAAGTCCGCGCCCAGCTCCGGTAACCAGTATAACCGGTGCTCTTGTCTCTTTTTTCATCGATTTTAATAGGTTAAACCCCATAACAGGAAAACGGGTAGAACGAAGCGTCTTGCTATTAGCATAATTTCGACCATTATTTTTATCCTAATAGACTTTTATCGTCATGAAGGGATATCGGCCACTGCTTATTGAGAATCTCGGTATTTCTCTACCGGGAATCGATGTGCTTCGTCTTCAACTCAACGAGCATCTGCAGGGATCCGGGCTTGGAAGTCATAGTCATCGTTACGGTCAGTTGCTTGTCTATCTTCGGGGTCAGGGAGCGCAATGTGTTGGTGGAAGACGATATGAGGCAAGGAGCGGCACGGTGATTTATGCGGCACCCGGTGAACAACACAGCTTTGAACAAGAGCGTGAAAGAAACCCGTTGTGCCTGGTAATGGATATCTCGCTGAAGTCCGGTCTTGAGGACTCTCAACCTGGGTCAGTGGGAATGTTGCCGGCAAGTGCCCTTAACCATCTTCGCTCACGGATGTCTCAACTCTTCGCAATGCGTGACATTGGCAAATCAGACAGGCAATTGAGTGTTGGCGCGATTATTCTTGATGTGCTTGATGTGCTCCTGCGAGCGATCGGCAGGCTTGATCCCCGTGCTTCTGCCAATGTCGGTTCGCGCTCTCTCACCCGGAGTGCCGAGCGGGCAATACTCTCTTTTCTTTCAGACCCGTCTGCTGATCTGGCATTCCTCGCTGACAGGCTTGGGTATCAGCGTGACTATCTCAACCGCAGGCTGAAATCTGAGTGCGGGTTGACTCTCGGGCAATTACGCGCACGGGTGCGCTTGCGAGAAGCGCAGCGATTCCTCTGCCTGGGGATTTCCGTTGGCGAGGTCGCGAGCAAAGTCGGTATCGACGACCAGAATTATTTTGCACGCTGGTTCCGAATGCAGGCGGGGGTTAGCCCAAGTGACTGGAGGGCAGATTCCACCCGCTAGGGGCGCTTCACGCAGCTATATTTCAGCTATGCGCAGTGCTAGTCCTTCTTTGGGGTCGTGGCCGGGGGCACGGTGGCAGGTGGAGTCGGGGGTGCTGGAGGGGAAAGCTTCGAGCTGCGCACAACCTTTGCCTTGTCCTCAAGGCTTTTGATGTAATCTCGCATTGCGTTCTGCTGCTTCGGGCCATCCAGTTGCTGGCTGATCTGTTGCTTCACTTTTTCAAGGGGTTGTATGCCGCCATCGGAGCGGGCAGTCACCTTGATTAAGTGGTATCCGAAATTGGTTTTCACGACTTCGCCAACCGTTCCGACCTTTTGGCTGAACGCGGCTTTTTCAAATTCTGGCACCATCTGACCGCGTCCAAAGGATCCAAGGTCACCGCCGCGGGCGCTGCTCGGGCAGTCCGAGTGCTCCTTGGCGACCTTGTCAAAGCCTTCACCCTTTGCCGCAACAAGTTCAGTTCTCAGTTTCTGGATTGCGGCAAGTTTCTCGGCAGCTCCTTTTTCCCCGGCGGCAGCGTCGGTTTTCAGGAGAATATGACTGGCGTTTACGCTTTCCTTGGTCGTGAAGGATTCCTTGTTCTTCTCGTAGAATTCGGCAATGGCCTTGTCGTCTGCCTTGGGGATGGCATTGATGCGTGTGCGGACGTGCGCGCTGATGAGCAGCTCATCCTCGATCTCTGAGGTGAAACTTGCCTCGGTGTGCCCGGCTGACTTGAGATAGTTGGCGAAAGTCATCGTGGGAGGCATCGATCCCTTTACCTCATTCAGGGTCTTGGTGATTTCCTCGGCTGCGGGTTTCTTCTCCGTGGCTTTTGCGGCTTTTAGAAGGAGAGCCCGGGCGATCAACTCCTCTGCCATTTGTGGGGTGGCCTGCTGGATCGCCGTGGCGCGTTGCTCAGCCGGCATGGCATCAATTTGTGGTCCGTAGCGAACCCGCAGGGTGCGCTCAACATCAGCGGTTGTTATTGCCACGCCGTCAATGGAGGCAAGCTCTTCATCTTTAGCAGCAGCCGGTTTTTCATCCTCAGCGCAATAAGATGAAGTGGCTGGAGCGCCGATGAGCGCGGTTGCTAGAATAATGTTGAAGTATGTTTTCATGGAGAGGATTGCTGAGAGGTGTTTGCTTTTGAGCAAGTGGACTTGGAGCGGGTAATAAAAGTGGCCTTTTCTTTCGTGGATTATACCCGTTATCGCAACTGATCTTTTAAGGACATTCCTTTTACAGTGAGGGTTAACCATTGAAAGGTAAGCTTGTACTAACTATCGTTTTGGGAACCGAGTTGAAAGCACCTGAGTATTCTTTTCACACAAGGATTCGTCGGGTTGTGACCCGGTTGCTGGCTGTTGTTTTGTGGGTGTGGTCCTGTGGTGCGCTTTGCCATGTTGTCGGCATTGCCTGGCATGTTACAGGGATCCTTTTTGTTTTTGTTCCCTGGGCCTGGACGCGTGGTGGTAAACTGAGGAAGTCTGCGGCGCTCTGTGCGCTGCTTGTAATGCCACTGGCATTTTTCTCCTATGCATTCACAAAACCGCGCGCAGACCGACAATGGCAAATGCACTGCGCGAGGGATCCTGAGGTTCGCGTCCTCGATGGAGGTGAACGGGTGGAGATTAATAACGTTCGTCAGTTCAGGTGGGAAAAGGACGGTGAATTCGAGCCCTCATGGAAACCCGAGAGTTATAATATCAAGGAGTTGAACAAGCTTGACCTTGTCGTGGAACCGCTTTCCGGATCAGAGTATTTTGCGCACACCATGTTGAGCTTTGCCTTTAGTGCAGGGCGCCGGGTGGTGATATCCATTGAGGTGCGAAAGGAGAAGGGTGAGTCCTACGGAATTATTCCCGGATTCTACCGGCAATTTGAGTTATTCTACCAGATCAACAGTGAACGTGATGCGTTTACCCTTCGCGCAATACAACCGGATTCCAGTCTGTATGTGTTTCCGGTAAAGGCCAGCGCTGAATTCATTCAGCGGTTGTTCCTGGAAATGGTTCGCGAGGCGGGCCGCTTGCATGATCGGCCAGGGTTTTATCATTCGTTAAGGGCAAACTGCACGACCAAGCTCTTTGATCATGTCAATATGGAGATCGATGCCCCTATGGGATATCGCCGGGAAGTCCTGTTGCCGGCAAAAGCGGGGAAGTTCCTGCATGAAATGGGATGGATGGATACCTCGCTTGCTTACCCTGAGGCAAGGCAGCGCTTCCGCCTTGCTGACAAGGTCAGGAAGTTTGCAGATGATCCCGATTTCTCGATAAAGATCCGCCAGTAATGCCCGGTTGGCGTGACTTTCCCTAGAAATTATTTTTCCACATCATCGATTCCATCGGCAGCGGAGAGCGTTCGTTGTATTTCGCTGATTTCTTCGTGGAGTAGAGGGTGTCGACTTCACCGCTGACTGCAAAGTATATCAACTGACCGATGGGCATAAGGTGATAGACGCGAACCGGCTGTGCGACGGAGATTTCTAGGGTCCAGTGATTACAGAAGCCGACATCCCCCTTGCCGGCGGTGGCGTGTATGTCGATTCCGAGCCGACCTATGCTGCTTTTCCCCTCAAGGAACGGAACGTGTCGGTGTGTCTCGGTGTATTCAGAGGTGACGCCAAGGTAAACGGTCCCCGGCTGCAGGACGATGCCCTCGTCGGGAATCTCGAACATGGTGACCTTGTTATGTTTCCTGGCATCAAGTGTTTCGTCGACATAAGTCGCGAGTGTCTTGCCGAGGCGAACGTCGTAGCTGTTGGTTCCCAGTTGTGCTGGGTCGAAGGGCTCGATGACGATATCGCCGGACTCGATTGCTTTTCGGATCTCGTGATCGGAGAGAATCATTTATTGAAGGGAACAGGCTATGGTTAACTGAAGACAACGGTCTTGTTCTTGAAGACCAGGACTTTTCTCTGGGCATGAGCCCAGACCGCCCGGGCAAGCACCACCTTTTCAAGGTCTCTGCCGCGGCGGACGAAATCGGAGACGGTTTCCCGGTGACTGACGCGGATGACGTCCTGTGCAATGATCGGGCCTTCATCAAGATCGGCGGTCACATAATGGCTGGTTGCTCCCACAAGCTTGACTCCACGATCGTATGCCTGGTGATAGGGGCGGGCTCCGGCAAAGGCGGGAAGGAACGAGTGGTGGATGTTGATGATTTTTTCAGGGTAATGACTGACAAATGAATCGCTTAGTATCTGCATATACCGGGCAAGCACGAGGGTGTCGACATTGTGGGTGCGGAGTAGTTCCAATTCTTCTGCTTCCTGTTTGGTCTTGTTGTCAGGGGTAATGGGGTAATGGGAAAAGCTAATCCCAAAGCGGTCTGCGGCATCACGAAGGTCTTCCCTGTTGCTGATGATAACAGGGATGTCGATATCAAGTTCCCCCGACTGATGGCGGGAGAGCAGGTCATAAAGGCAGTGGCTTTCCCTGGTTGCAAAAATTGCAACGCGAGGGCGCTGGTCGCTGTAGTGGAGTCGCCAGTTCATCTGCATTGGCGTGGCGATATCTTCTTGGAATAGTGTTGAGAGTTGTTCGTCGCTTAACTTGAAATTCTCCAGTTCCCACTCGATGCGCATAAAGAATGCCCCGTGTTCCGGGTCAACGTGCTGATCCAGATAGATAATGTTTCCGTTATGCCGGCGGATGAATTCAGCGACCAGCGAGACCAGTCCGGCCTGATCAGGGCAGGAGATCAGCAGGATTGCGTTGTGCGTCGGCGCGGGCATTGGTTTGAGCTGGAAGTGTGATCGCAATGACTAACACCGCAGTGGTGGTTGCACAAGTTTTCGGGCAATAATCCCGATGCAGGTAAATTGACAGCCTTCGAATTTAGGGGTCGCCAATGATATGCTAATGACTATATAAGTTTAAACTGGTGGTCCTTCACAACCCATCGCCATTCATTAACTTTAATGCGTAGAAAACCATTCATCGCTGTTATTGCCTGCGTTCTTCTGGCTATTGTCATCGCGTTATTTATGCTTCAGGAGAAGCCGAAGGTGGCGAAGAAAAAGCAGATCCTCATTGAGCCGTTGCCGTCCAATGGGGTGGTTACCTACAGTGAAGGAGACACTGATCACCGAACCCTTCAGCTTCGCCGGATCCGCAAGGGCATATTGCAGGAGGCTCGCCTTGTTACGCCCAAGGGCAGTGGTGGGGACATTATGGGCGTGATTTCCTTTGATGGTCGTTGGCTGGCCTTTGCCCGCAATGTTGCCCCTGCCGGCCCCGGGGCAACAATTAACGGCCAGTGGAAGGGTTTTGAGAATGAGGACTACCACAAGTTTCACGCCTGGGATATTCATGTGGTCAGGATTGATGGTGAATTGCCCGCTCAGTCCATCCGCGTGGCGCATGGATACTGGCCGAGTTGGGGGGAGGATTCATCGGCGACTGAAAAGACACTCTACTTCAGCAATTACGAGGAAGGTGCAGTTTATGCCGTACAGATTCATGATGAGGAAAGCAAGGTTGGTAAGCCTTACCTTCATGCAAGGGTTGAGGCATGGACTGGTGAGGATCACCATATGCAGGTTGCCCCTGATGGCAGGAAGGTGGCGATCCGTATCAATGGCGAAATGCACATCAAGGGACTTAATGGCAATGCCGAGGATCAGTTGTTGAGGAAGGGGTGCCATCCGTCATGGATGGCGGATAGCAAGTGGCTTTTTCTTGCCTCCTCAAAGTTCTGGCACGTTGAAAACGGGCGGCGTTCAGGGTCCCAGGGTGGCAAGTATCACTTCGGTTCCTCCTCCAACATGAAGTGGGCGGTGAGCATTACCGGGTTTGAAGGCAATAGGCAGAATTGTGGCTTTAACCTCTGCCTTTACCCGATGGGTCCAGTGAAGGGGAAGCTGACCATGCACATGAATTATGCCCAGAAGATCAGCGGCAAGGGAAGTTGGCCTGACGTCCATGAATTTGCTGAGGTTGATGTCAGTCATGCGCCGGACAGAGGGTGAGAGTCATCCAGAGAAGGAAGAGGGAAGCGTTAAGGGGGAGGAGCGGATTATTGTGGAGCCTATTACGTTTAATCAAGGCTTTACAAGGGATCAGGGATTTTTTTCGCACGGCGTAATTGTTTTTACAACTCGTCTCGTCACAAGTGGCAGGTGAATTCTGCAAAGTTCCTGACTCCCTCCGGGAGTCCTAACAGGCCTCTGAGGGGAGTGAAGTCAAAACCTCCTCGAGACCAGAATGATCGAGGTGATTTAAAGAGGACTCAAAAAGTCTCAATCGGAGGAGGCTTTGGATATGAAGTGTATGAGGAAACTTCTCTAACATATTGATAGAGAAAGTGCTCGGAACAGGAATCGAACCTGCACCCCATTGCTGGGACTAGATCCTTAGTCTAGCGCGTCTACCAGTTCCGCCACCCGAGCAAGGTGATGTCGTTGGACATGAATGCTGACTGTCCACATTTGCGGAAATCAGAATTGGCAATTCTGCATGGTGTATGATGTCTGATCAAGTAGTTCTTTTGATCTTCTCGTGCGGAATAATGAACAGGGCGAGCCGTGAGTGGGCAATTTAAGGACGTTCCCTTCCAGGGTGTCGGGGAATAGCCTCACAGATTTGTCTCCATCCGGGAAATTGCCAACGGTTGGGAAAACCGCTGCATTGGTCGGGTTTTACACGGTGAACACGACACAGGTTGCTTTTCAGGAGCACGCACGCTCCATGCTCATGCTGCTTCAGTGTGAGGCCAGAACGGGATTGGCGTAATGTGGTAAAGCGCTCAATGAAACTCTCATCCGTGCAATCGAGATGATCAGCCATCCTTGAGATCTCAGCTTGTCCCACCGGAACCTCGCCGGGCCAGCGACAGCAGTTTCCGCAACTTTGGCAGTCATAGTAAATTTCTTCCACTTTCACAATTAGGGGTAGCCTTCAGTTGCAGCTTCATTTATTACAGTCACCATTAAACTCTAATTAGTCGATTCGTGAAAATTGTTGTAGTTGGAAGCGGCGGGCGCCTTGGTGCAGCCCTTGCGCGTGAACTGGGATCAGACCATCAGGTCGTGGGATTCCGCCGCAAGGATCTTGACCTTACCTCCCCAGAGACAATCCGCAAGATGCTGGGCGATCTTGATTTCGATCTGCTTTTGACTCCAGCTGCGCTTACCCAGGTTGATTACTGTGAGGATCATGTTGAAGAGGCCATGGCAGTAAATGCCATGGCGCCCGGAGTGATGGCAGAGGTTGCCAAGGAGAAGGGGGCGAGAATGATTCATTTTGGTACTGATTATGTCTTTGATGGCAAGGATCCTGAGCCCAGAAAAGAAACTGATCCAATCAATCCACTGGGAGTTTACGGTTTATCAAAAGCGGAGGGGGAAAGGGCAGTGTTGGCAGTGTCAGAGGATTTTGTAGTTGCCCGGGTTTCATGGGTGTTTGGTCCGGATCGCCCGAGTTTTCTGGACTCGATCATTGCCAAGGCAATGGAGGTGGATGAGGTCAGCGCCATTGCGGATAAGTATTCGAGTCCCACCTTCAGCAATGATCTTGCGAAACTGGTTTCGCTGCTCATTGACCGGCCATGTTCAGGGGGGCTGCTCAACATGTGCAACAGTGGGTCATGCAGTTGGCAGGAGTATGCGCAGGTGGGCATTGATGCCGCATTAGCTTGTGGCGTGCCTCTCCGTGCTAAGCAAGTTGATGCCATTTCGCTTGAGCAAATGGGATTTCAGGCACCGCGACCTAAGTATACTGCAATGTCAGTGGATCGATTGACGCAGATTTGTGGGCAATGTCCGCGTCCGTGGCAGGAAGCCGTTAATGATTATGTGAGACGGTTTGTCGCCACATAATCAACGGGTTGTGAGAGCTTTTCATGTTTTTACTTAAGGGAATAATTGGAACCTTTTGTTTTTCGGGCTGAATTGAGGTCTTTAATTGCTTTGCGGGCGCTGATTTTTAAGCATTCTTAAGTGGATTTGTGGAGGATCTGAAGCTATGTCGGTAGTTAAATATAGACGATCTTCATGAGCTCGATAGAAATGCGGCAACCGTCTCGTATTTAAGGAGTCCTTCTGGAGAAAATACGATTTAAAGCATGTTTCGCAGGTTATTTGGATTCTTCACTACCGATATAGGAATTGACCTAGGGACTGCCAATACCTTGGTCTACCTCAAGGATGAGGGAATTGTTCTGCGGGAACCTTCAGTGGTCGCGGTCAAGACAGGAACGAGCGAGGTGCTTGCTGTTGGTGATGATGCAAAGAAGATGCTTGGGCGTACGCCAGGCAACATCTCTGCAATACGACCATTGAAGGATGGAGTGATCGCTGACTTTGAGATCACCGAGGCAATGCTTAAGCACTTCATCAATAAGATTCAGCCTCGTCGACGTTCTTCACGCACAAGGGTAGTTGTCGCTGTTCCTTCCGGGATTACGGAAGTCGAAAAGCGCGCCGTAAAAGATTCGGCTACCCAGTCAGGGGCATCTGAGGTGCACCTGATAGAAGAGCCGATGGCGGCGGCAATTGGTGTTGGATTGCCCATTCATGATGCGAGCGGTAACATGATCGTGGATATTGGCGGGGGCACTACCGAGGTTGCTGTAATATCCTTATCAGGAATGGTTGAGAAACAGAGCGTCCGTGTTGCCGGTGATGCTCTGGATCGCTCAATCATTTCATACATGAAGCGTGTCTACAACTTGATGATTGGTGAACCTACCGCGGAGGTGGTCAAGATACAGATCGGCTCCGCCTGTGCTGTCGGGAAGGAAGTCAGCATGGATGTTAAGGGCAGGGACCTCGTTGAAGGTTTGCCTAAAACCATTACGGTGAGCTCCTCTGAGATTCGTGAAGCGATGTCCGAGCCACTTGCCGCTATCATTAATTCCGTGAGGGCAACGCTGGAAAGTTGCCCTCCTGAGTTGGCTGCAGATCTTTGTGACCGTGGCATTGTTCTTGCCGGAGGGGGCGCTCTTCTACAGGGGCTTGACAGATACTTAATGGATCAGACAGGGGTTCCGGCGCACATCGCTGATGATCCGTTATGTGCAGTAGCGGAGGGGGCGGGCAAGGTGCTTAGCGAACTTGTCTTCCTGAAGAAAGTGACAACTGCGGGAGTTTAACGCATTAGGCTGATGTCTCGCCCTTCCGCTGTAGTGATGAAGAAGACCAACCTGATATCGCTTGGTGTTTTTGTCATGGCGTTGGTTTGGTTGTTTACCCTTGAGAACAAGACGGTCAAGAACATCCAGTCTAAGGTCCTTGGGGTGTTTGGATTTGCGCATGAGGCGGTCTCCTCTGCAACATTTGATAATGACGTCATCAACGGTGAGGCGATTGATGCGGCGAGCCTCTCGATAAAATATAACAAGGATGAATTGGCTCAGCGTTACAGTGAGTTGCTGAAGGAGTTGTTTCAGCTTCACCTGTGGCGTGGGCAGTTTGACATTTTGCGCGAAGAGAATATTGAGCTCAAGCGCTCCCTGAACTTTGTTGATTACAAGAGTCAACAAAATCAGCGTTTGATTGCGGCGCGTGTGATTAACCGGCAGAGTAGAAGTTGGTGGAGGACGATCGTGATCGACAAGGGGCTTGACGAAGGGGTGGTATTAAACAGTCCGGTAATGACTCCGGTGGCTGTTGACAAGACGGATCGAGTTGAGGGTGCATTGGTTGGTAAGGTTACCGTTGTTTCTCGCAGTCAATCGACGGTGGTTCTTGCCACCGATGTTGAGTGCAAAGTGGGGGCTTATGTGCACGGCGTCCTTGAAGAAGGTCGTGAGGGTGGGCTGCAGAGGGTGCAGGGGATCCTTTCAGGTGCTCCTAGTGCCGGAACTGATGTGCCGCACTTAATTTTGAGCAACTTGCCAAAGGAGGCTGATCGTTATGGAGTGAAAGCAGGGGCCAAGGTGTATTCATCCGGGATTGCCAGTTCAACTTCCCGTGGAATTTTCCCCCCGGGTTTGATGCTGGGTTATGTCAAGGCGTTCGAGGTCAGGGAAATTGACGCGGTGGCAAGGGTTGATCCGGCAATTGATTTCAATGACCTTTCCCATGTGTTTGTGCTCCTTCCCGGGGCGGTGCAGGATGGCAGCAGCCTTGTTGCTGACGAATTAGCCCCTGCTGAGGGAGGGGGTGCTGCGCCAGCTGACCCTGTTGTTCCCCGTGCCCGGGCGCTGGATGATGATGTTGATTGATTTCTATGCCGGAGCGCTCTGACATGGTTTTTTCTGCAAGCCTTTTTATTTTAATGGGAGGGGGCGCCGTTTTGAGCGATTTCGTCCCGCCCCTGACACTCGCATTTGGGGCTCGGTTGTTATTGGTTCCGGCGATGTTCTTTGCTTGTGCGTTAACGGTTCGATTTCCCCTGATGCTGGCGTTTGCCTTTATGGCGGGTGTCTGTTGGGATGCCCGGCATATGGTTGTTGAGGAAGGGGGAGCTACCGGGTTTGGATACTCTGTTTTCCTTTTTGCTCTTACCGGGTCGCTCTTGCAGGGGGTTAGGCCACTGTTTCGCCGAGGAAGGTGGGAATTGCCTCTTTTCATAGTTGGGGCGGCTACTGCGATGCTACTAGTGGCAGAGTGGTTTTTGATCAGTTTCCAGCGCGGTAGCTTTTCATGGCCTGATAGCTTTTGGTATCAAGTTTGGGCCTCTACCATCCTATGCATGTTGATTTCCCCCGTCTTGTTTTTCTTGATTTTCAAGCTTGGGAAGGTAAGCGGTGCGCCTGTTTATCTAGGAAGAGAAGTCTCCAGAGAGGGGTTTTAAAGACATGTCTATCGGTCAGCATTTAAGATTTGTATTTGTTGCCCTGTTTATTTTTGCAGGGATGTCTGGCTTACTGATTCGCTTGTTTGCCATCCAGGTGGAACGTTACGAGGAATATTCAGCCAAGGTGCCTGGGACCTCCGAGGTGAAGGTGAGAATTCCAGGTGTCAGGGGGCTTATCCGCGACCGCTGCGGGCGTGTGTTGGTTGATAATATAGCACGGTATGAAATGCAGTTTAACCTCAGGGAAATCCTGAACAGCTACAAGGATCAGCTTGCCGTTGATAACAAGAAGATCGCTTCTGCGAACAGAGATGGTGGTCAGAATCAGGAGCTGCGTAAAATTCCATTTCGGATCTTCCAGTTCCAGGGAGCTGGCGGGCTTCCCCAGAAACGCAAGGAAATCGACATGGTTACGATTGTGTCTGATGTGGTGTTTCACCGCCTTGAGCAGATAGGCCTTTTCAAGGAGTTCCATGCAGGCGACCTGCAAAGGCATTGGCGCACTCATAGCGGCCTAGTTCCTTATGCCTATCGCGATGACCTTAGTTTTGAGGAGTATGCGATCGCGGCTGAACACTCACTGGATTTGCCCGGTGTAAGTGTTGAGGCTCGCCCCTTGCGAAGGTATGCGTATGACTCGCTGGCGTCGCATATCCTTGGATTTGTAAGGCAGCCTGACATTAAAAAAGTTCCTGCTGAGGAGCGTAGAAAATGGGAATATTACGTGCCTGATGATTTTGGGGGAGATGGGATTGAGGATACTATGAACCGGGATTTGCAAGGCAAGCCCGGGGAGCGGGTTTTATTAAAGGACGAGAAGGGCAGGGTGGTTGACTCAAAGGATGAATCTGGTCGCATTATGGGTGAGATATCCTACAGAGCACCCAAGGCTGGTGCTGATGTATGGCTTACGATTGACTTGAATTACCAGTTCATTGTTGAGAGAGCCCTAAGGAAAGTTGGCAGAGGAGCTGCTGTTGTTATTGCTCCAGCTACTTACAAAACGCTTGTAGAGGTAGATGGTCGTAAGGAAGAGCACTGGATCTATGCTGGTGATATTTTGGCGATGGCCTCGGTTCCATCTTATAATCCAAACAAGTTCATTCCATCTATCAGTGAGGATGACTGGAAGCGGTATCTGGAAAATCAGGCTGACCCGTTAATTAACCGCGCATTGAAGGATCATGCGCCGGGCTCTACGTTCAAGGTTCCGGTTGCGCTTGCAGGAGTTCTCAATGGGTCTGACAATCGCCCTTTTGAATGCGATGGGGGAATGAGGTTTGGCAAGAAATTCATGAAATGCTGGGTTCATTCCAAAGGTTATCAGCACGGCACAATTTTCATGAGAGATGCCATTAAGTTCTCCTGTAACGGGTATTTTTACCGTTATGGAAACGATACTGGAATTCGCAACATCCAGCAGTTGTCCAAATGGATGGGGCTCGGGGAGCGATCCGGTATCCCTCTTAATAATGAGGATCCCGGGTTGGTTCCCAATCCAGAGTGGAAGCTTGCTCAGGGGCTCGGCGCTTGGGGGCGCTCAGACACAGCCCAGGTCTCAATCGGGCAGGGGGCGACCGAGGCAACACCCCTTCAAATCGCGGCTGTGGCAGCTGGGGTTGCCAACCGTGGCATGTGCTATAAGCCGAAGTTGATTCACAAGATTGTTGAAAACGGAATCGAGCGTCGACGTGAGCCGGTGTTCCGGTTTGATCTTTCCCAAGAAATTTCAGCAGACAAGATCGAGGTGTGCAGGAGTGGAATGTGGGATGTTGTTAATGCTGAAAGGGGGACTGCTGGCCGTGCGCGATCAAAATTGACCCAAATTTCAGGTAAGACAGGGACTGCGCAGACCGGACGAAAGCGAGAGGGGGGGTTCAATGAGACGAATGCGTGGTTTATGTCATTTGCTCCGTATGATTACCCTAAGCTTGCCGTTTGCATCATGGTTGAAAATGGCAAGTCTGGAGGTGGCGTTGGGGCGCCCATAGCCAAGAAAATCATTGATGAAATCCTAGCAATTGAGAAATTCGCTAAGTTTCCGAATGTGGCTCCCCTAAAAGAGCATGAAGGAAAACTGGACTTTGTGTCGCATGTGGGCTTTGATAATGCACCAATTGAAGCTTTTGTCGGTGAAGACGATGGCGACGACGGTAGTTCTGTAGCAGCTACACCAATCCAGAATCCTAGTAATCTCACTGAGAGGACGTTGCCGGCACCTACAATCAGGAAAGCTCCTGACAGCAGGGGGGCAGACAAGGCGAGGAAGGTTAAGCAGCGCATCAGAACTCTTGATCGGTGGCGTGGAAGGCAATAGTGTGATTTAAATTCGTTGCCCGCCTCGATTAGGCCAAAAAGATATTAAATTTTAATCAAAGGATCGTGAAAACACTGTCCCAACCAATTTTAGAACATGTTAGGAAGGCTAAGAAGGAGCCGTCGCGACCAAGTGTCCGACAAAGGCTACAAGATCATCATCAATGTCGAGAAGATTGAGACTCGCGTTGCCCAGCTACAGGACGGTCAACTTGAGGATTATACCATAGAGCGCTCTGGAGACGAGAATATCATTGGAAGCATCTTCAAGGGGCGGGTAAAAAATATTGATCCGGCTTTAAAGGCTATGTTCGTGGACATAGGCAAGGAGAAAAATGCGTTCCTTCATTTTTGGGATGCAATCCCTGCTGCGCTGGATAATGGGCTTGAAGAGGTGAGAAGGAAAAAAGGGGGAAAGAAAACGCCAAATCGCATCTCCTCAAAGGATATACCTTCTATTTACCCGGTAGGTTCAGAAGTGCTGATTCAGGTGAGCAAGGGACCCATTGGAAACAAAGGGCCGCGAGTGACGACCAATATTTCCCTGCCAGGTCGTTATATGGTGCTGATGCCTCTAAATGACCAATTTGGGATTTCGCGTCGTATTGATGACCCGAAAGAGCGAGAGCGGCTTCGTAAGATTACCGAGAAGATGGATGTCCCGGAGGGGATGGGCGTAATCTTGCGAACGGTCTGTCAGGGGCAGAGAGCACGGTATCTCATCAGAGATTTGAATATGCTGCTTGAGCAATGGTATGACATTGAAGAGCAGCGGCAGCAGAAGAAGGCGCCGGTGCAAGTATTCCAGGAACCTGATCTCATTGAGCGAACGGTGCGCGATTTTCTGACCGATGAGGTTGCTGAGGTTATCTGTGATGATGACGAGACGGTCAAGCGCATGACAGGCCTTGTGGGTAAGGTTTCGCGTCGCTCCCGCAAGAGAGTTCATCACTACACGGGCGGTCAGCCAATCTTTGATAAATTCAATCTTGAGAAACAGATTAGTAATGCGTTTAAGAGGCAGGTCTGGCTTCCGTGCGGAGGTTCTATAGTGATTGATGAGACAGAGGCACTTATTGCTATCGATGTTAATACGGGTCGCAACAAGGGTAAGAAAAACGCCGACAAGATGATTCTTGAAACTAACCTCGAATCTGCGAATGAGGTCGCCAGGCAGTTGCGCCTAAGGAATATTGGGGGGTTAATTGTGGTGGACTTTATTGACATGAAGAGCCGCAAGGATCAGATGGCTGTTTATCGTCGCATGCGGGAGCGCACAGACGATGACAAGGCAAAAATCCAGGTATTACAACTCTCTCAGTTGGGCTTGATGGAAATGACAAGGCAGCGACTCAATGAGAGTCTGAGTATGTCGATGTATACAGCCTGTCCGAATTGTGAGGGTAACGGCAGGATAAAGTCTGTCGAGAGTATCAGTGTAGAATTGCAGAGACGGATTTCAGGCCTCCTGCAGCAATCCGATGAAGAGAATAATGATCTTGTGATAACAGTTCACCCTGAGGTGATGCAGCGCTTGAAGACTGTTGACGGTGAAACTCTGATCGAGCTTGAGAGACGGCATTGTGGTCGGTTGACTTTCCGCAGTGACCACGTGCTTCAACGTGAGGAAGTGAAGATTACCTGCGGGCTTACGGGTAGGGAAATTGCTTCTTAAGAGCGTCGAATCTTGGATATTGCGACGAGCAGTGATAGTGATCCCAGGATAATGGAGAAGCTGTCTCCAAGCATCGCGTAAATTGTCCTTGGTGGGTGGTAGGGGATGCTTACCATTTCCGGCAAAGAGGCCTCAATGAATGTGTTGCCCGTATCCGGATCGACCACTTGACGTTTGCCTCCATTGTCGTCTCCCCAGCGATCATAGAGACTGCCGTAACTATCAATTAAGCAGGTTCTTCCGGTGTTAGCGGCGCGGGCCATCGGTCTGCGTAATTCAATGCAGCGAAACAAGGCATTTGCTAGGTGTTGAGAGGAGGCGGCGCTATGGCCGAACCATCCGTCATTGGTGACGTTGACGATAAGTTGAGGTGAGTCGCGAACAAACTGGCGGGCCAGATTGCCAAAGGTGTCTTCAAAGCACACTAAGGGGATGATGCTGTAAGGTTGGGGTTTTTCCATTTGGATTGGCTCGGTTTGTTTTCCGGGCGTAAAATCAGCTCCGATTTCACTGGAGGCGATTTTCTCAAGAAACGGGAAGGTTTTTCTGAAGGGGACAAATTCACCGAAGGGGACAAGGTGGATTTTGCGGTAGGTTTTAGGATCATTTGATCCTCCTCGCAACACAGCAATAGAGTTAAATATTCCCTCGCCAATAACATTTTCATTAATTCCAAGTGCCAACTCGAAATCATTATTTGAGAGGAGGTGGTCAAGGAAGGCTTTGTTGTAGGGATCATTGAGGGAGAACGGCAATGAGCTCTCAGGCCATATGACAAGATCAAAATCCGCTATTCCGGTATAGCGAAGGGTCATTTCCCGGTATTTTTCGCATATTGCTTTCGCGTGCTCAGTATCCCACTTTTCCTCTTGGGAGATCCCTCCTTGGACGAGGAGGACTCGCACATCAATGCGCTTTCCGGGTGGGGCGCTTAATTTCACGGTGCCGTAAAAGAAGGCGCAACACAACAGGCAGACGGCGACGGGAAAGTCGAGATGTGCACTAAATTTCCCGTGCCGCAACTCGCTGCAAATCCTGATAATTACAGAGGTTGCAATGGAAGAACAAAACACAATAATGAATGCCAATCCTGTAACTCCGATTGTATCTGCGAGTTGGATGAGGATAAGGTTTTCATGCAGGGCAACACCCAGTCCATTCCAACCAAATCCAGACAATAAACATCCGCGTAGCCATTCAAGGCCGCACCATGCTCCGCCGTTTAAAAGTGCGGCATAGCAGCTTTGCGATGCGATGAGGATGAGGGAGGGTTTTTTATTGTCAGGAACATCACGTCGCGGTGGGTTCATGAATTGCGGGCGCCCGGTGCTGCTGGCAAATGCGCCCCAGATGCCAAAATAAAGAGCAAGGAATGCGGGCAGAAGGGTTCCGGCGGCAAAGTGTATATGGTGGAGCCAGGAAAGGTTAACCAGGAAAAATGACAGCCCGGCGATATAGCCCAGGCCAAAGCCGCGGAGCAGTCGCTTGCGGCGGGATATGTTGTTCTTATGTAGCCAGAGGGAAGCTAACAGCGGAATCATCCAGAGCCATACGAGGAAGCTGCAGTTAAACCCTGGGTAGCAG
This sequence comes from Verrucomicrobiaceae bacterium, assembly GCA_024229495.1. Taxonomy (GTDB): domain Bacteria; phylum Verrucomicrobiota; class Verrucomicrobiia; order Verrucomicrobiales; family DEV007; genus CACIUL01. The sequence continues at coordinate 13,526 of JAAESJ010000228.1, read as the reverse complement.
AGGGCAAGCAGTATGCCGGCAGTGATGCTGGCGATAATGATGCAAATTCTATGAGACAAGTGATCTCAGGAATAAAAGGGTTAATTTGAGTTAAGGCGATGGTTGATGTCTTCCTGTAACCAGGTCCATAGAGAATCAAGTTGGCTTGACGCGCTGGTTTTAACGGAAGGAAGGTTCTCTGCGGTAACCTCTTCAGCTGCAGTATGGCCAAATAGGTAGAACTTGATTTTCGGCTCGGTTCCGGAAGGGCGAACGGCAAAGCGACGACGGTCATCAAGTTCGATGAAGAGCATTTTTTCCTTTGGGATTTTTTCGCCTTCACTATCGGAGATGTCCTCGGTTGCGAAGTTGGTAATTGTGCTTACTGCCGCCCCGTCGCATTCAACCGGAGGGTGTGATACGTAAGATGCTGCGAGCCTGCTAATTTCAGACGCTCCTTCTGCACCCTCGAAAACTCGACTGACATTTTTCTCAATGTAATAACCAAATTCCTGATAAATGTCGTCCAGTAACTCAGGGATGCTTTTATTGAGTGATTTTGCGTATGCTGCCGTTTCCGCAAATAAAACGACGGCTCCGTTGCCATCTTTGTCGCGGGTAAAGTCACAGGCAAGGTAGCCGTAACTCTCCTCGCCTCCAAAAACGAAGAACGTTCCGTGGGAGAGTTGTGCCTGACGCGCATCATTTACACTTAACGTTCGATAGTTTTCAAGCACCTCAGATGGAAGGGAGCGTTCGTATTGTGCGAGTTTTTGTCCAATATATTTAAATCCTGTGAGGGTATTAACGACATTCACTCCAAATTTGGCCGCAATTGCGCTTTGCAGTTCAGTGGTGACAAATGTCTTTATGACTACAGCGTTTTGAATATTGCTTGGATTGAGTATGCCCTTTTCGGTAAGTATTTTGAGCCTGTAATACAAGAGCAGCGACCCGATCTGATTGCCGGTGAGTATGGTCATGTCTCCTGCGACGTTCCTTACAGCGACACCAAGCCGGTCGCAATCAGGATCAGTTCCCATCACGATTTCAGCGTTGGTTTTCTCGGCAAGCGTTATTGCGATGCTGAGTGATGACGCATTTTCCGGGTTGGGGGACTTAACGGTCGGAAAGCGGCCGTCCGCGGTGTCCTGTTCAGGAGTTGTTGTGCATTGGAAGCCAAGATCACGCAACAGCATCGGAGCATGCACACCTCCTGCGCCGTGAAGGGCAGTGAAGACAATCTTCAATGAGTTGTTGTCACTGACTATTTGAGGTTGAAGGAGAAGGTCCTTAACGCGGTCGAGGTAAAGGTCATCAATTTCTGAAGGAACTGCGGTCACTGAACCGCGGGCATCACCGGAAAGTGGCTCGAAATGCTCTGAGGCAATTGCGTTAACCCTGGCGATGATTCCATCGGTGTGTGGCGGAATGATTGCTGCTCCGTCAGCGAAATTGACTTTATAACCGTTGTCGTGAGATGGGTTATGGCTCGCTGTGATCATTACCCCGGCGTGGCATTTCATGTGGCGTATAGCAAAAGACATCACGGGAGTGGCTCGATGACTGTCGAAAAGAAATGCTTCAGCGCCCATGTCAGCGGCAATTCCGGCGCACAGCTCAGCAAAATCCCTGGAAAAGTGCCGGGTGTCATGGCAGAAAACAATCTTCACGCGGTCGGGGGAACCTTCCTTTGCCAGCCATTCACTCAAGTAGCTCACCAAGCCTCGCGTTGCGCGGCTAACGTTGAAGTTATTCATGGCGTTTGTCCCAACACAAGTGAACCGTGGCCGGTCATTAAGCGATCCTTCTGCCTGCTCTGCGCGAGTTACCCTTTTCCCGATGGTTCGCCCCCGCAGCCCCCCTGTGCCAAATGTGAGTTGCTTGAAAAAGCGGTCATTGAGCTCCTCCCAGTCTGATGACATGGACAACTCGTTCACTGAATCAATATACAGCGGGTTGGGGTTAGCCTTCAGGAAATTGATAATATTGCCTTTACTGGACTCAAGCAGTTGTCCTGATTTCACTGCATACGCGAGTCTTTCATTGAGATCTTCCATATTGTGATATTGGTATCTGGTAATCTTGTACGAACAAATTAGAACTGCTATTCGGATACGGAAAGGCCTTATTCCTTCCAATACTAATGCCTACCGCATTTTTGACGGTATCTCTGACGGGCATGAGGGCATATTCATTGATGTTTTTAATGGGCACTGGCTGGTTTCATACAGAGAGGAAGAGCCTGAGCCACTTTGGTTTGAAGGACATGAAGCAGAAAGTATTTGGTTCAAGGCGATCGAGCAGGAAGACAAGGGTGCCGCACGATGTGTTAGGGGAGATCCGGACATGAGCCGGGTTGTCATTATGGAGAACGGCGTTTCTTTCGAGGTTGACTTTGCTGCAGGATACTCGCAGGGACTTTTCCTTGACCAGAGACTTAACAGACTTGAGGTGGCTGGGCGTGCATCAGGGAAAAAAATCCTGAATTGTTTTTCATATACTTGCGGGTTTTCTGTTGCGGCCGCTGTTGCAGGTGCTCAATCCACGACAAGTATTGATTTATCCAGGTCATACCTTGAGTGGGGGAAGCGCAATTTTTCCATTAATGACATAAGTCTGTCATCCTCGAATCATCACTTTTGCCGTGGGGATGTCTTTGAGTGGTTGAATCAATTTCGGCGTAAAGAGAGAAGCTTTGACGGTGTAATCCTTGACCCTCCTTCGTTTTCAAGAAGTAAAAAGGGAGGGGTTTTCACAATAGAGAGAGATTATCCGAGGTTGGTAGCCGCCGCCTCGCGTCTTGTTGGAAAGGGTGGCTGGATTCTTGCGTGTTGCAATCATCACGGAATTAATGAGGGGAAGTTCAAATCTTTGATAAGTGAGGGGATGCTGAAGAGTGAGAGTGTTGTTGTTTTAGATGAGTCCCTCCAGATGCCACCTGATTTCAGTGGCCAGCCGTATCTTAAGAGCATATTCCTTGAGTTTTGATGTCGGGTATTGCTGGGGAGAGGTTTTTTGCATTTGGTTGATGTAGGGCTTATTCATTGCTTGAAACATGCGGATACTGCGCCACGACCAGAAAAACTTTCAAAAACGTACAGCGGATCTTTTTGCCCGCAGCGCCGAAGCCAGCGGGGAAGTGAGGGAATTGGTTGCCGGTATTATTGACCGGGTTGAGAAGGAGGGGGATCAGGCTGTCCTTGACTTAACCCGCCGGTTTGATAAGGCGAAACTGGACGCGTCCTCATTGCGCGTCAGCAATAGAGAACTGAAGGCTGCAAGGGGAGTCCCTTCGAGGCAAACTCGCAAAGCGATTGCTGCCACCCGTAGGAATGTGTCAGCCTTTGCTAAGAAGAGCCTTCGAAAAGACTGGATGATGAGCAATGCCGAGGGGGTGAGAGTTGGTGAGATTTTCCAGCCTTTCCGCAGGGTTGGAGTTTATGTTCCAGGCGGGACAGCACCACTTGTGTCCACGTCCCTGATGACGGCTGCTATTGCTAGGGTGGCAGGGGTCAGTGAGATTGTTGTGTGCACGCCACCAAGTGTTGACGGAACAGTTAATCCCAATTTGCTTTATGCTCTGGAGCGGTCCGGAGCCACGGAGATTTATAAGGTGGGTGGAGCTCAGGCGATTGCCGCGCTGGCTTGTGGCACTAAAACGATTAGCCCTGTGGATAAAGTTTTCGGCCCCGGGAATTCTTTTGTTGTTGAAGCCAAGCGGCAGGTGGTTGGAAGAGTTTCAATTGATCTGCTTCCTGGGCCAAGCGAGGTGCTAGTCATTGCTGACTCGAGTGCACGTGCTGATTGGGTAGCCTCTGACCTGCTCGCTCAGGCTGAGCATGGCGGTGATAGCCAGGTTGTGTTGTTATCCAGTTCCTCGAAACTCCTCGAAGAAGTAAGGATTGAATTGAATTTACAAGCACGTTGTTTATCACGACAAGAGCAGATCAAGGGTGTTCTGAAGTCTGGCACCACGTTGGTTCTGGTAAAGTCACTTGAGCAGGCCATTGACCTGGCAAATGGCTTTGCGGCAGAGCATGTGTCTCTGGTGGTTAAGAATGAGAAGAGGTTTCTCCCGAAACTTCGCACCTCGGGAGCTATTTTCTTAGGCTCATATTCACCCGTTGCGCTGGGTGATTTCCTGGCTGGTCCCAGCCATACCTTGCCTACAGGCGGAGCAGGAAAGTCATTTTCCGGCCTTACGGCTGAGATGTTTCAGCGCAGGACAAGTGTCATTAAGGCCGGAGCCCAGTCGATGAAAAGATCGGCGCCTTTCGTTGAGACTTTTGGGAAGATCGAGGGTCTTGATGCCCATGGTCGCTCCGCTTCGATCAGGGTTAAGCGCTAGGCCTTCCTGTCAGCAAATTCGGTTTCGATCCTTTCCAGTTCATCGGAGGTTGCGGCCCAATCCGAATAATGCTTCTCGATGCTTAAAGATATCTCTTTATGCTCGGTTGAAGCTTGAATCGCTTTATCCTTGTCCTTGAAGAAATCCGGATCTCTCATTTTGATCTCAATCTGGGATTTCTGCTCTTCCAGTTCTGCGATATTACTTTCTATCCCGTCCAGCTTTTCTTGAATGGGCTTAAGTGCATTCGCTTTCTGCTGGCGGATTTGTCCCTCGATTTTTCTTTGTTCCTTGCGGTTGGTTGACGGAATGGATGCGTCCCCCGTAATTGGTCTGGCCTTTCCTTTAACCGTAGAGTGAGCAGGAGAGGATGTGGCTTCTTGATTCTTCTTTTCGATGAAATCGGTAAGATTTCCAAGGAATACACGGGGCGTTTTGTTTTCAGGGTAGAATTCGATGACCTTGTCGGTAATAGGGTCAAGAAAGTCCCGATTGTGTGAAACGATAACGCAACTGCCCTGATAGGCTTTCAGTGCCTCCTGGAGTATTTGTTGGGACTGCATGTCCAGATGGTTTGTCGGTTCATCCAGTATAAGGAAATTTGCCGGTTTGAGGAGCATCTTCGCCAGCGAGAGGCGACTGCGTTCCCCTCCCGAGAGAACGGACACTTGCTTGAATACATCATCACCACGAAACAAGAAGCAACCCAGAAGGCTTCGGAGATTTCCCGACACCTCACGGGCGGCGCTGTCTTCAACAGTTTGTAAAACGGTTTTAGTGGGATTGAGCTTCTCGGCATGATCCTGTGCAAAGTGAGAGACGCTGACTTTGTAGCCGGTTTTTCGTTCACCGGAACTCAGTGGGTCTGCGCCTGAGAGTATCCTCGAGAAAGTTGACTTTCCTGCTCCATTGGCACCAACTACGGCAATTTTCTCTCCTCGTTCGATTCGCAGGTTTAATTGGTCAAATACAACATGTTGATCATACGCGCGTTTTGCGTCATTGAGTTCAATGACAACCTGTCCGGAGCGTTCCGGTTGGGGAAAGCGCAATTTGATTGCCTTGTCAGCAGATGGTGCCAACTCGATGCGTTCCATCCTGTCTAGTTGCTTTAGCCTGCTCTGGGCCTGTGATGCGCGTCGTGCCTTGGCCCTGAACCGATTAATGAACTGTTCTGCCTTGTTGATTTCCCGCTGTTGATTCTCGTATGCCCGGTGGAGTTGCTCCCTGAGAATCTTGCTTTGTTCCAGGTAGTGGGAGTAGTTTCCAGGGAATTCATTTACCTGGCCGGACTCGAAGGCCAGTGTGCGTTTTACGATTGCGTCTAGAAAAGCCCGGTCATGTGATATGAGGATTACAGCTCCGCTATAGTGAAGGATGTAATTTTCAAGCCAAAGTTGTGAATCGATGTCAAGATGGTTAGTGGGCTCGTCAAGGAGAAGTACAGAAGGTTCGCTCAACAGCAGCTTTGCCAGGGCGATGCGCATTTGCCAGCCACCGGAGAATTCGCCAACGTCACGTTCCATGTCTGAGTGCTTAAACCCAAGCCCGACCAGCACCTTCTCGATGCGAGGCTTCATCTTATCGACTTCAAACTTGTCGAGTTGCAACTGGAGTTCTCCGTAAACATCCAGGGCGTCAGCATATTCCGGGCTTGCGGGATCCAAGTCGCCCAGTTGGGAGCTTGCTGCTTCTATCTTTTCCTGAAGGGAAACCGTGTCGCCAAAAGCCGTTTTAGTTTCATTGAATAATGTGCGGCCATCTGTCCTGATTCCTTCCTGAGGCAGGTAACCAACCTCAATATATTTTGCCTTATTGACCGTGCCTGTATCGGGGGACATTTGATCAGCGATAATCTTCATCAGGGTTGATTTCCCTGCTCCGTTAGGACCTGCAAAGCAAATCCTGTCCTTGGCGTTCACAGTGAATGAAAGGTCGCTGTAAAGTGTTCGGCCAAGAAACTGGACTGTTAATTTGTCTACTGATAGCACGTGGTCAAATTAGATGTGTTCGTCTGCTCTTCAAGCCGCGACATTTTAGTGCATAGGGTTAGAGTCGCAAGGTGAAGGCGCGTTACCATTGCATCCGCAATCATCATGCGATGATGTCGTTTACAACATTGCCATGAACATCTGTCAGCCTGAAGTCCCTTCCGGCAAAACGGTATGTGAGCCTCTCGTGGTCAAATCCAAGGAGTCGAAGGATTGTCGCGTGAAGGTCATGGACGTGAACGGTATCTTTTACAGCCTTAAAGCCGAATTCGTCAGTTGCCCCGTGAACGTGGCCACCTTTTACACCTCCTCCCGCCAGCCACATGGTGAATCCCCAATGGTTGTGGTCTCTGCCATTAATCTTTCCGGCATTTGATCCCGGTTTTGGCATTTCAACTGCGGGCGTCCGACCGAACTCGCCGCCCCATATGACCAGTGTCTCATCAAGCATGCCGCGTTGTTTGAGGTCAATCAGGAGAGCTCCAATCGCCTTGTCGGATTCCTTCGCGAGTCGACGATGGTTAACCTCAAGATCATCATGGCTGTCCCAGGGTTGTCCCTTGCCGTGCCAGAGTTGCACATAGCGAACGCCCCGCTCAACCAGTCTTCTGGCAATGAGCGTTTGTCTTCCGTGGGTATCTTCTCCGTAAAGTTCGCGGATTTTTTCTGGTTCACGGGTTACGTCAAATGCATCAGTTGCATCAAGCTGCATTCGGTAGGCGAGCTCGAAAGAGTGGAGCCTGGACTCAAGCTGTGAATCCTCGGGCCGCATTTCATGGTGCCGCTGGTTCAAGCGCCTCAGGAGGTCGAGTTGTCGGCGTTGGGTGGCAAGAGGAAGGTGCTTGTTCTCAATGTTGGCGATGAGCTTGTCAATTTGCTTGTGCTTTGTATCAATGTATGTCCCCTGATAGGTTCCGGGCAGGAATCCGGCTTGCCAGTTTTGGGATTCCTGGATTGGGTATCCTCCCGGGCACATAGAGATAAATCCCGGAAGGTTCTGATTTTCTGTTCCCAATCCATAGCTTACCCAGGAGCCAACACTTGGTCGGATAAGTCTGGCTTCTCCGCAGTTCATCAGGAGCAGGGAAGGTTCGTGGTTAGGAACATTTGCGTGCATGGAGCGGATCACGCAAAGCTCATCAGCTGATTTGGCTACGTTCGGGAAAAGTTCGCTGATCTCCAGCCCGCTTTTGCCATGCCGACTGAATTCGAAGGGCGACTTTAGTGCGGCGCCGGTGGGTCGCTCGGTTTTCAGGTAATTGATGGGGAGTTTCTTTCCGTGGTATTTTGTGAGTGCAGGTTTGGGGTCAAAGGTATCCACCTGTGATGGGCCGCCATTCATGAAGAGGTGAATGACGGCTTTCGCTTTGGCCGGGAAGTGTGGTGCCTTTGCTGCCAGTGGGTTAATGGCGGCATTGGCACTGAGGAGTGGACCTGCTGCAAGTGCTCCAAAACCCATTCCTACACGATTGAGCAATTCACGCCGGGTGAATATGGTGTCTTCGTTGTCTGAATGGTGAGCCATCGTTTAGTCGAGGAAAGCAAACTCATTTGCAGCAAGAAGAGCCTGTGCAAGCTGTATCCAATGGGATTCCAGGGTGTTGGCCGTTGCTGTATTAAAGGCTGATGATGCCTGCCATGATTGGTCGTTAGCATTATCGCGAATGATGGGATTCCATGTGAAGCTGTCATGGAAATCCGTTTTTCCAGCAGATACAATAAAGAAGAGAGATTGACCTTGCTCAAGAGAGGTTGACGCAATATTTGCCTTGAGATTTTTGCCAGGTGTCACGTTCCATTGCTTTATCACAGCTCCATTTTTGTCTGTTATGCTGAGAATAACCCCGTCACTCGATGGCGAAGGCACCTTGATATTGGTGATGAGATCATATGTTCCTTCATGTGGCGCCATCCATCGCAAAATACAATGGGTTTCACCTCTCCCCGGATGGCCTCCGTCGCACTTGAGACCAACGTAACCCAATGAGGAATGAGGTGACTGAGTGCTGACCTGAAGGCGGTCGGAGATAAGGTGGGGGAAATGCTGAAAATTCACCTTTCCTGATTGTGCTGAAACCTGCCCGAACCCGAAAGCCCAAGGTTGATCGATGTTCTCAGGGTTTAAAAAGGCCATGGCTTCGGCCAGCTCGACTCTATCAGGATTACGTGAATAGACTTGTCTGTAAAGATGACTCACACGCTTCTGACGGTCATGAAGGTTGTTCATTTCCGGGGCGTTGATGAGGGCGACTGCCTGATCCCGAACAAATTTGCCGTTGAGCATGTATAGGGCCTGTTGGGGGACGATTGTGTGTGGTCTCTTTGCAACATGCACATCAGGGCTTGCGAAATCAAATGTCCTGAATATAGAGGGTAGATTTTGCCGTTCAATGTGTCCATAAACTGTCCGGCGTGGAGAATAGCTGACTGTATGAATTTTGACTGGCCTGCCAAATTGTGTCCGGTCAAGCTTGCCGGATACTGAAAGCATTGAGTCACGCATTGATTCGAAGTCGAGTTGCCTGCGAGTTGCTCTTGTGTAGAAGAGGTTCTGCGGGTCACCGGGATTATGTGTTGCGTCCTGTTGATAGGTCGCGCTGAGCACAATGGAACGGATGAGTTTCTTGGTGGACCAATTATTCTCGATAAGCTTTGAGGCCAGATGGTCGAGAAGCTCCGGGTGACTTGGTGCATCGCTACGCATGCCGAAGTCACTGGGCGTTGACACCAAATGTTTGCCGAGGAGATGTCCCCATACCCGGTTAGCCCAAACCCTTGCGGTTAGGGGGTTGTCATTACTTGCAATCTCCTGTGCCATTTCCTGTCGCCCGCTTCCGGAGGAAAACGGTGATCTCGTGTTGCCGTTGATGACGTGAAGGAACTGGCGAGGGACCTGTGCGCCGCGACGTGCCGGGTCACCGCGTTCAAAAACATGGGGTTCTCTCGGAGAGGGGCGGTCAACCATTGACATGGCGCGCGGAGGTGCGCCGGGATGAGTGGTCCTGATTCCCTCCACCTCGCGGCGCAACTTTCTGACATGTTTTTGCCCCGAAGTTTCGAGGAGGGGATAGATTGAATTTTGATCAATGCTGCAGTGAGCCAGCGCAGCTTCCATTAGGGGATCTGCTTTGGTATTGGCCAGGAGCTTTCCGTAAAGTGATGCGATCTGCTCCAATGACTGCATAGGCAGCTTATCAAGTTGTTTGGCTATGACTGGGTGGATTGATACCGCTGAGGACTTAATTTTTTCCCATGTTTTGGCTGATTGAGCGGAGAATTGTTCAGGAGGCAATTGAGAAAAGGCAATCCATGGAGCGTAGACAGGGTCACTGGAGGCGGATTTTTTCTTCAGTGTGTCACGCCAGCGGAGGGTGATGGTCTGGAGAAGCTTCCGGGAAGATGCCAGTTTCTTTAATTCATCGGCGCTAAGCGCCATTCCTTCGGTTGCCGTCAGGAGGTATTTTTTGATGTAGATTGGTTCACTCTGCTGGGAAACACGTTTTTCAAGGTAGCTGTCCAACTGCCCCTGTTTCTTTGAAAGAGATGACCTGAATGCACGTGTGGAATCGGTTTCCGGTCCAGTCTTTAGAAGTGGTAACTCATTCGGCTCAGTTGAGCTGGCGAAAACGCCGTAGAGTGAATAGTAGTCATTGATGGGAATGGGGTCATACTTATGGTCGTGGCAACGTGCACATGCCACGGTTAGGCCCATCATCCCCCTGAATGTGACATCAATACGGTCGTCAATGATATCCGGTTCACGATTCAGGAAACGTCGACCGACAGTGAGGAAGCCCATTGCGGCAAGGTGTTCCCTGTCATCATTCCCGGCAGTAAGCGTATCGGCGGCGAGTTGATAAGTAAGAAACCTGTTGTAGGGGAGATCGTCGTTGAATGAGCGGATTACCCAGTCGCGATAGGTATAGGCATATGGGTAGTCACGTGACTCTTCAAATACATAGCCCTTGGTGTCTGAATACCGTGCGATATCAAGCCAATGACGACCCCAGCGCTCCCCGAAGTGGGGCGATTCTAGCAAGCGGTCAACTAGTGCGGTGTAGTTGCCTTGGTTTACACCGTCTTCAAAATCCTGTATTTGCGCAAAGCTTGGAGGAAGTCCCGTGAGGCTGTAAAACAATCGGCGAATGAGTGCGCGAGGACTTGCCTTTTTGGAGGGATTGAGGCCTTCATCCTCAATTTTATTAAGGATAAAGTGATCGATAGTGTTTTTAACCCATGAGGGATCTTTAATGGATGGAATCTCGGGATTTGAAATCGCTTTGAATGCCCAGTGACTTGAAGGCTTCGAGTGGGCGGAACCAAAGCCACTAATAGCAATGATCAGGGATAATTTAATGATCTCAATGTGGCTTTTTTGAGCGGTGAGCATCATATACTTTAATTGATATTGATCAGGTGGGTATCCGGTAAGCTAATATTGCAAATAATGGGACATTGTCATAAAACTATATTCAAGAACATAAACGGAGCCAATGAGAAGGGCAGCCATGCAGGATGGTTGCAATAGCGAAAATTGAATGAAGAATTTTGCTTAATCCTAGGTTTAGTAGAGTAGTATGTGTATGAAGGAGAATTTCTCACTAAATTGTCGCTTTAAGGCGTGTCTAATGGTGCTTGTCATTTTGACTTCCCCGGTCAAAGCGGAGGATGAGCTTCCAGTAAGGGCCAAGGCTTTGGTTGAAGAAATGGATGACTACCGCCGTGATATCACGAAAAAGGCACAGGAGTTGATTGACGCTAAGCTTACCAAGATAAAAAAGGGACTCGAGATCGAGTTGAACAGGCAGCTCAAGTCCGGAAACGCAGAGGGTGCAAGGGCGATTGTAGCTGTTGTGGAGAAGTGGAACGCCGATCATGAAACGCATCAACGTGAAGTAGAGGTCGCTAATGCCCGATGGCGAGCCTTGTTTCAAGGGGAAAGCCTTCCCACTAGCTGGACGGTAGCTAGGGAGGGGGAAGATTGGGAATACTCGGGTGGAACCCTTAAGTCGCAATCATCAGCTAAGGCTGAAGGCGCTGTCTTTCTCCATAAGGCTGAACCTGGCGACATTGTTATTCGTGGAGAATTGCAGGTGATAAACAATGGGGACCCCGGGGATGATCACCGGGTGGGGATTGGCTTTATTGATTCTAAAGAGCGCACGATTATTGCTTATAGCCATGCGCCTGGGACAATCTTTGTGCATAGTTCGCTTTTGCTTGGTGATGGACTTCTCGCTCATGAGAAGAGTTCCGCATGTCAAAAGAAGTTTTCTGAACTGCAACTGGCGTGGGTCGGCACCACGTTCATGCTCTTTGTGGAAGGAAAGCTTTTGATTGAGCAGGACATTGCCACTGCCAGGGGGGGGGATGACATTGCTCTGCTTACGGCCAACGCTGCAGGCCTTTTCAGGAACGTTGGTTTTCGCGTTCCTGACAGTGATGATCTGAAAAGGCTGAAATCCAAAAAAGCGCTCAAGTGATATTGCGCGCAGTCTCTCGACTGCATGATGCCTCATGGCTGAACGAAATATTCGGAGTCGCTTATCTAGCTGCTAGGCAGCGCCCTGATGGCGCCGACTGATATTCCTCCGTCCACAAGGATGGTTTGTCCTGTGATGTAGGCGCTGGCATCAGAGGAGAGAAATACGCAAGTGCCATCAAGGTCCTCTGGGCGGCCGACACGGGCAAGAGGGATTCGTTCCTCAACATATTCTACCCATCCTTTATCCTCGTAGAGTGCCGCATTCTGCTCAGTTTTAAACCAACCGGGAGCCAGGCAATTAACGGTAATGCCGTGCTCACCCCAGTCATGAGCCAGACTCATCGTCATTTGACGGATGCCTCCTCGGCTTGCGCCGTAGGGGGCTAGGCCTGCATATCCGGCGACACATGTCACGGAGCCGATGTTAACGATTCGGCCGTAGCCTTTTTTAATCATTCCTTTCGCAAGCGCCTGGGCAAGAAAGAAGGCTCCGCGCAAGTTGGTGTCCACAATGGTTTTCCAGTCATCCCAAGTGACATCGATCGCGGGTTTGCGAATATTGCACCCCGCATTATTGATGAGAATATCGATTTGTCCAAAGTGACCCTCGGCTTCACTGGCTGCATCCTCAAGGCTTCCTTGCTCGAGAACATCCATTTCAAGGACGAGACACTCCCGGCCGATTTTATTGACCTCCTCCTTGGTGCCTTCAAGGGATTGGAGTGTGCGACTGGTTATCGCAACATCTGCTCCGGAGCGGGCGAGAGCGAGTGTAAATTGTCGCCCTAAACCACGGCTAGCTCCGCTAACGAAGGCTTTTTTACCCTGTAGATTGAACATGTCCATAATTGAAGAAAGGAGTTAGATGCTGTGTTCTTAGAACACGCATGTGTTTTAAGGTTAAGTGCTTGCGGGTTCAAGAATCACCTTAAGGAGTTTCTCTTTGCCGCCGTATAAACGATCAAACCATTTAGCGCCATCGGCCAACGGAGCGACTTCGCTGATCAGGGGAGTTACATTCATGCGGCCATCAGCAATGCACTCAAGGGCTTCGGGATATTCCCCGCTGGAGCTGCATGAACCATACAAGGTGAGCTCTCGGGTTACTACTGATTGGAGGGGGAATCGTGTTTCAGGTGCTAGATTGCCGACAAGTCCCAGTGATCCTCCTTTGCGCAAGGAGGCAATGGCGATGTTCAGGGTATCGTTGATGCCGACAACCTCCATTGCGATTTCGGCGCCATCACCGGTTAAGTGATGTATAGCGTCAATGGCCTTTTCGTTACTTATGACAACTTCACTTGCTCCCATTTCACTGGCACAATCCAACTTCTCCTCATCAATGTCCACGGCGATGATACGGGGCACTCCCTTTGCCTGAAGGGCCTGGATTACGAGTAACCCGATCATGCCCGCACCAACGACAACCGCAGTCTCGTTTCCCGTTACGGGAATCCTGTTAACTGCGTGAAGGGCAATGGAGACAGGTTCAACAAAGGCGGCTTCCACAAATGAGAGGTTATCAGGTAATTTGTGAAGGATGTGAGAAGGTACCGCTACAAGTTCGGCGAATGCTCCGTGCTGACGATAATCACCGGGTGAAACTCCCATCACGCGGCGGTCATTGCAGAGATTCACATTGTCTGTTTTGCAGTATTCGCACTCTCCGCAATAAATCGTAGAGTCAAAGGTTACTCGGTCTCCCTTATTCCATCCAGAG